>JAFGLA010000050.1 GCA_016928295.1 Opitutales bacterium
TGAATCGGGATTCCCCGAGCCGAATGGGAAGGTTTTTCACCGAAAAGGCACCCGCATTCCGACGGGAGTCCGGTTTTCAAACACTCCCGAGAACGCTGACTGCTCTTCCAGGGAGCGTCTGCTTTCTTATAGATTTGCAGACGCTCCCAAGGGAACGCAGGCCCTGACTCAGGGCAGCAGCTCGAAGGAGCCTTCAAGACCGCTTTGCGCGTTGGGCGCTATCCACAGCTTGAACATGCCCGGCTCCACCTTGCGCTCCATGTCAATGCCTGTGAACGCCAACTGTTCGGGCAGGAGCGTGAAGCTCACGCGGCAGGACTCTCCGGGCTTAAGTGCAATCTGCTTGTAATCCTTCAACTCGCGAACGGGGCGCGTGACTTCGCCCACCAAGTCGCGCACGTACAGCTGCACTGTCTCGATGGCTTCGCGCCTGCCTGTGTTGCGAATCGTGGCCGAGACCTCGATTGCTCCGTCCATGCGCATCTTGTCGGTGTTCAGCTCAAGATCCGAGTATTCGAAATTGCCGTAAGAAAGACCGTAGCCAAAGCAATATGCTGGCTGTGGCTGCAAATCCATGTAGCTGCTTGTAAAGCCGAGAGAAGATTGCTTCTGCGCCAGCGGAAGCTTGTCCAGCGGCACAAAGTCGTCAGGCTTTGCGGGGCGGCCAGTGTTCTTGTGGTTGTAATAGATTGGAATCTGGCCGATTTCCACGGGCCAGCTCACGGGCAAACGACCACTCGGCGAAACTTCGCCAAAGAGCAATTTGGCAAGCGCTGGTCCGGCCATAGTTCCCTGATGGAAGGCCGCCAGTATGGCTTCCGCCTCCGCCTCGATGTCCGTAATTATGACGGGGCGCCCCGTCATGAGAACAAGAACAAGCGGTTTGCCCTCTTTGGCCACCGCGCGGACAAGTTCTTCCTGCGCGCCGGGAAGGTGTATGTCGGAAAGGCTGTGCGCCTCGCCCGATAGCATGGATTCCTCGCCAACGAAAAAGAGCACCGCGTCGGAATTGCGAGCCGCCTCCAGCGCCGCCGCAAAGCCATCTCTGGAGCTATCTCGGCTGTACGACACGCCGGGCGCATACAAGACATTGTCCTCGCCAAGCATTTCGCGCAAGGCCACAAGGGGTGTCACGCTGTCCTCATCCCGCGCATCAAAACACCAAGTCCCAATCTGTTCGTGCGGTGCGTCCGCAAGCGGCCCGATAACGGCGACTTTCACGCCCTTGGAAAGAGGAAGAATGTCGTTTTCGTTCTTTAACAAAACGGCACTGCGGCAGGCGGCTTCGAGAGCGGCGTTTTTGTGCTCCTTGGAAAGTATCACGCTTTCGCGCCCTTTGGTGCGGTAGGGGTGTTCAAAAAGACCCATCGCGTATTTGGCTTTCAGAACATACATCACGCGCTCGTCGATCGTCGCCATGTCCAGTGCGCCTTCTTCTATAAGGGAAGCAATGTGGTTTATGTAGCAATGACCGACCATTTCCATGTCCAAGCCAGCCTTGGCAGAGCGCAGGGCCACCTCGCGCTCATCAGCGCAGAAGCCGTGGTTAATCATCTCGTCCATGGACTTCCAGTCGCTTACGACCATGCCATCGAAACCCCATTCCTCGCGTAGAAGCTCTGTCAAGAGCCAGCGGTTGCCCGAACTTGGAACTCCGTCCAGATCGTTGAACGCTGTCATCACTGTCAGCACTCCGGCGTCAACCGCGGCCTTGTACGGCGGAAGGTAGATGTCGCGCAGTTCGCGCGGCGGGATAAGTGTGGAATTGTAGTCACGCCCGCCTTCAGAGGCTCCGTAACCGGCAAAATGCTTAACACAGGCTGCCATGCCAACGGGCAGCCCCTCCTGCGGGGTCTGATAGCCTCGCACCATCGCCGCGCCGAGTCTGGAGGCAAGCAGCGGGTCTTCGCCAAAGCTCTCCGCAATACGGCCCCAGCGTGCGTCTCGCGAAATGTCGACCATCGGCGAGTAGGTCCAGTTGTAACCGACCACGGCCGCTTCGGACGCGCCTACCGCCGCGGCTTTGTATGAAATCTCTTCGTCCCAGGAGCAAGCCAGCGCAAGTGGAATTGGAAAAGCAGTGCGATAGCCGTGGATTACGTCGCGCCCCAAAAACAAAGGAATACCGAGGCGGCTTTCCTCTACTGCGACACGCTGGAGGCGGTCCGCTGTTTCGGCGTCTGTAAGGTTCAGCAATGCCCCGCAGGCACCGGAACGGATCAAGGCCTCTTCCGCACTGTCGTGCTGGAGATACAACTGGCCGATTTTCTCTTCTAGAGTCATGCGCGAGAGCATTTCCGCTGCTCGCTGCTCTGCGCTCGCAACTGCGGTGGCGCAAAGCGGTGTGTACGACGTTGCCAGCGATAAGACGCCGGCGAAAAGGGGTAGTAGGCGCATGAGGCACATTCAAATATGTTCACATGGCGCGCGCAATAAATAAACAAGAATAATGACACTCCGAAACAGCACCAAATGTGGGTTTTGAATAAATGGAGTGGCTTACGAATCAAGCATCCAATACCCAATACACGCCTCTCGTGTACGCAACAAGGCCGGAGCTAAAAGCTCCGGCCTTGTCATCAGGAAAACACCTGCTTTCGTCGCAGCCTATTCGCCAGCTTCCAGTTCGGCAACCTGACCGGAACGGGACGCCATCTTGCGGAAAATGCCGGGGCCGTAAATCTCGCGAAGCATCTTGCGCCTGTGCGCCACAGCGAGACGGAAGGCGGACTTGTCCCCGTATTTTTTGATGGAATATGACGTGCACTTCTGCACCCCGGGTTCGGGGCGCCATGTGACGGAATACACCTCGCTTATCGTGCCGTTGGGGCCTTTCTTGCGAGTCTTGCACACCCCTAGAACTCCTGTGGAATTGCGGGCGTCGCGATATGCGATTCGCCTTCCACGCGGGCGGGTGTCAATCTTTTCCAACTCGGTATGAAGCTTGTCACGGTAAACGCGTGCAAGATCCAATGCCTTCTCGGAGCCACCGCATTTCAAATCGCTGAAAAGCTTGGAGAAAGTTTTACCGTTCTTGTATCCGCGCACGAACCACCCATGCGTAGAGCCAGAATCTATACGGCTTATGCCTTTTTCTTTACCGCATTCTTGTTCCATTGACCTCTCCGAAGTTAGGTTACCTGTCGATAACCTAGGACTTTTCTTAAAGTTGACTTTAAGTTTTAACGGCAAAATGGGCAATATCATTTATAACACAAATCCAAAAAACTTCATTGCCGCAGTCTATACCGTATTTTTTACACATCCAGAACATTGGGTTTTGTCGATCTTTAGAATCCTTGCGCTTTTCAAGAGAAATACATACTGGAAATATACCACATAAATGCCCGAAATTCACACTTCGACAGGTCAATTCGAGTTCCCTCTGTATCTGGCTCCCATGGCCGGATTCAGCGACATGGCCTTTCGTTCCCTGTGCAAGCGTGAGGGGGCGGACATGCTCGTGTCCGAATTTGTGATGGCAAACGCCGTCCTTGCCGCGGGCGAGAACTCCCGAATATGGGACACTCTCGCCTTTCTGCCCGAGCAGCGCCCTTACGGGGTGCAACTCTTCGGAGCGGAACCCTCGCTGATGGCCGAGGCTGCGCGAAAGCTGGCCGACAGGCTGGTGCCGGACTTCATCGACATAAACTGCGGCTGCCCGGCGCCCAAGATTGTGGATCAAAACGCAGGAAGCGCCCTGCTCAAAGACCTGCCCCTTATGGCAAGTGTGGCAAGAGCCGTTGTGCGGGCCGTGCCGGAGCTTCCGGTTACGGTCAAAATGCGCAGCGGCTGGGACCAAGCGCACATCGTCGCGCCAGAAGCGGCACGAATGCTGGAGCGCGAAGGCGTAGCCGCAATCGCTGTCCACGGGCGCACAAGGATGCAGGGCTACGGCGGCGATGCGGATTGGGACCTTATTGCCGAAGTGGCGCGCGCGGTGCGGATTCCTGTAATCGGAAACGGTGCGGTAAATGGCGCTTACAGTATCGAGAGGGCCAAGGCGAGCGGAGTATCTGGCCTTATGGTAGGCAGGGCCGCACTTGGGAAACCGTGGATTTTCAGGCAATTGAAGGCGGTAATGGCCGGAGCGCCCTGCCCGCCCGAGCCGGATGCCACGCTAAAGCTGCACACCATGCTCGACTACGCGCGCGCGCTTCTTGGAAGCGGCGAAGACATCCGCAAGATCCGCCCAAAGCTGAAGCCCTTCACCGAAGGCATCGCGGGGGCAAGGAAGCTGCGAGCGCAAATGGACGCTTTGTCCAGCCTGCCGGATCTGGAGAATTACGTGACCAACCTACTTCACGATTCGCCGGAGAAGAGCGAAAACAAATAAAGACCACGTTGGTTCTGGACCCACCGACATTATTTACTAAAATACTAGTATCAGCAGGTTAACATGGCCCGGCCCGCTCCGTTTCAATAGTATTGACGCGTGGGAACGTGTTAATTGACAAAGGACAAACGGGGGGGGCGTGAACAGCGTATTCCTACCTGATTGCGCCCAATCAGATCCCAGACACGTCAATAATTGCAGCAATTACATTTCGCCTTCAGCCTTTGGCATTTATCAACAATCAATGTAACTTGAATTGTGAAAGTTCCCAAGCTCCCCAGACAAAGCAATACGTCATCAGTATCATCAGGATCAAAGTTCACAGCAGCGCAGAAAATCTACGCTCTTGTGACTGCATCGGTATTTCTGGCACTCGTCCTATCGGTTCTATCCTACGTCGGATTGAACATGAGCCGCGACACTGCAACCGAGCACGTCGGCAGGTTGATTACCGGTGCTGAAAGCGAAAAGCTCAAGACAAGCACGGACGCCTTGGCCTACACATTAGCACAGGGGCTTGAGGGGCTGGAAGAGAGGCAAGCTAAAATCGAATACCTGCAAAAAGCCATCGACGGCATCAGATACGAGAAGGACAGCTCCGGCTACTTCTTCATATATGAAGGGACCGTGTGCCTTGCCCTACCCACCAAGAAAGAGAACGTAGGCAAAGACCTTGGCGGGTCAAAGGACGTGAACGGAGTGATGTATGTTGCGGAGCTTGGCAAGGCGGCGGCCTCCGGCGGCGGCTTTGTAAACTACGTGTTTCCCAAGCCTGGCATGGGCGAACAGCCGAAATTAAGCTACTCCAAGATGATTCCCGGTACCAACATGTGGATCGGCACCGGTATATACATGGATAACGTCGCCACGACGCAGGCCGAACAAGCCACCGCGCTGGACGAGGCCCTGAGCGGGCTTCGCACTGTCAGCTATACGCTGGCGAGTGTGTTTGTGCTTCTGCTTCTTGGAATGGGCATCTGGATAGCGCGCAGCATCGCTCTGCCGCTCAAGGCCGCGGTGCAAGAGCTTATCCAAGGAGCCGCGCAGCTTGGCAGTGCCTCGACCGAAATTGCCGACTCCGGCAACCAGATTGCCAACGGGGCGAGCGAACAGGCCGCTTCGCTTGAGGAGAGCGCGGCCTCGCTTCAGGAGATTGCCACCATGGTGCGCCAGAACGCCACTCACGTGGACCGTGCCGACGAGCTGATGCAACAGTCCCACGGGCAAATTGCCCAAGTTGGCTCCATGATGGGCAAGCTGGGCGAGTCGATGGCGGAGGTTAACAAATCCAGCGTAGAGACCAAGAACATCATCAAGACAATCGACGAGATTGCCTTCCAGACAAACATTCTCGCGCTTAACGCCGCCGTGGAAGCGGCACGCGCGGGAGAGGCCGGCGCCGGTTTTGCCGTCGTAGCCGAAGAGGTGCGAAACCTCGCCCAGCGCAGCGCAGAGGCGGCACGTTCCACTTCGTCCCTTATCGAGGGCAACCTGACGCGGGTCAACGAGACGGTTCGCTACGGTTCGGACGCTGAAAAAGCCTTTGACGAGGTGAAGCAAAAGGTAGAGGAGCTAGCCAAGCTGCTTGAGTCCATTTCCTCCGCATCTCGCCAGCAGACAGAGGGTATCGAGCAAGTCAGCGAGGCCGTTCATCAGATGGATTCCGTCGTGCAGCAAAACGCGGCCACAGCGGAAGAGTCCGCCTCCGCAGCGCAGGAATTGCAGATACTGAGCATCGCGCTAAACGAGATGACCGACAAGCTGTCCGCCATCGTGGGCAGGGAATAAGGCGCGCCAAGACTCATCCATCTTGACCAGTTTGTACAGCAAAACGGGAGGCTCCGCTTTTATGCGAGGCGCTCCCGTTTATTTGGGCTGGTAGCGGTTTTTAGACTGCTTCAGCCGCTGCCTGAACAGGAGTCTCTTCAAGCTCCTGCTTCTTTGTGTCGGTCAGCTTCATCATCTTGCGCATTCCGAACTCGGCCTGCTTGCCAGCGTTCCACTGGGACACAGGGCGCAAATAGCCTACGACGCGGCTGTAAACTTCGCTTTCCGCTCCGCAATGCGGGCACTTGTGGTGCTCTCCGGCGACGTAGCCGTGCGTGGGGCACACCGAGAAGGTAGGCGTAAGCGAGAAATACGGCAGCTTGTAGGAATTGGCGATCGTCTTGACTAGGTTCTTCACCGTGTTGGAGTCCGCCACGCGCTCGCCAAGGAACAGGTGCACCACGGTGCCGCCCGTGTACTTGGTCTGAAGCTCGTCCTGAAGGTCGAGGCTTTCAAACAAGTCGTCCGTGTAGTTTACGGGCAGGTGTGTGGAGTTGGTGTAGTAAGGCTCGGCGTGGCTCTGGGACACGTCCTCCTCGTTGGCCACCATGATCTTGGGGAAGCGGGCCTTGTCCTTCTGGGCAAAGCGGTACGTCGTGCTCTCGCCCGGGGTGGCTTCGAGATTGTAGTTGTTGCCCGTTTCCTTCTGGTACTGGATGAGACGACCGCGCATAAAGTCGAGCACGTCGCAGGAGAACTTGTGCCCGCGCGGGTCGGCGATGTCGCAACCCAAAAGGTTCACGCAAGCCTCGTTCATGCCCAACAGGCCGATTGTCGAGAAGTGGTTCTTCCAGTACTGGCCGGTGCGCTCCTTGATGCCGCGCAGGTAGAAGGTCGTGTACGGGTAGAGGTTCGAGGACGTAAGACGCTCCAGCAACTTGCGCTTGGTTTCGAGGCTGTCGCGGGCCAGATCCATCAGACGGGCCAGATTGTCGTAGAACTCCGCCTCGCTCTTGGCTTCAAAGCCAAGGCGGGGCATGTTGATCGTAACAACGCCCACGGAGCCTGTCAGAGGGTGCGCGCCGAAAAGACCTCCGCCGCGCATTTCGAGCTGCGTGTTGTCGATTCGCAAGCGGCAGCACATGGAGCGTGCGTCCTCGGGGTCCATGTCGCTGTTGATGAAGTTCGAGAAGTACGGCACGCCGTACTTGCCCGTCATGTCCCAGAGGCCCTTCAGGTTCGGGTTGTCCCAGTCGAAGTCCTTGGTCAGGTTGATCGTGGGAATCGGGAAGGTCATGATTCGACCGCGAGCGTCGCCTTCGGCCATAAGCTCGAAGAGTGCGCTGTTGAATATGTCCATCTCCTTCTGGAACTCGCCGTAGGTCTCAGTCATCATCTCGCCGCCGATGATTACGGGGTGGTCCTTGTAGTGCTTGGGGCAGACAAGGTCCAGCGTCACGTTCGTAAACGGCGTCTGGAAGCCGACTCGCGTGGGCACGTTCACATTGAAGAGAAACTCCTGAATGCACTGGCGCACTGCGCGAACGTCCAGCTTGTCGTAGCGGATGAAGGGAGCCAGCAGGGTGTCGAAATTGGAGAACGCCTGAGCGCCCGCAGCCTCGCCCTGAAGGGTGTAGAAGAAGTTGATCACCTGCCCGAGGGCGGTGCGGAAGTGCTTTGGCGCACGCGTTTCCACCTTGCCGCAGACGCCGCGGAAGCCTTCGCGCAAGAGGTCCATAAGATCCCAACCCACGCAGTACACGCTAATCTGGTTGAGGTCATGGATGTGGAAGTCGCCGCTTTCGTGCGCCTTCTTGATGGCGGGGTTGTAAATCTTGTTCAGCCAGTAGGTCTTGCTGACGGAGCTGGACAGGTAGTTGTTCAGCCCCTGGAGCGAGAAGGACATGTTGCTGTTTTCACGCACCTGCCAGTCGAGCTTTTCCAGATACTGGTCAACCTGGTCGATGTGGCTCTGGTCGGCAATCTCGCGCATCTTGGCGTGCTGGTCGCGGTAGATTATGTACGCGCGGGCCGTCTTGCGGTAGGGCGTGTTGAGAAGAACTTCCTCGACGATGTCCTGTAAATCCTCAACGTTGGGAATCTCCACGGTGAGCATTTGGTAGGCGTATTCTATAACCTTTATGGTAAGTCGATGAGCCACGTCTTCGCCGAACTCGCCAGTCTCCTTTCCGGCTGCGAGAATCGACTTGGTTATGGCCTTCGGGTCAAAGGGCACGATGCGCCCGTCACGCTTGCGGATTTGTGAGAAAAGTCCGGTTTTGGAAGCGATGTAAGCCTTGAGATGGTCTGTATGATTGCCTTCGAGCATTGCTGGTAGTTTCCTATATCTTGGGGAGGACGTCGGGGTGCGACACTAGATATTGTGTACAATCCCCATTCAGAAAAGACTAGAATCGCGTCCTCGTCCTTCTAGTAGGGATGCTAATTGTTACGATAAGTCCGACTTATGTGTTAAGTTTTGTCCCAACTTTCAGAGACATTTTACCAGTCTCAAAAGGCGGCGTCATAAAGGGCGAAAACATGCGGGAAGCACTCCTGCAAGCCCCTGAAAAGGGTATGCGTCTAACGGTCCGAAGGACTGTCTTGGAACAGCCCGACTGGCACACATCATCAAAGTCTGTTTTCTTGATGGAAACAAAGCCTGGCGTACACTGTCCGAACAATCTACCGCTCGAGGCCCGACTTCGCACGCGCTCCGCGCTTGCTACCTGCGACACAAACCGTATTTACTATATTCCCATGCAATTACTCCGCCCCCTGACACTAATCTGCCTTCTCGGCACTCTTGTATTTGGAGCATGCAGCTCCTACAAAATAAGGCCAGACCTACACGCCGCAATCATCGGCACCTGGAAGGGCGAAACAAGCGGAGCCTACCTGACCATTTACAGCGATGGACGCTTTATTCTGGAAAACGCCAGCGGCGTAGCCAACGGGACGGACATTCTGGGCACCATAGAACGCGGACGCGACATGCTGCTCTTTACCTACAACACACCTTCCGCCCTCTGCCCCAAGATGCGCGGCGTTTACAACTTTGCCAGGGAAGGCGACGTGCTCACAATCAGCGTGGTAAACGAAGAATGCCCCGAACGCTCAAGCCAGCTCGACTCAAGTTGGGCACTCGTCAACCGCACGCCGACGCCTACGGGCAAGTAAGACCGCCCGATAGATACAATTTTCCAAGCCTGTTCCCATCGGGGGCAGGCTTTTTCTTTGCCCGATTACACGCCCCCAAGAGCGTCGAGGCGCACATTCACACTACAAGCTGAGTTTTTTTATCTGACTGCTATAATTCCTTCTTCATCAATGCCGATGTGCATGAGGGTGGACAATAGTTCGGACACGCAGTCTCAAGAAGATGCTCCAACAAAGGCCGCAGACATGCTGCCCCTGCATCTGCTTGTACAGGAAGGGCGTTCAGCCGCCACAAAAGGCCTTTTGCATGACTTCAGCAACGTTATGGTCGGCCTTTGCTCACTTAGCGAAAACGCCCTTGAAGATACCGAGCCTGGCACGCCGCTGCATGACGACATGGAGATTATCCGAGACAGTGCCGTGCGCGCCCAATTGTTGATTCGCAGAATAATGTCGCTCAACAGTGGCGACGAGGGCGAACGCAGCCTCGTTGAGCCATGTTCGTGGCTGAACAACGAGCTGGAGACTCTTAGGGCGACCTTGCCAAAGGGTTCCGAACTGCTTGTTGGAAGCAGCACAAGGGGAATGCTTCTGCATGTGAACGAGAGCCTGCTGCGCGATTTTCTTTTGCTTGTCGCAGCACGGGTGGCAAGCCGCCACAAGGAACGCTTGCGCCTGACTCTGGATGCGGAGGAGAAGGACGGCGAATGCCTGCTCATCATCAGCTTTGAAGGCACAAGCGCCCAGAAGAAGGTGAATAACGAACAGGTCCTCAGGGATGCTATCGCGCACGAACTGGCGCGTAAAATGGGCGGACGTTGCGAGATCGTCGGCAACGGCGACTCCGGACTGAATCTCAAGCTGCACCTGCCAAAGGCATAGGGAGTGTATCGCGTTACAGCATTCCCATCCCCTACGAAGAATTGTGCGCAAAGAACAGGCGGCAATACTGGAACAAAAGCCTGAACTGGTACACAAAAAAGCGACCGAACATGGCCGCCATGATTCCTACAATCAATTATGTGTTGTACATTGTTGTTCGCGCCTGCTGCGGCGCCAACTGTCGCGATGATTGCGAATCCAGTCGAGCAGCGCCCTCTCAAAGCCTATGTCCTGACCTGCTTTCTCAGACTCAAGCCATTTGTGACGCATGATTTCCTGACGTTCCGCCAGAAACTCTTGGTACAGGCTGGAACGCTGTATGAATTCCTCACCGTTGTGGCTGTTTTCTTTCATACGCTGCCCCTTGATCAACGTTTTATAAAATACACTTCTATAATCGGATTTGTAAACACAAAGCTGAGCACTCTTAATACAAGAGCTGTGATTTCTTAGCTCTATTGCGCGCCCAATTGTGTTTTTCAGGCAAAAAATGTTAATTTGCTGCTTAGGGCACCCTTATTGGGGAAGCGTTAACGTAATAGAACTTAAGTTTTGTCTTTTCGTAAACTGTGTTACGTTTTTGTCGGCTTATGTTACGTGATTATGATATCTTCGGCAGAAGCCAACGCGATAGCCGCCTATTGGCCGCGCGCTGCCAACTGGCCTGTATCAAGAGCGAAGCTCACTGCACGAAGTTGCGCTTTCGGATAAACATACCCGAAACATCGCACACAAGGTCCACTTTTGCGAACTAGTTGATGAGTCCCAGCCTTGCCAGCACCGCCCTTGCCGCACGGTAGAACTCTTTTGCCGCTGGGCTGTCGGGCGCCGAGATGGTAACCGGCAAACCCTCGTCGGAGCCGATTCTCACACCCACTTCGAGTGGAACCTCTGCAAGAAGCTCGGTATTGAGCGCATCGGCAGTCGCCTGTCCGCCGCCCGTGCCGAACACATCGCTGCGTGAGCCGTCGGGCATGAGCATGTAGCTCATGTTCTCCACTACGCCCACAAGAGGCACGTTCACCTTGTCAAACATGCGTGCACCGCGGCGGGCCACGTTGACAGCCGCCGTCTGGGGCGTTGTTACGACAAGAGCGCCAGCCACGGGAATGTTCTGCACAAGGGCGAGCTGCGCGTCGCCGGTGCCCGGAGGCAGGTCCACGACCAGCAGGTTCAAGTCCCCCCAGTCCACCTCGCGAAGGAACTGGCCAATCGCGTTGCTGACCATCGGGCCGCGCCACACCACGGGCGAATCCTCGTCCAAAAGCAAGCCCATGGACATGATCTTCATCCCTTGCGCTATCTCGGGCATAATCCGCCCGTTCACAACGCCTGGCCTGCCGTTGGCGCCGAGCATCAGCGGCACGGAGGGGCCGTAAATGTCGCAGTCCAACACGCCCACGCCCTTGTAGCCCGGGCGGTCTTTAAGAATGCGATCTATGGCGCAAGCAATGTTTACCGAAACGGTGCTCTTGCCCACCCCGCCCTTGCCGCTGGCCACGGCCAGAACGGCCATCACTCCAGAGAGAGCGGGCTTGCTCTCCTCCTTTGGCGCCTCGGCTGGAGCGCGCGTTATGTTGACTGAAATGTTGACCGTTGCCTTCTCGACCCCCGGGACGGACAAGAGCGCCGCCTCGCAAGCCTCGTTCAGCTTTGAAGGAACTGACGCATCCGCAGTCGTTATGGCCAAAAGCACCGTCGCATGGCCGTCCTCCAGCTTCAATTCCCTGACAAGGCCAAACGACACGATATCGCGGCTGAAGCCCGGGTAGCTGACTTTCTTCAGTGCCTCCAAAAGAAGTTCTTCGCTCATCTGTAACTGAGATTGGTTATCAACAAAGTAAAAATTGCCAACAGTAAACTATGAATACAAGGGCAATGTGCGGCCCACGTCAACCAGAGGACACTCTCTATCAACTGATTTAGTGGCGACAACGAGGATCTAGCAAAAAAGCATAGACGACGATATCGTGACACTGTTATATATTATCACAGGACGAACACATCTCCGTATGATACGGTGTAAGTTCTGATCTCCCAACAAAGGATCATATGAAACCTATGCGATTGGCCTTGATTGCAATCGGGGCAATTTCCATGTTTGCCCAACATGCACTTGCGCTTCCGACGCTAACCGGCCTTACCACATTCAACTGCGACTCAACCGGCCAATTTATAAGCAACCATTACTGGGACAGCGAAGGAGACAATCCCGTATATAACGTTTATGTGTTCACAGGGAGTGTTGACAGTCCAAGCTTCCTGACCACGGGGAACGCCATCCAGAACCCTGGCTACGAGTTCACCGTCGGCACGCATACTCTTGGTATTGCGATGGAAACGACGTATATATCTAATCTGGGCATTAATCTTTGGTTTGACGATGACCGGGTGAACAACCGGATATCGGCAGTTATTCCAATTGGAGGAGGAGCCTTCAGCGTGATCGAATCCGGCATCTCGACGTTCTCTTACTGGACGACTTCCACATCTGCCGTTACAACGCCAGGCTCAGACACGCTCAGCTACACAAGCGACGGCCTGACCGTCACCCTAACAGGTTTGTCCATCACGACGCTCGCAGACAACGTATCGGCGTTTGATGCTGTTCCAAGTGGAGGTAACGACATAACGGCACTCATGACGTTCACGGTTACAGCAGCAGCAGTGCCGGAGCCTTCCAGCTACGCTACCGCTGCGGGCTTGCTGGTGCTTGGGCTGGCTGCATACCGACGCAAAAGCGATAATTCAAAAGCAAGACCGGTGCATTTCGCTATTCTGTAAGCCGTCGAAGAAGGCTTACAGGAGGGCGACGCATACATGCAACATGCTCCAAGAAGTGTCTTTCATGCTAAAAAATCACCCATTCGGCTCCGGGAATCACAATTCACCTCGCCTCATGTTCTGATTTTTATCTTAGAAATACATCCAGCCTCCTCAATCCGTCCATATAAAGACGAGCCCTAGCCGCGCCGTCCCATACCACGGCCATTTCCTCGCCCGCGGCCCATGCCACGTCCGCAGCCGTTGCCGCGTCCCATTCCTCGACCCATGCCGCGACCATATCCCTGCCCCATGCCGAATGCAGGCGTCGCCGCCTGATTTGTCGCCTGCCCCTCCGGCATCCCATCGTTTGGAGGAACCGAGCCGCCCTGAGGAGCCGCCCCGAAGCCAGCTCCGCGGCCAAAGCCTCTTCCAACGCGCGGATCTTGGCATCGGCCTCTTCCACGGCCCAAGCCACGCCCAAGGCCCTGCCCCATTCCGCTGCCATCGCCCTTGCGCATACGAACGACTCCGCGCGTCGGATCGTTGTCGTGCTCCCAAAGCTGCGCCTCGCCAAGTTCCGGGAGCTTTCCCTCGTTAAACTCCGCAAGAGCCTCCGCAACAGTGTGTGCACTGCTTGCAAGAACGCATATGCCGAGACGGTCCAGGTGCGCCTTTGCGCCGCGCCCCATGCTGGAGCAAATGACATGAGTCACGCCCAACGCCTTCATCTGCGAGCAAGGCACCGGTCCGTCCCCGGGAGCGCAGACGCTTCTGTCGAGAACATCCACCACGCGCCCCTCGGCATCAATTACCATGTGAAACGGAGCACGCGCGAAGTGATTACTCAAACGGGATTCTCCGCCCTTGCAGGTGAGAACCGGAACAGCAATGATTGTTGTGGTCATATGCCCATATTGCGCCGCGTTTTTTCTTCTGTCACGAACAAAATCAAGCATATGCTCATTCTATTTGCGCTCGGGTATCAGCAGGCCCAAACTTTGCACCATGAGCAAACAAAGGCTGACGCTTCTGGTCGAAAACTATGCGTGCATGGCAAGCGGGCGCGGAATCTGGGCCGAACACGGTCTTTCCTACTGGATAGAAACAGAAACGGGCAAGGTGCTCTTCGACACCGGCGCAAGCGGCACCGTGCTTATGCACAACGCAGCCACTCTGGGCTTGGACCTTGCCCAAACAAGCGCAATCGTCCTGAGCCACGGGCACCACGACCATGTCGGCGGCCTTGAAATGGCCCTTCAGGCGGCCCCGAACGCGGCCATATTCATGCATCCCGACGCGCAAAGGCCAAAGCATTCCGGCTCGCCCGAGCGCAAGCGCCGTTCGGACTCCCCCTTCTTTCTGGCGGGCAAGTTTGGTGATAACCGCAAGCTTGTAAAAAGCCGTTCCGCCTGCGAGGTGATACCCGGAGTGTGGATGACGGGCGAAGTTCCCCGCCCCCACGACATAGAAGACACCGGCGGAGACTTCTTTACCGACGAGACCTTCAGCACTCCCGACATTCTGCCCGACGACCAGTCCCTTTACATCCCCTCGCCCGAAGGCAGCTTCGTAATACTCGGCTGCGCACACGCGGGAGTAATCAACACGCTGGACCACATCAAAAAACTGACAAACGATGCACCCATACGCTGCGTAATCGGCGGCACTCACCTCGAAAGCGCGAGCGAGGAACGCATGCGCTGGACAGTCGAGCAGTTCAAACGCCTTGGCATAAAGGAAATCCACCCCTGCCACTGCACTGGAATGAAAAACACCCTGCGCATCTGCGAAGCTGTGGGCGGAAACAGCGCACCGGCGTACGCGGCGTTCAAGATGCCCTTGTAAAAGCGGCGCATAGACCGGCAACGGCGAACAGAAAGGCAAAAGGCATAAACCAAAGCCTTAGCCTCATGCGCAGCCAGCTCCCATTCAATACCAGCACCCAAGCGAGCAGGCCGAGCGCAAGCGCGGACCCCATCCATTCCACGGGAAAACGGCACCTTGCAAAAAGGAACGGAACTCTCGCAAGGGCGTCTATCGCCTCGTGCATAAATAGGGCGCACACCCAGCCCGCACGGCTGAAAAACTCCCCGATAGCGGCGAGCGAACCGCACACTGGAAGCAGGGCCGCGAGATAGAACATTGCCGACAAGCTGGCAGCCGCCACGCAAAGCAACGCCACGGGCACGAGCAGAAGATTCAAAAGCAAAGACCCGGGCGCGAACACGCCGAAATACTGCACCGACAGCGGCGCACCGATTAAAAACGCCCCCGCACAGGAAGCCGCACCCGTGCAAAGCCAGCCCTTAGCCCATAGCAAAGCCCGCCGGCCCCGGCTTAGACTGCCCGCGGGAAGATCTTCGTACAGGGCCATGCGCCGGTTCAGCATCCGCCCCAATGGCACCCCGTAGAACAATATGCCCGCGACGATGCCGTAAGATAGACGCGCCCCGATGTCGAAAAGTTGCGCGGGGTTCCAAACCAAAACCGCAACAGCCGACGCCGAAAGCGCAGGCAGGCCCCGGGTCGGCCTCCCCCACAACAGGCCCGCCCTATGGAACAGGAGCATAATAAAAGCCCTTACAGCCGAAGGCGGCGCGCCAATAAGCAGCACATAGGCCAGCAGTATCAAAAGGCCCCCGCCCACACGCCAGCGAGTCCCCATGCGCAAGAACGCCAGAATGGCCTCTACCGTCAGAGCGACAAGGCCAACGTGCAGACCGCTTACGGCGAACAGGTGCATCATGCCCGTAGTGCGAAACAGCTCGCCGTCCCCCGCGTCAAGGAGACGCCTCTGCCCGAGGAACATCGCGGGCAGCATGGCGCGTATCTGCGGCATGGCGTCCGAGCCTGCGGCTAGAGATTTGGAAAGATACTCGCGAAGCCCGTTCATCCGGCCCATCCAGCGCGGCGGCGACTCTACCTCTTCCAGAAGCACGGCGCGGCTGAAGTTAAAATAAACCCCGCTTCTCTCCAGCCATTCGTCAAAGCTGCCAGCCTCGCTGTCCAAGGCGCGGCGAACGAGCAGGCCCTTGGCGTAAAAACGCGCCCCCTTGTCCAGACTCACGGCGTCATTGATGGAAAATAGAACGCTCTGACCGCCTAATTCGCCAAGGGGATGCGCGGCACTTTCGACATGCGCAATGCCTCGCGTGCGCCCCCACTTGTCGCCTTCAAAGACACGCTCCACGCGAAGGTGCAGGAACGCCTCGCGCGGCGGCAGAGCCGCCCTGTGACTCATGGCGGGAGTCGTGCGAAGGCCTCCCCATGCAAGCCCCATGAACGCCAACGAAAGCGAAAAGGCCGCAGTCCAAGCCCATGGCCTCCAGCCGCGCGAAGCACCCATCCAAAGGAAAGCCAGCGCCGAAAATAAAAGAGCAAAGAGCGTGCTCCACAGCGCAGGAACCGTCTCGAAATTGCGCGCGAGAACTATGCCCACGGCGAAGGGAACAAGAACGCGCAACAGGATGGCCCTTGCCACTCTGGCGGAGCCATCCCGCTCCCCTGTTCCGCTTTGCGCATCCCACAAGTTCATGCGAACGCATTCATGCAGAAGAGCAAGGTAAAGTCCAACGCTCAAAACAAGTAGCACGCGACATCCATGCGACAGTGCACAAGAAAGGCGCGCCGATTAGAAGTGGGGACTCCATCGACGCGCCTGTGATAGCACTGTCAATAAAACAGCTTTGCAGACAAACGAACACCTTCAGACAGGACGTTCGGCCTGTGCAGTTAGGCGTACCACTTGTAGAGGCTGCCCTCGTCAGGCGTAGCATTGCCTTCGGAATCAACCGTCTGGGCCGTTGTTTCGTCTTCTTCCGGGGGGGGAGGAGGAGGCGGCTCTTCCTTGCCTTTGACCTGAGAGAGCTGGCTTTGCAGCTCGGCAATCTGAGCCTCAAGCGCCTCAATTTCGCTGGCGTAATCGTTCTCGTCGGTCGCGCTCTGTTCCAGAGCTGTTATCTGACCTTGGAGAGACTGTATCTGGCTCTTGATCTGGCCAGCACTGTCGTTGGAACCGGTGGAACCGCTGCCAGCAGTGTATCCCGACCCCGAAACGGATGATATTTCCATTTTCTTGGATGATTGGAGTTTGGGGAGACGTTTGATACATCGGCAAAATAATACGCGGCCTAAATAAATTATTAATCAAACGTGTTTTTCTTCGTTTTCGTCAGCAAAGAACAAAACTTGAGAAAAAAGTGATCTGCTCCCATCACGTTTGAAAAGCCTGCATGAAAGCGCGGCTTGCTCTCAAAGCCTCACGCCTGTATTTGCTCTTTCCAGAGTGAAACTAATCGACCGCCACGTTTTGTTCCAATGCCTTCAGACGATAGCGCTTGCGCTGTTCGCGTTCATCGGCCTGTTGCTCCTCCAGAACATTTACGCGGATCTTGAAGACCTTGTGAAGTTCGGAGCCAGTCCGCTTCAGATTCTCACGTATTTCGCGATTCAGCTCCCCAGCTTTCTGCCGAGCATCCTGCCGCTGGTGTTCATGATTTCCATACTCTTCAGCCTCGGCCAACTGCACCGCAACAGCGAAATCGTGGCCATGCGCGCCTGCGGACTTGGCGTATGGCGCATTACGCGAAGCATATGGCTGCTGGGAGTCATCCTGACTGCGACTCTGTTCGCGCTCAATTCAAAGATAGTCCCCTGGTCGGTGGAACAGTCCCGCACGATATGGGACAACTTCCGCTATTCCAACGAACTGAAGAGCAAAAGCGCGGACGAAATCGGCATCGTGAAAGCGCTCGCCTACAACAACTTTTCCGACGGGCGCCTCTGGTTCATAAACCGCTTCAGCGAGTATAACTTCCGCGCCTTCGGCATCACGGTCAGCGAACTCGACGAAAGCCGCAAGGAAAAGACCCGCATCATGGCGAGCGAAGGCTACTTCGACGAAGTGGCAGGCTCCTGGGTAATGCTCAACGGGCGCGTCCTGACCTTCGACCCGCAAACGCGGGAGCCTGTGTCCTCAATCCCCTTCGGCAAGCGGGTGTTCGAGGACTTGAAAGACAGCCCCACAATGATGCAACTGCGCGAAAAGAAGGTTCAGGACCTGTCGTTTTTCGAACTACGCAAGGTGCTGCAAAGTATGCCCCCGGAGGGAGACCCCGACCGCGCCGCGTTCCTTGTGCGCTATTACTCGATGGGCGCCAGCCCGCTTATCTGCCTTGTCATCGTAGGCATAGCCGTTCCCTTCGCAATAAGCGGCGTTCGCGTGAACCCGATGGTGGGCGTCAGCAAAGCGATGGGCTTGTTCTTCGGCTACTTTATCCTCGCCCACCTCTCGACGACGCTCGGAAGCATGGGGCACCTGTCGCCACTGATGGCAGCGGCCCTGCCGCCCTGCCTTGCGGCTCTTCTGGCCGTATGGCTGGCAAGAAGCATGCGCTTTGCATAGACTTCTACGCGCACGCCCCCTGTCAGCGGGGATGCCGGTATCCTCAAACAATCATTCGCCGCTGCGGTGGTCCTTTATGATTCCGGCGCGATAGCGAATCTCGGAAAAGGTAACACTGCACCCTTCCCCGCAAGGAGACTGGGCGGACAGGCCGACGCGGACCTTGTCGCATAATCCAAGCGTAAAATAACGAACCATGTGCCAGAACGAACCGTCCGTGGAATAGTGAAAGGCTATTGATTCAGGCCGCACAGCCACTCGCAAATACACCTCGTTTCCGTCGATTATCGTTGAATTGCAGTCGTCGGATTTACCGCGCGTAACGACAGAGACAATCATCGGCTTGTTCTGGGGAGAGTATTCAAAGCAGAGCTTGCCCCAGAGGTCGTCCTTAACCCGAACCTGAATGACTCCGGCATCGAACGTCGAAGCAAAATCAACCTTCACCTTTGCACCGAATACGAATTCGGCATCCGCGGGAGTGAACAGAGCGCATGGAGCATCGTCCTTGTTCCACGATGTATCCACAGGATCGACAAACCAGTCCGTGTGACCGGCAGAGTCGATGGACATGGAGTCCTCCGAAATTATGCAGGACTGCACGGGTGTGTTATGCCAGATAAAATGCGTAGGGTATGCTTTGAGCTGTCGAGGTTCCATAGGGCAAACATGATAAAGGAAAAGCGCCAACGCAAACGCGAACGAGGGCTAACTATTGAATAGCACTCGCATTCATATGCCCCTTCCTGACCTCTAGTTGCGAAAAGGCCCGCCACAGCGTTGTGACGGGCCTTTTAGGCAATACTTACAAGCCAATCCTAGTGGCGGAAATGGCGCATTCCGGTGAACACCATGGCCATGTCGCGCTCGTTGGCGGCGGCGATAACCTCTTCGTCGCGCACGGAACCGCCGGGCTGGATTACGGCGGTCGCACCTGCGTCAGCGGCGGCAATCAGGCCGTCGGCAAAGGGGAAGAACGCGTCCGAAGCCATGCAGGAGCCTTTGAGCGAAAGACCGGCCTCGCCGGCCTTCCAGACGGCGATGCGGGAGCTGTCCACGCGGGACATCTGCCCTGCGCCGACGCCCAGCGTGCGCTCGCAACCGGCGTAAACAATGGCGTTGCTCTTTACATGCTTCACCACTCTCCAGCCAAAGAGAAGCGCCTTCCACTCCTCCTCCGTCGGGGCGCGCTTTGTCACCACCTTGCAGTCGCCCTGACGCACCATCTTGAGGTCGCGGTCCTGCACAAGGACGCCGCCCACAACGCTGCGCACATCGCGCATTGCCGTGGCGTCCAAGTGCCCCTTGGCCACCATCAGGCGAAGATTCTTGCGCTTTGAAAACTGTTCCAGCGCCTCGGCGCTGAACGAGGGCGCGATCACGATTTCGCAGAAAATGGTGCGAATCCTCTCCGCGAGAACGGCGTCCACAGTGCGATTCACAACGATGATGCCACCGAAGGGCGCCTGCTTGTCCGTCTCGAAAGCCTGATCCCAGGCCGTGGCCAAATCCTCCGCCGTGGCTACGCCGCAGGGGTTTGTGTGCTTCAAAATCGCAAGCGTCGGGCGCTCGAACTCGCCAATGAGAAAGGCGGCGGAGCTGATGTCGATAATGTTGTTAAACGAAAGCTCCTTGCCCTGCAACTGCTCGAAAGCATCGTGGAAACTCCCGTAAAGGGCCGCCATCTGGTGCGGATTCTCGCCGTAGCGCAGGCTCTGCGCCATGGGGAAACTCTGCGTAAACACCTTGGGGAAACCGGCAATCTCGCCCAAATCCGGCGCTGCGGCCTCTTCGGCCAGCTTCTTCGCCAGATACTCGCTGATAGCCTTGTCGTAGCTCGCCGTGCGCTGAAAGACCTTGAGCGCAAGCTCCTTGCGAAGCGCCTTTATCTTGCCCTCGTCTGCGAGGCTATCCAACACGCGGTCGTAGTCGGCAGGGTCGCAAACAACCGTCACCGCGTCGTGGTTCTTTGCCGCGCTGCGCAGCATGGAGGGGCCGCCGATGTCGATATTCTCGATAGCTTCCTCGAACTCCACGTCCGGCTTGGCCACGGTCTCTTCGAAAGGATACAAGTTTACGACGACGAGATCTATCATGCCGATGCCGTGCGCGGCGGCCTGAGCCATGTGCTCGGGCTTGTCGCGGCGGCAGAGAAGCCCGCCGTGCACCTTGGGATGCAGGGTCTTCACGCGCCCCTCCATCATCTCGGGGAAGCCTGTGTGCTCCGAAACGTCCGTGACGGGCAGACCCCTGTCACGGAGAAGCTTGGCCGTGCCGCCCGTGGAGAGCAGTTTGAAGCCGAATTCGTTCACAAGGCGCGTGGCGAAATCCGCCAGTCCCGTCTTGTCACTTACCGAAAGAAGCGCGAGCTTTTCCATTCACATATTTTCAAGGCCCACAAGAGCGCGGACGCAAGCAAGACTTTGATTTGAACAAAAACAACCCCGCGATTTGCCTCATTATCAGTTAAAAACGATGTTAAAAGCATACACTCAGGCGCTGAAGCATGGAAGCGGAGCCTGAAATGCATGTTCCTATAAACCGTGAGACTCTTTCTTTACCAACTAGCCGCCGTAATGCTCCTGTTGCTTGCGCCAACGGGGCCGGTTCAGGCCGTATTATTGGAATCCTGGGAAAACGCGGGCCTTGCCGGTTACAATAATCAGGAAGGGCCGTGGACCAGGGCCGCGCAGGCACCGGCAAATCTTGAGCTATCCTTCAGCGAGCTTCACGCCACCCAAGGCAAGTATTCGCTGGCAATAAAGACTTGGGGCGGCTGGACTCAGACGGTCCTGAATGGGGACAACTACACCTACACGCTGGGGGACGAAATCAGCCTGCGCGACGCCTTCGAGGACAAGCTGATGCTGGCCATAGACGTGTATTGCGACCGCTCTGTGGAATGGGCGCAAATGCACATCGCCCTGCAAGGCGAGGGGCTGGAATGGACACAATTGGCTGGCTACGATTTGCGCCCGGGCGGAAGTCGCACAATCCGTTACCTCATACCCGACGCGGCGGCGGAAAAAATCAAGGCAAGCGACGGCTGGTTCCAAGTGATATTCATCATAAACAGCAACAAGCCGGGCTGCATTTACCTGGACCGCTTCCGCGCCGAATAGAGAAGCAATCGAGCGAGAAAGAAAACTGTTATCCGTGGCGGCAAGTCGCTATTCTACGCGTAAACCATGGACTCTTTCCCCGCCACGAATCTTCCCGAGTCGCTTGAAAAGGCTAGCCACGCGATAGCTGCCGCCGTCCGCAAGGCTGGCGGGCGGGCCATGATGGTGGGCGGAGCCGTGCGCGACCAGTTATTCGGCCTCCCAGTAAAGGACGCGGACATAGAGGTGTCGGGCCTTTCTGCGGAGAGGCTTCGCGGAATACTCAAGGAGCGCTTTCAGGTTATCGAGGTTGGGGCCAGCTTTGGCGTATTCAAGCTGCGCGGGCTGGAAATGGACGTTTCAATCCCCCGCCGCGAGGCCAAGCACGGGACAGGGCACAAGGGCTTCATTGTCGAGGGCGACCCGCACATGAGCCTCGAAGAAGCCGCCTTGCGGCGCGACTTCACAATCAATGCCCTTTACCGTGACATACTCTCGGGAGAGCTTGTGGACCCGCTCGGCGGACTGCGCGACTTTGAAACACGCACGCTGCGCCACTGCGGGCCACGCTTTGTGGAAGACCCTCTGCGCGTGTTGAGGGCCATGCAGTTCATCGCCCGCTTCCGGCTCAAGCCCGCGCCCGAGACGCTCGAAATCTGCCGCTCCATGACAAGCGAAGAGCTGCCCGAAGAACGCATCTTCGAGGAATGGAAAAAGCTCCTTCTAAAGGGGCAGGATCTGCACGCCGGCCTTGTCTTCCTCAAGGACTGCGGCTGGCTGCGCTATTTCCCGGAGCTTATGGCTCTAGTCGGCTGCGAGCAGTGGGCCGAATGGCACCCCGAGGGCGACGTGTGGACGCACACCCTGCACTGCCTCGACGCCTACGCCGCGATGCGCACGGGGGACGAAGAGGAAGACCTCACAGTAGGGCTTGCCGTTCTCTGCCACGACCTTGGCAAACCGGCCACGACTTTTACAGACGACGCTGGCCGCATCCGCGCCCCCGGGCACGATCAGGCTGGCGTAGCGCCTACCCTGTCGCTACTGGCACGCATGACGCGTCAGAAACAGCTTATCGAGGACGTCGTGTCGCTTGTAAAAGAGCACATGCAAGCCGCCGCTCTCTACAAGGAGCAGGCTGGCCGCAATGCCATCCGCCGCCTTGCCACAAGGGTGCGGATCGACCGCCTCGTGCGCGTAACAAGGGCGGACATGCGGGGAACCCCGCCTAGAGTGCACGACGAAGCGCCCTGCGACTGGCTTCTGGAACAGGCGAAGGCACTGCAACTGGAAAGAGAAGCGCCCAAACCGATAATCCTTGGCCGCCACCTGATAGCGCTTGGGATGCAGCCCGGGCGCGAATTCAAGGCCATGCTGGACAAGTTGTTTGAAGAACAGCTTGAGGGAAACTTCAGCGACGAAGCCAGCGGCATAGAAGTTGCGCGCCGCATGCTTGAAAACAGGGGCTAAAGAGTAGGCCACTTCTAACAACTGGTTTCGTAGCGAGAACGAGAATTTGCGGATGTGCAGGGCTCGAGCCCTGCACATCCGATGCTTCCGCATCGGCATTGACTGTCTTGGGATAGGCGCACGTAGTCGCCGTAAGGGCAACGCCCTTCAAACAAGGAGGGTTTATACCCTCCCGCCGCAAAAACCGTTCAGAGCAGAAATCAAAGTTGTTAGAAGTGGCCAATAGTTTTTTCGCTTCGACAAGAGCCTGCATAAAGCCACTTTGCGTCAATCATGCAACTTGGGGACTATCCAAAGTGTTGCGCAGCAGCGCCCGCTTGTTGGAAGATACTCCCACTGTGCGTTTCTGTATTCTAGGCTCATCCAGCGCGGGCAACTGCGCCCTGCTTCAGACACCCCGCTCCCGCGTGCTTATCGACGCGGGCTTTTCCGCACGGCGCACAAAGCAAATGCTTGCCGAGCTTGGGCAGAGCCTCGACGACATAGACGCCGTCTTCATAACCCACGACCACAGCGACCACTGCGGCGGCCTGAAGGGGCTTTGCAAGGTGCCGAACCTCAAGGTGTTCGCCACCTACCAGACTAGCTGCGCGGCGCAGGGCATGATGCCCGAAAGCAAGATCGACTGGAAGATTTTCGAGGCAAACACGCGCTTCCAGTTTCAGGACATTTCCGTGCAGAGCTTTTCGGTGCCTCACGACGCTTACGAGACTGTCGGCTACCTCTTCACCACCGGCGACGGCAGCGCGGGCGACCCCGTGCGCAGCACGGCATGGATGACGGATCTTGGCCATATCCCCCCGAGGGCCGCTGCCGAGGCAGCCAAGGCGGACATTCTGGTAATCGAGGCCAATCACGACCTTAAAATGCTGGAAGAATCCAACCGCCCCTTCCACCTCAAGCAGCGCATCCGCGGCAGGCACGGGCACCTTTCCAACGACGCGACGCTGGACTACCTGCGGAACGCGAAGGACGCCAACTGGAAGCATATCTTCCTTGCGCACATTTCAAACGAATGCAACGACCCGTCTCTAGTTCGCCGCATGTTCGGAGAGTCGCTCTGCGCGGACGGGAGCTGCCCGATCAGCGTCGTGCATCCGCGCCTTGGCTGCGGCGACATCGTGGAAATCGGCCCTTGGGAAAGGGTGAACACAAAACCGGATTACGTTGCACCGCTGCGTCAGGCCATGCTTTTTGAGTAAGCGTTCGGCTTTTGCTTTACCACACTAGAGCCGTGCCACCCTACCCGATTGAACCGGCGTAGAAGTGCCAGCCGATGCCGACGGTGAAAAGCAAATCGCCGTATATGCCGTGTTCGATGGCTGTTTGCAACAGGCTCTTGCTCCTTAGGTATGTGTGCGCAAAGAGAATGCCGCCAAGAGTTGTGAACACCGGCGCAATCCAGTTGCCAAGGAAGGCGTGCGCCCAGCCGAAAAATAGCGCGCTTGCCAGAATCATCTGCCACTGGCGGGGAAATAACGTCGAATACCGCTGCATGAAAAACACCCTGTAAACCAGCTCCTGAGGATAGGCTGAGAGCACCGGGTAGAGAATCATGACCATCAGCCAGAACTGCGGCGCGGCGAGCGGAAAGCTCAGGAAGCGTTCCGGTTCATACCAGTATGAAAAGGCAGTGCCGAAGATCCCAAGCGGGATGAATACGCGCATGCTTCGCGCGATGTGATGGACAAAATCTCTCCCGTTCCAGAGCCGCGAACGGTCAAAGTCCGTCATTTTGCGAAGTATCAGCCAGCAAACCATGCCAGCGAGCATGATAAGAGGGATGATAAGCCCACGCACGGATTCGCGAATGAAAAACAACAGCCCGGGCGCACCGATAAATACGACCATCATCTCTGCCCAAAGCCAGACTCTTGTCGCGCCTCTTGGCACACCGACCTCGGCGACACTGTCCATCACCGTCGTTTGAACCCCGTCCATGCTCCATACGATGAACGAGAAGGGCGAATTGTTCCAGCAGTACAGTGACAAACGGTTAACGCGATTCCACAAGCGGCAGAGCGTCGTAGAAAAACCGAACAAGGGGCCAGCTCTAACAACTGGTTTCGCTGCGTCCCGCCTTTTCTTCAAACACTCCCTAATGCATCAAAACAAAGCTCTCCGGGCAACTTACCATGTCCGGGTAGCGCAGCGCGTAATATGCGCGGAAACGGCGGGACTGGCGGCCTGTCAGGATGCGTTCGGCTATTTGCGAAGCACTGGGCTTGCAGCACAATTCGCAGCCAAGGTAGTAAATGTCCTCCTCAATCCATGCCCTTTGCACAAACATGTAGTGCTTCAAATCCACCGGACAAACCTGCTTGAAAGAAAGCAACTCGTCCGGGGACAGCGCATCGACCCGATCCAGAAGCTCTTTGTCGAAATCTTGCGCCATCATGTTTCCCTCCGATTATGCCCGATTATCGACAAGCGCAATTCATGCCAATAGAGCAGCAGCGATAGCTGAATACGGCTTGAATGTGGCTGAAGTCCTTCATCGGTCCAGATGCCGAGGCTTGGTAAACTTGACAGGTTAATCGTGAGATGTCCGAAAATATATCGGCCAAAACCTGAAATGAATAAACAAGTAACAGGTTTTGCGGGGCGATTTTTTCCAGACCCGGGGCGGGGCGGCAAGATTCGGCGCGACGGAGAGGCTTCTGCACAGATGCCTGATAACAAGCACCTTGCATCACAGCCACTCCATTCGCAAAAGAATGGTGCATGATTAATGCAAATCAGGCAGACGCACCGTTGCAACGAAAAAATGCATTATGTTGCGTTATTTAACAAAAGCGCACGAAATGACACACAGTGAACGCGCCCAAGCGCCACCCAGCCCATGATGTCAAAAACATCGGCGAGCATTAAAAAGTCGGTGTCGGAAATGATTGACTTCCTGCTGTCTGCCCGACACTTTTCTCGTCTTTCTGCCACATGGGGGAATAGCTCAGTTGGTTAGAGCGCATGATTCACATTCATGAGGTCCGGGGTTCGAGCCCCCGTTCTCCCACCATTTATCCCAAACCGCTTCCTGTTGCGGTGTTTGCGAATCGCAATTTCTTCCATTGAAAAGCTGCGGACAAGCTGTCCATCCTTGGCTTTTGCGAAGAACCGTATTCGGGGATCAATCTACGGGCTTGCCTTCGATGTACAACTGCTCAGCCACGGCACGGCCTTTGAGTATGCGCACTGTAAGATAGTTTTCGCGATTCGTAGCATCCTCCCCCTCCCCAGAGTCTCTGCGATTCGCCTCTCGGTATCGGCGCTCCACCTCCGGCGCTGCGTCTTCGTTCATGTAGTAGCGTTGGAAAGGCAGGGTCAGATTGTATTTATATGGAATCTTTTTGACCTCGTTCGCGTCGGCATCCAGAGAATGTACCCTGCTGTCATGGTATGATTGATAGCTGCGCCACTTCTTAACATAAATGTAGGGCCGCGAATCATCCGCGGGGGCATCCTGTTGCAAGGCCTGAACGCTTGCGTAGCCCTCTTCGTCCACACTCAAAATGGCATACACAGGCATCCCGTAAGCAAGCTTGTATTCTTCGGGCACTTCAAAGTGCGCAGCTTCAAAATCCAGCGCAACGTAGCGGCCACGGAAGGGATCGTATGGGTCGAAAGGCTCCGTCACGAAGCGCACTTCGCGCCCTTTGGCCAATACCCATTCGCGCCCTCCTATCATCCATGCCACGCTGCCAAGCTGGGCAATCGCGATGAATACTAAAATAAGGTATCTCATGCCTGCCTCTCTTTCCTGAACTTGGCCCCGAGCCTCAGATTCACGACTATGAACGCAACGCCGATAACGATGAATGCCATGCCGCGAAACACCATGGGCAAGTCTTCGTCAAAGAAGCGCAAAAGGAACATCAGGGACATGGTGAGCATACCGAAGTTTACCGTGCCCATGCGCTCCGCTCTGTAACCCAAGTATGTCGTCGCCGCGCCAAGGGCGATCCCCATCAGGTTCGCCAGAAAATAGCCCACTGCCCCGTCAGGAGCATTGATTGTAACAAGGCGCAAGAGCAGTATTACAGGCCCGAGACCGCCCCACAGGACGCCCATCCAGTCCCTGCGGCGGTATACGAAAACAAGCGGAATAACGCTTGCCAGCACAAGAATTACAAGCACGGAAACAGCCTCTGCTCTGACGGGCGAATTGAAGAAATCCAGCTCTTTCCAAAAATCGTGAAAGCTCGCTACGGACAGTATCACAAGCAATCCTGCCAGTGCCGCTGCAAAGGGAAATGCAGCAATGTAACGCGCTCCCCCGCTCCAGCTCCTGAAGGACACCACGGCCGAGAACAGGCATGCGTAGCCAGTAAGCGTCGCCCACAAATCCCAGCCTTTGACATACAGCCCAATGGCGAAGGCGCCCAACATGAACGCGACAAGCCAGCGTTGTGCAAAGTTGCGCCCCTGCTTCCCGAGCAGGATGACCAACGGAACAAGCAGCGCGAGAAGAAGCCAAAACATTGTGGCGTCGTACAAACCCGCGCTCCTCACAAAGTCATATTCATTTAGCTTCCAGATACATACGCCTACCGCGTACAGGCTTGCCGCGCCGACCGAACGCAAAAGATACACTGCGGGAAGCCCAAGGATGCATACGGTTAAAAGAAAGGAGCTAATGTCGCCCGGGATGTTGTAGGTCTGCCCCACAAGCGCGATTGCGGCACCGAGAGCGCAGATGTTGCCCATGGCCGCGCCTTCGCGCAGCGGCAGGCTGTCGGGCACGCGGTGCAGCGCATAGGCGGCGAGCGCGTATGTACAGAGTAGCGGCAATACCGACAGGAATGCGCGTAGCGGGCGGCTTAGTTCATTCCAGTTGTGCGCAAACAATAGGATGACGCCTGCGCCGATGAGCAGAGCGGCCAAGGCTGCAAGTATGACGCTCGTCACGCGGCGAAGGTCCACGCCGGAAGGCCCGTAATGGGCCTTGATCGATTCGCTGGCCTCGGGGTTTAGCCAGCCTTTTTCCTGCCATTGAGGCAGTTGGCTGTATAGCCAGGCAAGGTGTTTGGAGTCACGGCTCACAAGCTGTGATGACATATCAAATCCACATGGCAATCAAGCTCATACACCATGCGCAATGCAGAAACGCGCCTTCCATTCGCATTATCATGAGGTAAAGCACCCAATCGGCTTGACTAATCAAGCATTCGCATAAATGATTCCCCCTGTTTTTTAAAAAAACTTTACCGCCGTTTCTCCCCCGTGTGGCGGCGCAACACCAAGTCATCTGCTTACCGAACCCAAAAATGAAAAAGCTAATCGCCCTAGCAATAGCAGCCACTTTGCCCTGTATCGCCTTTTCTGCCGAAAGGCCTGATGGCAGGCTTGGCACGACAATGCTGACCGTTGGCGGCATTTACGCGAATGTTGACGCCAGCCACTACTCAAGCGAGCTGGACTTCAATTTCTCCGGTATTGAGATGGGCATCAACCAGCCAGTGATGGAACGCCGCGGCTTCGCCGTGGACTTCAACACGACAATCAGCCATATTACGAACAACAATCTGGGCCACTACGTGGATCTGGATGCTACGACGTTCCTCGCCGGCCTCACCTTCTATCGCGACGGAATGCTCTCCCCGTATTTCCGCCCCGTGCTCGGATACAGCAAGATCTCTTTGGATCTGCAAAACATGGACGAGCTGGACGGCTGGGACGAAGATGACGAACTAAGCGGCAGCGATAGCACATGGATCTACGGGGCGCAGGCGGGTGTTGAAATACACCTGATTCGCGGACTTTCTGTAACTCCCTACATCTCCTACATGGGCTTCTCCGAAGACATCCTCGGCACCAACACCGAAGTGGGTGTAAACATCGACTACTGGTTCAGCGATCGCTTCGGCGTATTCGCCGGATTCATGTACACCACAGAGGAGCACATCGACGCCACAGTCTATGAGCTTGGTGCCAGTATGCACTATTAGCGTACGCCCAAAAAACTCCCATATGCGACAGACGCGGGCCTTCCCCAAAGAAGGTCCGCGTTATTGCGTACGCACCCCGAAACCTCGCGGCCCGCTTATAGACGCGCCCTAATTTGCCCAAGCGCCCATTGCGCGGCCTCGGCCACAACCTCGTCCTCGTCCAGCGCTGCGACCTCTAGTGCGGGAACATCTCCCACGGCCCCCGTATTACCAAGCACGATGCAGGCGTTGCGCTTCAAGCCCTGCAACTTCGTCCGCCGCATGGCCATGCCGGCCAGCTCGCGGTCAAAGTCCTCCTGCGTCCAACCGAGCAGCACGACGGGGTCCGGCAGGGGGCGCGGCGAAAAACGCTCTTCTTTCGTAGCCACGGCCCAGCGGTTCCATGGGCAGGCCGCGATGCAGTCGTCACAGCCGTAGAGGTGCCCGCCGACAAGCGCACGCAACTCCAGCGGAATAGCCCCGCGGTGCTCGATTGTAAGGTACGATATGCAGCGCCGCGCGTCCATTCGATAGGGCCCCGTGATTGCGCCCGTCGGGCAGGCGTCGATGCAACGGTGGCAGCTACCGCAGCGGTCCTTCGCAGGCGCGTCGGGTGGCAGGTCGAGCGTTGTCAGCACGGTGCCAAGAAAGAGCCAGTTGCCGAACTTTTCGTGAACAAGGTTTGTGTGCTTGCCCTGCCAGCCAAGGCCCGCCAGTTGCGCAGTGGGCTTTTCAAGAATGGGCCCGGTGTCCGCGTAAGGGCGGTTTTCCCCGCCGTGGGAGCGCAGGATTTCGCAGAACTGCTTCAGGCGGGAATTGAAGAGCTTGTGGTAGTCTCCGCCGAGGGCATAGGCTGCCACTTCGCCGCGCCTTTCCGGCTTAGGCTGGTAATAGTTGAGGCCAAGGCTGATTACGCTCTTTACGCCTTTTAGGACCTGAGTGGGGTCGAGGCGGCGTTCCAGATCCCGCGCCATCCAGTCCATGCCGCCCTGCTCGCCCTGTTCAATCCATTCGCGGTAACGAGCTGCCGTAACCGGTACGCTTGGGGCGCAGACACCGAACGCGCAAAAGCCCAGTGACAGAGCCGCTTCGCGGAGGCTGTCCTTTAGGGAAACATCGTTTTGTTGGCCTTTGCTCATGGATGGGCTTGCCTTTTGCGCAGAGGCTATTAACTAGGTTTGAGCATGGTTACTCACGTTGTCATTTGGAAGATGAAGCCGGAAGCCGAGGGTCAGGACGCCGCGGCCAACATGGCAAAGATGCAGAACTTGCTCTACGGCCTCAAGGGCGTAGTGCCCGGCCTGCTGGATTTGAACTGCGGAGTGGATTTCAACCGCTCCGCCGCAGCGTATGACTTCGCGCTGGTAACGGTGCACAGCTCCCGCGAGGCGCTCGCCCTCTATCAGGACCACCCGGAGCACGTTAAAGTGCGCGACTTTGTGGGAAAAGTGGCCCAGGCAAGAGCCGTAGTGGATTTCTAGGGCGCGTATAACAGAAGACCGAGGTGGCGTGATGGTTTTTAGCCAAAAAGACACGCGCATCCAACCGGGAGTTCTATTTGCAGACGCTCCATAGGGCTAGTTCCCCCTCCACGCCGCCGCTTCAGCTTCGCTTGGTCTTCTTGCCCACGCTGAACTTGCTGCCCTTGTAAATTGTGCCGCTCCTTGCGCCCCTGCGCTTGTGGGCGTCCGCGCCCTTACCCTTGCCTCCGGCCTGCCTGTACTTTGCCACGGCGTCCTTGCCACCTTTCAGGGCCTCTATCTGGTCGCGCAACACAGCCGCCCTTTCAAAGTCCAGCCTCTCCGCAGCCTCCAGCATCTCGTCCTCCAGCTCCGCAAGCACAAGGGCCACGTCCTCGTCGCCCCCCGCCTCGGCCACACTCACCGGGTCCGCCTCGAACTGCTCGTAATGCAGGCTCTCCTGATCTGCCCGCTTCACACCCGTCGGCGTAATCCCGTGCTCCGCGTTGAACGCCTCCTGTCTGGCGCGGCGGGCGTTTGTCGTCTCGATGGCAGCCCTTAGCGAGCCAGTCATGTTGTCCGCGTACAGGAGCACGCGCCCCTTCTCGTGACGCGCCGCGCGGCCCGCCGTCTGCACAATCGAAGTCTCGCTGCGCAAAAAGCCCTCCTTGTCCGCGTCCAGAATGGCCACAAGCGCAACCTCCGGCAAATCCAGCCCCTCGCGCAGAAGGTTCACACCCACGAGCACGTCGAAGTGCCCCCGGCGCAACTTGCGCAATATCTCCACGCGCTCGATGGCGTCTATGTCGCTGTGCAGATACTCCACGCGCAAGCCGCGCTCGCGCAAATACGTCGTCAAATCCTCGCTCATGCGCTTGGTCAGCGTCGTGGCCAGCACGCGCTCGCCAGCCTCCGCCGCCTTGAGCGCCTCGCCGATGAAGTCCTCCACCTGCCCCGTCGAAGGACGCAAATCCATCACCGGGTCCAAAAGGCCCGTAGGGCGTATAAGCTGATGCACGACGATGGCCGATTCGCGAAGCTCGAAATCCGCCGGAGTGGCCGACACGAACACCGCCTGCCCCGTTACCTCGCCCCAGAACTCGCTGTCCTTGAGCGGACGGTTGTCCAAGGCGCTCGGCAGGCGGAAACCGTATTCGACGAGCTTTTCCTTTCGAGCGCGATCGCCGTTGTACATCGCGCGTATCTGCGGCACAGTGGCGTGGCTTTCGTCGATTATGAGCAGGAAGTCCTTGGGGAAAAAGTCTATGAGGCAGAAGGGGCGATCCCCCTCCTTGCGGGCCGAAAGGTGCCGCGAATAGTTCTCTATGCCGGAGCAGAAGCCCATCTCTGCCATAAGCTCCAGGTCGTACTCGGTGCGCATGCGTATGCGCTGCGCTTCGACGAGTTTGTTCGCCTTTTCCAACACATCCACGCGCTCCTCCATCTCGGAGCGAATGCGCTTCATGGCGGCCTCCAGCTTGTCTCGGCTCGTGACGAAGGGGCTGGCCGGGTACAGGGCGAACTGTTCGAGCGGTGCGCCGCAGTTGCCCGTCAGGGGTTCGAGCGGGCGGATGCGCTCCACCTCGTCGCCCCAGAACTCGATGCGCACTGCGCTTTCCATGTAGGCTGGGAACACGTCCACGACCTCGCCCCGCACGCGGAAGCGGCCCCGTTCAAAGGCGATGTCGTTGCGCTCGTACAGGCTCTCCACCATGCGCTTTAGGAAGTCGTCGCGGCGCAGGCGCTGGCCGCGCTTCACGGTGATGAGCATGTCCGTGTAGTCCTCCGGCGAGCCGAGGCCGTAAATGCAGGATACGCTGGCGACAACTAGCACGTCGCGGCGGCTTACCAGGGCGCTGGTGGCGCGGATGCGCAGGCGCTCGATCTCGTCGTTTATGGAGGAATCCTTCTCGATGTAGGTATCCGTCTGCGGGATGTAGGCTTCGGGCTGGTAGTAGTCGAAGTTCGAGACGAAGTACTCCACCGCGTTGTCCGGGAAGAAGCCCTTGAACTCGCTGTAAAGCTGGGCCGCGAGAGTCTTGTTGTGCGAGATTACTAGCGTTGGCCTGTTGAGCCGCGCCACGAGATTGGCAATCGTGAAGGTCTTGCCGCTGCCCGTGACGCCGAGCAGGGTCTGGAAGCGGTTCCCGGCGCGGATGGACTCTTCAAGAGCGTCGATGGCGGCGGGCTGGTCGCCCATTGGCGAATACTCGGATACCAGTTTGAAGCGTTCCATCACCGTGTATATTTGTGCAGTGCAATGCCGCGCGCAAGTATCTTCGGAGAAATTGCTGCGGCAGGCCGCGCAAAGGCGTTCAGAGCCGCGACTTGCGCCTTCTCAACAGCGCGACACCCAGAGCGCCAAGGCCGCCGAACAAGGTCCAAGTGGCGGGTTCTGGCACCGGCAACAAGAAATCTCCCCCAACGTAGCCGGGCGTCTCTTCAGCCGTTCCGTATTGGCCGTAAATGTCGTTTTCCACGGCGTAGTCTCCCAAGGCGTGCGTGCTCGTAAGACCAGACTCCAGTCCCTCGGCCCATGAATCGGCAAACGAGTAATCCCAAGACTCCTCGTCCCATTCGGCTGCATATGCGAAGAAGCGGTTCGTATCCGCCTCGCTAATGCCAAGGCCGTACAAAAAGTCTCCCGCGAAGCACTGCGTCATCACATAGGCTTCCCATATCGGGTTTTTCGCTGTGATGGGGCTTAGCAGGGAACTGATTTCGCTCGTGTAAATGGATTCGGCGAAAAGATCTTCCGTATTCCACCCGATTAGCGAACCTGAGCCCTGAGTTCCATCCGTAAAGCCGTGGTCAAAAGACCAGAAATAAAAGCTGTCCTGCCCCGACACCATGGTGTAACCCACCAACGACAGGGTGGAGGCAAAATTGGCGCGCGTGGCGGAAAGGACGCTACTGCCGGCGCTTGTCACAGCCGACCAGTCGGAATTCACATCCTCATATGTATCCGCTTTTTTTTGATCTAGGGAAGGATCCGTTCCGTCGGCAAAGAGCACGTGCACGTTGCCCGCCGAATACCCCAGCTGAGTGGTGAGAACAGACCACATGCGAAAGGTCTGCGTGTAGTAGCGATCCCAATTATTGCTCAAGTTGCCACCACCGCTGAAAAGAACGGCGTAGTTTTCGGCTCCGAGACAACACGGGAGAGCGACAAATGGCAAAATCAAGGTCGCGAGCTTTAGTTTATGCATGATGATCCTCTTGGTGAAATGGGAAGCCGCTCCATTTCACAAAGCGCATAGGTAATTATCGTATGAAGCTGCAATCATTTCAGGCGCAATGATGTATTTTTCTTCATGATTAGATACAAGCTGGCTCGCCAATAACACAGACAGTGCCTGCCTCCCCATACGCCGCCGCGGCGCATCAAGCTCAAAAAGCAGGATGAAAACCAAGACCGATCAAATACCCCCTCCTGATCAAAAAGCCTCCCCCCCCCTCTCTACGTTTGCGCACAAACCAAGTATAAACAAAAAAACGGAAAAAAGGCTTGGCAGAACGTACCAGTCCCGTATGTTCATCAACTTTCCGTCATTTCCGGTGGGATATCCAAGTGGCTAAAGGGCGCGGACTGTAAATCCGTTCGGTATCACCGTTCACTGGTTCGAATCCAGTTCCCACCACCATTTTAAAGCGCAAGGTTGAAGCCTCCAAAGCTCCCTTGCGCTTTTTGTTTGTCAGACTTCGAGGCGCTTTCGGTTGTTTTTGCCACATGCGCCTTGAAGCAGCTCTCGCTTTTGCATTATGGAGTGTTTGGAAATTGACGGACCGAGGAGGCTGGATGGGTTTTCGGGGGGAAAATTGAAACGTGAGGCTAGGTGAATCTGGATTCTCCGAGTAGAACGGGACGGTTTTTCACCGAAAAGACGCCCGCTTTCCGACGGGAGTCGAACTGCAAGATGCACTCTCCCAAAATCCGTCCTCTCCCTACTGGTCCATACTCGCTCCCCACCCTCTCCAAAGATGCCGGAAGAAGATTCACACAGTTCATCCCTCCTTGTCACAAAAGAAAAAGACGAGGCAGCCCCCTCCAACAATGGCGGCGAGGAACACTGCGTCTTTCTGGCAAACTCTCTCCATCTGCCCCGAATCGGAACAACCAACAGCGCGAAGACTGCTTTAGCACCGACTCCCGAGGATGGCAGGCTACGTCTCGAACAACACGGTCCCCTGCTCTACGGGCGTTGGGAGAAGGCCGTCTGCACAGACGTGGAACAGGACACGCGCTGCGTTTACAGGCAGATACTCGGCCTTGGCAAAGAATGGAGTATTGCGCGGATATGGAACCTTGTTCCGCACATAAACGACTGCGTCAACGGGCTTGAAACCTACCGCTCGTTCTCCAAAGCCCGCTCGGAAGTCTTCTTCCAACACTACACTGCGAAAGCTAACTCGCACATGCCCGCCGCCACCGGAATCGGGCGCAAGGACAAGGGCATGTCCGTATCTTTTATCGCCTGCAAAGGGGAAGTCAGCCATCACGAAAACCCCTTCCAGACTCCCGCCTACCTTTACCCGCCCCAATACGGCCCCCGTCCGCCAAGTTTCGCGCGCGCCAGCACCTGCCGTACAAAAGCCCTTCACGCCGCTTTCATATCCGGCACAGCCGCCGTAGTGGGGCACGAATCCATATGCGAGGACATCGGAGCGGAATGCCGCATCACGGTTGAAAACCTCAAAACCATGGACGCGATTACAAGGGCCGACAATGCAACAGGCCGCACTTACAGGCTTATAAACGTGTTCGTACGAAACGCATCCCAGCACCAATACATATCCAAATACCTGCAAGAGCACTGGCTTGAACCCGAGGACCGCGTAAGCTTCTACAACGCGGACATATGCCGCAAAGAACTCAATCTTGAGATAGAATTTGCGCGAATAAGTTATTTTTAATCAACTTACAAACTCCACAAGGCCCTTTTCCCTCTGCATATGCTCTCCGCGGTCAAGAGACCCGATATTTTCTTGCCCATAATGCCCCAATCAACTAATCGACAACGCATGACCGAAGACGCTACAAGCGACTCATCTCTCCCAATCCCCGAATCCGCGCGCGCAATCTATTCTTCTTGGTGCAAGACCAGAGACGACAAGGATTTGACGCAATTGATCGGAGCCTTGCTCGAAACTCTTGAAGTAAACTCTTTCGACGAGGTTTACGCTGAAAAGGGCGACTCCACCATCATCCTCGAAGACTTGGGAATAGACTCTCTCACTCTGGCTGAAATGCTCTTTTACACGGAAGATTTGCTAAAAATCCGCATTCCCAACGAAGACATCGTCAAAATCCGCACAATAGGAGAGCTGAAAAGCTACCTCGCATCGCGCAGCAAAGAACTCCCCTCTGAATGAACAAGGTAGTAATTAGCGGAACAGGCTTCATTACAAGCATAGGCAACGACAAAAAAGACGTAGAAAAGCACCTTAGGGAACTCAAACACGGCTTTTCGCTAGTTGACCTGCTTCCGGGGGTTGAAGGGGCCCAAAGGCTTATCGGCAGGCCACAAGGGTTCTCCTTCCCGGGCGCGTCATACATGACGTGGCGCTACCCTGCCGCCTACAAACTGCCGCGCGAGCTGATGCGGGGCCTTAGCCCGCACGGAGTCTATGCCACATGCGCCGCATTGCAGGCAATAGAGGACTCCGGCATTACTCAAGACGAGCTTTCCAACGGAGACACTGCCCTGTTCTGCTCTTCCGCCGGTTCTCCGTGGCTACTGAACCAGAACCTCAAGCACATGCGCGAAAGCGACGCCATTCACGGCTCGCCCTTCGGCGTGATAAGCAGCATCTCCGGCACGCTCAACTTTAACCTCAGCACCTATTTAAAGATACGCGGCGGCAACTGCGGCTTCGTGTCTGCCTGCTCTTCTTCCACACACGCCATCGGCTTCGCGATCGACCAGATCCGTCTTGGAAGGCAAAAGCGCGTGATCGTGATCGGGGCCGAGGAAGACATGCCCGAGACCATCCTGCCCTTCGCTGCGATGCGAGTAATGGCCGACACGCACGACCCAAGCCGCGGCAGTTGCCCATTCGACGTCGAACGCAGCGGCTTTCTGGCCTGCGGCGGTGCCGCAGCCCTGATAATCGAAGACGAGCAAAGCGCGCTTGAAAGAGGAACAAAACCGTATGCAAGACTATGCGGCTGGGGTCACTCGGCTGACGGTTACAGCACAGCGCAGCCCGACCCCAAAGGCGAGGGCCTGCTACGCGCAATGAAACTCGCACTCGAAGACGCGGAGCTTCCCGCCGAAGCCATAGACTACGTGAACGCGCACGCGACATCGACAATCGCCGGAGACGCAGCCGAAGCAACCGCCATAAGCAACCTTTACAGCGGCAAGAAAAAGCTCCCCGCCGTAAGCGGCACAAAGTCCCTGACCGGGCACGGCCTCTCGCTTGCAGGAGCGATGGAAACGGGCATCTGCGCCCTCGCCCTGCGCGAAGGCTTCACTCCGGGCAACGCCCACCTTCGCACCCCGTGCAAGGAAGCGGAATCGCTCACCCTGCCCCTTACCACCAAAGACACTCGCCCCAGCTACATTCTCAAGAACAACTCAGGCTTTGGCGGAAGCAACGTCAGCCTGGTCATGCAGGCGGTATAGAGGGCAGAAAACGCAGTACTACGAACAATTTCTCGCAACAATCCCAAGGCCGACTCCATTGGACTTGCCCGCCTGTTAGATTAGCCACATAAGATAATCGAAAGTTCAACTGCCCACCCATTCGCATCCCCCATCCACTACAAACGCAAGATGACGGGCATCAATATTCTCTCCTAAAATGACTGACGAAGAACTGAAGACGCAGATTAAGGAACTGATAGTCCAGACGCTCGAACTAGACGACATCAGCGCCGAAGACATTAGCGACGAACAGGCGCTGATGGACTCCGACCTTGGGCTGGACTCGATTGACGCGCTCGAACTGGTTGTCCAGATAGAGAAGAAATTCGCCATCAAGCTCGAAAACAGCGAGGACGCCAAGGCGGCGCTCCACAGCGTGAACTCGATGGTCGAACAAATCCGAAAATACAACAAGTCGCTGTAGGCCTCCCTCCCTGTCTCGGGCAGTAAAATGATACGCCAGAACGACATCCGCATTCTGAGCTGCGACTGCATTACACCCTTTGGCGACAGCTCCGCGACCTGCGAAGCACTGCTCGAAGGCCGGAGCAACGTGCGCCAGTATCCCCTGCTGGGCAACGCGGAAGAAGCTCTCGTGCCCCTTTCGCTTTTTGACGAAATGCACGCGGACCTCCCACCGCGCTGGTTCAAGATAGTGCAAAAGCTCCTCGCCCCCGTCTGCGGACCGCAATGGGGCAGAGCCGACACGCCCGTCTTCGTATCGAGCAGCAACTTCGGCGTGGACTCCCTCTACTACCTGCGCCACGAAGGCAGGGAAGATCAACTCCCTTACGCCGTCCCCCACAGCTCGGTGGAGCAAATCCGCAAAGTCTGCGGATGGGGCCACAACATAAGCCTCTGCTCTCACGCCTGCGTTTCTGCCCACATCGCCATTTCCTGCGCAAGCGACGCCCTTGCAAGCGGAGCGAAGCAGGCGCTCGTAGTAAGCTACGACTTTATAAGCCCTTTTGTGACAGGGGGGTTCAACGCGCTCAAAATCCTCAACGGACAAGCGCCCAAACCCTACCACTGCGCGCCCAGCGGCTCCATAGCCCTTGGCGAAGGCGCGGCCTACGCAGTGCTCGCCCTTGAAGGCGAAGGCCCCACGATACGCGCCCAGTCCACATGGAACGAAATGTTCCACTATACGGCCAACGAACCCGAAGGCAGCGGCTTTGCAAAGCTGCTGGAGCCAATCCTGCCCCTGCTCGACAAGGAACGCATATGGCTCAAAGGACACGGCACGGGCACCGTCGAGGCGGGACGGATCGAAGCTGTCACATTGGCCAAACTATTTCCCCAAGCCCCGCTAACGGGCTGGAAAGGCGCCCTTGGGCACACACTGGGAAGCTGCGGCCTTATAGAGCTGGCCATCGCGCTACGTGCCATGGAACAAGGCCGCGCACCGGGCACAGTTGCCAGCCAGAAGCCATGTTTCACGGAGAACATCGCCCTGAAGCCATTCTCCACAAAGCCGTACGACGCGGTACTAATCCTGAGCAACGCCTTTGGCGGTGCCCATGCAGCAATGTGCGTAAGCAATGATTAGCTACCATATAAGCAAAGTGTTCAGCATAGCTCCGTATCAGGGGGAAATGCCGCAGGAACTAAAGCAAAGCCTCGCCGAAGGCCTTGCGCGAGGAGCCTTGCGCCGCTTCAGCGACAGCGGCCTTCACGCGCACGCGGCGCTTCGCGAACTTAAGACACAAGAGAGCGAACTTCTCGTAAGCGCGTCGAGCTTTGCAGAGTCCCGCTCGCTCGAAGAATACATAGACAGCTTTCCAAGCGCCAGCCCTGCACGATTCCAACGCTCGGTACACCCCAGCGCGGTCCAGCAGGCAAGAGTGCCAAACAGCGCGCCGCTGCGCCGCTACATACCCCTCGCCGGGCAGGAAGGGCTTGCCATTACCGCCGTCCGCACAGCCCTCGCCTCCAACGAGGACAACGTAATACTCATTGGCGGAGAAGAATGCGGCACTTGGAGCGTTGGCATACAGGCAGGCAGCGAAACCGGCTACGCCTTTGGCCTGCGCCTGATGAAAGAACCGGGCAAGGACCAGCCGCCCTCGCTAGGCACCATTAGCTGGAGCATGGACTACGACGACAAAGCCGACAAGGACGCCAGCCTTCAACATTTCCACTCGCAGTTGCACACAAGAAGCTCCTACAAGGCGTCCCACCCGGACATGGGCAGCATCACTCTTAGCTGGAACAACCGGCCATGAAGCGCAAGCGTAACCCGGGGCCTGTCGGCGGATACCACATACTCATCTTCCTCTACCACGCACTGCCCGACTTCGCTTTCGATACCCTCGTCAGATACGGCGCACTGCTTGCCATGCTGGCGATGAAAAAGCAAAGGGAAGCCTCGCGCGAGTATCTGCGCATTGCCCTTGGCAAGGAACCAGACTTTTGCGAAATCTGGAAACACTTCGACTGCTTCGCGCAAACGCTCGTTCTGCGCCTCATTGCAGGCAAATACAAGAACGCCAAACTGATACACCCGCAGGGGCACGGCGAGGAGTTCATGTCTCTGGTACGCAGCGGTGCGCAAGTTCTTTACGGCACCTTTCACATCGGCTGCTCGGACCTTTTGGGCTTCTGCCTGGCGGACGGCTTCTGCCCGATAAGCATGATCCGCCTGAAAGTTGGCAACTCGCACGACGTCGAACGCTTCACCCGCCACTACAAAGGACTGGGGCTAAACATCATATGGGTCAACAACCCGCAGGAAATCATCCTAGGCATAAACAACGCGATACAAAGGAAAGACTCTATCGCCATGCAGTGCGACAGGGTGGACTATTCCTCAAAGAACGAGAGCTTCCTCTTCATGGGAGCGCGACGCTCCTTTCCTTTCACAATCTACCACCTCTCTGCGATATACCGCTTGCCGGTGGCCTTCTGCTTCAGCTTCAACACCAAGGACGGAGTCATAACCCACGCACCGGCCCCCTTCTACCCTGCGGAGAGCAAAAAGGAAACTCTCCGGCTCGGGCGGAAACACTTTCAGAAGCTCCTGACCGAGGTGGAGGAACTGCTGCGCGAATACCCGTATCACTGGTTCAACTTTGACGGTCTAAACCCCATTGCCAATGACGACGCAAAGCTCGAACGACAGCTATCAGCAAGCGCGTGCCAATAGCGGGCGAGCCCTGCGCCTTCGCGACTACCTCACTTACTACCTGAGCGTATCAGTCTTCGGCATCGGCGCGCTGGCGACGAACGCCTACTTCTGGCTGTTCTCCCTGCTCCCAAGCTGCAAGGGTCACGAAGCAGCCTCACGCAGGACAATCCACAAGCTCATGCGCCTTTGGATGTGGTTTCTGGACATTGCCGGAGCTATGAAAGTGGACTGGGCCGACATGCACAGGATGGACGAAATGAAAGGCTGCATCATTGTGGCCAACCACCCCAACCTGCTCGACATCTGCTGGATACTCGCCGCGTCACCCGACGTAGTGTGCATGTTCAAGTCCGAAATAAACAAGAACAGCTTCCTCAACGCCAGTGCGAGAATGGCAGGCTACATCAGTAACGACAGCGGCATGGACGGCCTGCATCTGGCCGTGGACAAGCTCCAAAAAGGAGCCATTCTCGTGGTATTCCCCGAAGGAACGCGCACGCACACGCCACCGCTTGGCAAGCTAAAGCAAGGCTTTGCCCTTATCGCCAAACTCGCGCAAGCGCCGATACAGCCCCTCTACATTCAAAGCTACACAAAGAGCTTCACCAAAGGCGCCTTTTTTAGCTGCTCGCCCATGCCCATACACTTCAAGCTAGGCTTCGGAGAACAAGTCCGCCCCCCGCACGACAAACCGGCGCGCCAGTTGGCAAGTGATGTGGAAGAACTCATGCGCAAGGACATTGAAACCCTGCTCAATCTCCCCTAGGGAGTATCATTGCAAGCCAAGGGATTAGCGCGAAATGCAGAACCAACCCGCATCAGAAAGCCAAACGGAGACGAGCACGAAACTGTTCGTCAGCCACGACATGGCCATTTTCGGGGGCCACTTCCCGGGAAACCCGCTCGTCCCCGCCGCCCTTCAACTTGAATGGATGCTCGAAAGACTGCCCAAGGGATGCGACGCCCATGAGAGCTGGACAGTAAAGAACGCGAAGTTCCTCAAACCTCTCCAACCCGGTACAGAAGCGCAAATCCTAATCCGCGAATCAGACGCAAGCACGTTCAAAGCCAGCATACAGAGCGAGGCCGGAACACATTCAATGGCGACCTTTACGCGCAACGCACAATGAAGGGCATCGTAATAATCCCCAGCTACAACACCGGCGCGGAAATCCTCATCAAGACGGTCCGCACGGTCATGGAGAACTGGCCCCATGTCTGCGTAGCCTTCGACGGCTCCGACGACGGAAGCGACAAGGCCCTAGAAGCCGCCCTTGGGCCGGAGAGCGACGTAAAGATAATCGTCAACCACATAAACAGGGGCAAAGGAGCCACCGTTCTTGACGCTGCAAGAGAATGCCTTGAACAGGGCTTCACTCACGTATGCAGCTTCGACTCCGACGGACAGCACTGCGCCGCCGACATTGCTAAAATGTTTGAAGCGGCCAGCGACGACGGCTCCGACTTTGTGCTTGGAATACCGCAATTCGGCCCCGAAGCGCCTGCTGAAAGAATCAAGGGCCGCAAAGTCGGCAACGGCTTTGCCAGCTTTGAGACTCTGGGCATCGGCCCTGCGGACTCCCTTTACGGAATGCGCGTGTATCCGATAGTTCCGCTGCTCAAAGCCATGAAAGGCCCCCGCCGCGGGCGACGCTACGACTTCGACACCGAGGCCGCCGTGCGCCTCACATGGGCCGGACTGCGCGCTATAAACATACCCACCCCCGTCCGTTACCCAAGGAAGGAAGATGGCGGAGTGACGCACTTCAAATACCTGCGCGACAACGTGCTGCTGACGTTCATGCACACGCGGCTCTTAATCGAACTCCCCTTCCACCTGCCCACCCTGATTAGAGAGCGCAGGAAACTACGCGCCCTCCAAACCAAGTGACAAATGAAAACGCGCCTTGGTACAACACTTCTGGCCCTCTGGCTCATGCTGCCCGTCACCTTTGCGGGTGCTGCCATTTTTGACGCTGAAAACAAGGTCGGAGCCGACTCCATGCCCGAGGCCATGCTCGCCATACGAGAACAGATTCTGACGCAGGGACCGCAGAAAGCGCACTTTGTCGAAGAGCGCAAGTTCCCATTCCGCAAGGAGCCGATTTGCCTCGAAGGAGAATCCAGCTTCATCCCGTCGCTGGCACTCATTTTGAAATACACCGCCCCGCAGGAAAACACGGTGCTGCTGTACCAAGACGGGCTGGCAGAAGTGGCCGCGAACGGCACGCTTCTGGACCGCCCAATGCCCGCGCAGTATGAGAACCTGTTCAGCCTGTACAACCTGAACTTCAAAGAGCTTGGAGACGGCTTTACCCTGTATTTCGAGGGAGACAACACCCACTGGAGCATAGGACTTGAAAAAATCGAAACCGTCACCCGCGCGGGCAAGTCCGTCAGCGTGCAGACGCGCGCTCTTTCCATCGTCATGCAAGGCAGGGAGGGCAGGCTCGAATCCATGCAGATAAGCAAGGGTGCCTCAATACACATAAGTATAAGCATGAGCGACCCAACGGCTCTCGGGACGGATGAACTCGAACGCATAAAGGCCCAACTATCCGGCAGGAGCGAATGAGCGAGATGACTGCACGCACAAAGCACCGCCTCATTCTTGGCGCGATTCTATGCATCGCCCTGCCCCTGCTCTTCATTCTCGGGGCCAGAGAGCGGATAACTACGGACGTATTCAGCCTGCTTCAGGACGCTGGCGACGAACGCGATGCAGAGATCGTGAAGCACGTCGTCGATATGCAAAGCCGCGTCATAGCAATCCGTATCGACGGCCCAAATGCAAGGGAACTTGGCGAATACGCAGCAAGGCGCCTTGGTGAAAGCGAAGCAATTTCCCGCGCATCCGTGGCGGACATGTACAGCTTTGCCGACGCGGCCAAAGTCCTGAACGAAGAGAAGGCGCTTCTCCTTTTCCCAAAGGCGTTCAGCGACGCACGCTCTGAATGGGAAAACGAGGGCACAGGACGCGATTTCGAGAGCTGGTATGCCAGCCGTTCCGCCGCCGCGCTGAACGAGTTTCTCGCCAGCCCGGAATCCATCGCAATGAGCGACGTTGTGACCGCCGACCCGCTCCTTATGCTGGTTAACGCAATGAAAAACGCCGATATCGGCAGCGGGAATAACAATTTGAAAAACAGCGCGGTCGTTCTCGCTGAAACAACGGGCAAGGCTACCGACGCGCAAACCCAGCGCGCCGTTATAGCCATAAGCGAAGAGTTGCGGGCGGAAATGGCTAAAGAAGGCGCAGAGTTCCACGCTACCGGCGCCACCTACTTCGCCCAGCGGAGCGAGGCCCTTATCCGCGCAGACGTATTGCGCCTCAACATCCTGATGACCATCGGGCTAGGCATAATAGCAGTATTGCTGCTGCGTTCCATTACAGGCATTATTGCGATCGCACTGCCGGTGCTCTTGTCGGTTATCGTGGCCGCCTGCGCCCTGTTTGGCGCGTTCCCGGAAATCTACGCCCTTTCGATAGGCATTGGCTGCATTCTCGGGGGAATAGCGATCGACTACCCCGTCCACATTTTGCTGCACAAAAAAAGCGGCGAACAAGGCTTCGGACCAGCCTTCGCCCGCATTCGCAAACCGCTCTTTCTAGGCTGCGCAAGCACGGTCGCGGTGTTCTCCTTTCTGCTCTTTTCGGATCTGCCGCTCATACGGCAGGTGGGCCTGCTCGTGGCGTCCGGGCTAATATGCTGCTGCGCTCTATCCCTGCCCTGTCTTGAAGCGTTTCCGCCCAAAGTAAGCTCCGACGCACTGTCCCGCCGCATGTGCAGACTGAAAGTGGCGGGGAACAAACGGGCCTTGCTCCTTATCAGCGCCCTGTTCCTTACGCTCGGCACCGCTGCATTCAGGCTGCAATGGGGAGACGATCTGGACACCCTGCAAATCCCGATGCCGGACCTCTTGGCGGAAGACGCCATTGTTCGCGAAGCGGCGGGCAGAAACGACGCCAAGCTGTTTGCGATAACAGGCCAAAGCCTCGGCGAAGCTCTTTCCAACGCTCAAGAGACCAACGCGGCCAGCGGACTTGCGAACAGCCTCTGCACTCCCGCTGAAGTAAAAGAGGCAATGCTGTGGATAGAAACGCACGGCGAATCTTTCCAGAACCAGTTCGACAACGCGCTCGAAGAAGCGGGCTTTGACAGCACGATGTTCGAAGCCTTGTTTGCCAAGGCTCCGTCTGCCTCCGCCGCCGCCCAGGCGCATGAAAAGGCACTTGTGCGCCTATCAAAGGCCCTGCCTGCGGGAATGGGCTGGATGATGGGACGAACGGACTCCGGGGCATGGATTGTGAGCGAGGGGGCGCAGTCCGCGGCCTCGTCCGACAAAGTGCTCTCGCTCGACACGCGCGCCCTGCTACGCGACGCGTTCGGCCTTTACCGCACCGACACGGCAAGGCTCGCCTCCGCCGGCTTCGCCATCGCGGCCCTTTTGATACTGGTAACAAGCGGCCCAAGGCGCGGCTTGCGCACGCTTGCAATCCCGCTTTTATCCACTGCGGCAACGCTGGGCATATTCGGCTTGGCAGGCGCATCGATAAACCTATTCCACATCGTGGGCCTTCTTCTCGGCTTCGGACTGACACTCGACTACGCCCTTTTCACGATGGAACGCGGTGCTGGCAAAGCCTCGGTCCGCTTCTCCGCGATCACCACATTGACAGCGTTCGCCGTTCTGGCCCTGAGCGCGATTCCAGCCGTGCGCGGCCTCGGTCTTAGCGTGTCGATAATGGTGCTAACAAGCCTTCTTCAATGCGAACTGCACGGGGAAACAAACGATGAACCCCTTGGATAGACTACCACACAAGGCGCCTGCCCTCTTTCTTGAAAGCGTTCTGGAATACTCAACTGCTGGCGCACGCTGCTCCATTGCGCGTACCTTGCACCCTTCGCTGGCCAAAAACGGAGCCATGCCAGCCTGCCTCGGGCTGGAAGCAATGGCCCAGTGCGCCGCCGTGTGGCTGGCCATGGGCCACCCCGAAGACGAGGCCCGCGGAATGCTCGTCCAGTGCCGCGACTTTGTAATGAACAAGCGCTACCTGGACATATCCGCGGGACTGGTAGCCTCCTGTGTTCCGGTGTCAACTGGCAGCGGAACGGGGCTTAACCAGTTCACAGGCCGCATAGAAGACGCGCAAGGCGACACGCTCTGCACGGCCAGCTTCATCATCTTGGCCCACTCAGCAAAATGAACCCGCTTTGGAATAGCTGGACCAGTCTTGTAGGGAAGGAGCCTGAAAAGCGCCTGATACACCACCCCTCTTCGGGCTGGCTGAAGACTAAAGAACTGCACGAACGCTGCATTGCGCTCGCAAACCTATGGGAAACCCGGGGTATGCGCCCGCGCCGCATCATGCTTGCGCGAATGGAAAACGGGCCTGAATGGCTCGCAGCCTTCCTCGCCGCGCAAAAGCTGGGCGTTTGCATTGCCGCAGCGGACTCGGGCACTCACGACGCGATAATCGAACGCATTGCCGCCCACACCGGTGCGGCTTGGATTTACAGCGAAGGGCAGCCAGTACGCGCCTGCCTCAAGGCCCGAGTATTGCGCAAGCCGCTCTGCCTTGCGAAGATAAGCTCCGGCAGCACGGGGCTTCCCAAGCTGCTCCTCTTCGGCGCGGACGAAATGATTGCCGACGGACGCGCGATAATCGAGGCAATGGGCATCGCTCCGGACGATGTCAATTACGGCCTCATTCCCTTCGGGCACTCCTACGGACTTGGCAACCTTGTGGTGCCCCTGATTCTTCAGGGAACGGCAATTGCGTGCTCCACAAGCCCCCTGCCCCGCCTTGCGGCAAGAGACATGGTGGAAAATCAGGTCAGCGTCTGCCCCGCCGTGCCCTCGTTTTTCCGCGCACTTGCGCAAACGGAGCTGCCCGAAAACGGCCTTGGCCGCCTAAGGCTCGCCATCAGCGCAGGCTCTCCGCTTCCTGCACAGGTCGCGCAAGATTTTTACGCCCGCTACAAGGTAGCCATTCATAACTTCCTTGGCTCGAGCGAGACGGGCGGCATTGCCTACGACGCCGACGGGCAGTGCAGTATGGACGGCTCCGCGCTGGGCAAACTGATGCCAAATGTGCGAACCTGCAATGGCAGGGACGGAAGGTTGCTAATTAGCGGACCTGCGGTAATTAGGCACGGCAACAGGCAGAAGATGGGAAGCGATTTCGCCTTCCTTCTCGGCGACAGGGGCCTGTTGGACGCGGAAGGCAGGCTGCAACTTCTTGGCAGGGCCACGGCTCTGGCCAAAATCGGCGGACGGCGTCTGGACCCGCTGGAAGTGGAGCGCGCCATCGCATCTCTGCCGGAGGTGAGCGCGGTAAGGGTGACGGTGCAGACTGGCAGGCTCGGCGACAGGCTCGCGGCCATCGTGGAATGCCCTCTCTCAAGCCATAAACTACGCGAAAGCCTCTTGAAAGACTCGCTCCTAGCAGAGTGGAAAATCCCGCGCAAGCTGCTCTGCATGACCAGCATAGAAAGGGACCAAAGGGGCAAGATAAGCAAACAGCGAGTGGAAGAGCTGCTTGGAAGGCGATAAACGTAAAGGCCTGACAGTGCCCCATAGCGCAAAAGATAATTGCTTGCACATACAGGCCCGAACAGTCACATTTTGGCTGAATAACAACCAACATATGAAATCAATACTCCTGCTTCTATCCCTTCTGTTACTGTCACATGCAAGCGTCTATGCTTCAACATTGACAAATGATGATGTAATTAAACTAGCCAAGTCAGGCATCGACGAAAGCACTATCATCCTGGTTATTCAGAAATCGGAAGATGCAAAATTTGACACTTCATCTGACGCTATCGTTCATCTATCTCAAAACGGTGTAAGCGGTCCTGTCCTCAAAGCCATGATCATGGCTGGAAGTGACAGCCCCCAAGCAAGCGAATCCCCCAACGCGTCACCAAAGACTCAGGAGAATACCAACAAACAAGAACAGGTTGACGTCAAGAAGCTTGATCCAAGCCAGATTCTGGTAATCACCGACGAAGGAGAAAAAGATTTGCTTTACACCTCGGCACAAGTACGCACAGCAGCGCGTGCACTCGGATTTGGTGGAGTGGCATCATACGCAGTTCTTCGCGGTTCCCACGCAGAGCTTCGCATCAACGACAAGACGCCCGAGTTTATAATTTCTGTTCCTGGAAGAGCACAAGTTGATGCATTCATGCAGCTTGCAAGCTTTGCAGTAAGGAAAAACAATTCCAGAGAAGTTCTCATTGGCGGCGGTTATATGTCATACTCCACTGGCATCCATCCAGATAGAATAATGAGCATTCGCACTGAAAAGCTCGAAGACCAATCTCGCGCGACAGAAGGTTACACTTTGTATAAGGTTTCCGTCAACAACCCACTCGCAACCGGCGAATACGCTATCGTGTATTACAGCGGAGAGCTGGGGCTCCCGGTCTCTGCATTCGGCGGTGGTAATGCTTATTTCGATTTTGGAATTCAATAAAAACCTAAGGCCACCTCTAACAACTGGTTTCCTAGCGAGAACGAGGATTTGCCGATGTGCAGGGCTCAAGCCCTGCACCACCGATGCTCTCGCATCGGCATTGACGGCCTTGGGATAGGCGAACGCAGTCGCCGTAAGGGCAAAGCCCTTCAAAGAGGGAGGGTTTACACCCTCCCAAAGACCGTTCGCAGCAGAAA
>JAFGLA010000051.1 GCA_016928295.1 Opitutales bacterium
GCTCCCGCAACCGCAAGCGCCCCGGCCAGCACGGCAGGAGCGCCCCCGTCCGTCCCCCCGCCGGCAGTCACAGGCAAGACGCCGCCCCCGATCCGCATGATTCCGGGCCGCATCCCGCCCCCGGTAGTACAGCCGCGCGGCGGAGTAAACCGTTACAGCGGCCCGCCTTCGCGCGAGGTTACGCAGCAGCCCTCGGTCCCCCCGCCTGCCCCGCAGGTGAACCGCCCGCCGATGCCCGGCAGAGCCGTCGTGGGAGTGCGCCCGCCAGAGCCGCAGAAAAACATTTCCACTCCCCAGCCCGAGGCGCCCAAGGCCCAGATTCCAGAAATCAAGGCCCCGCAGCGCCCGACAGTCAGCGAAGCACCCTCCGTGCCGCCCGTCGTTCGCGCCCCGAACGTCCCGCCGCCGGTGTCCCTGCGCCCGCCTGCGATTCCGCAGATGCCTCCGCGCACACCTGCCCAGCAGCAGCAGCCATCCCGCCCACCCGCGATAAGCGTGCCGCAGGTATCGGCCCCGCCGCCACCGCCGCCCATGCCTGCCGCCCCCGCGGCACAGGCAGATTCCCGCGCGGCACAGGCAGATTCCCATGCCCCGACTACGCCCGCCATGCCAGCGGCAGCCCCGACAGCGCATGGCAGCGCCGGAGCGGAAAAGAAGCGCGTGCTCGTAATCAAGCCGCCGATTGTCGTTCGCGACTTTGCCATTCAGATCGGCCGCAAGCCCTTCCAGCTCATCTCCGAACTGATGGAGATGAACATTTTCGCATCGATGAATCAGGCCCTCGATATCGAGGTGGCCAAGAAAATCGCTGCAAAGCAGGGCATCGAACTCGACGTTCGCCACCGTGGCGAAGCGCAAGCCCAAGCGCAGGCAGAGGAAAAGAAGAAGGCCAAGCCCGTAGAGCGCAAGGTCACCCTCGAAGAGCGCCCGCCCGTTGTATGTATTCTCGGGCACGTTGACCACGGCAAGACCACCCTTCTTGACACCATCCGCAAGACGCGCGTCGCCGCCGGTGAAGCGGGCGGCATCACCCAGCACGTGGGCGCCTATCAGGTTGACCACAAGGGAAAGAAGATCACCTTTATCGACACGCCCGGCCACGCGGCGTTCTTTAACATGCGCGCCCGTGGCGCCAATGTGACGGACATCGCGGTGCTCGTAGTCGCGGCGGACGACGGTTTCATGCCGCAGACGGACGAAGCCCTCGGCCACGCCCGTTACGCCAGGGTTCCAGTCGTCGTCGCCATCAACAAGACCGACATGCCGGGTGCGGACATCGACAAGGTGCGCCGCCAGCTTCAGGAGCGCGACCTTACGCCCGAAGAATGGGGCGGAGAGACGCTTGCCGTCCCCGTGTCCGCGCTGAAGGGCAACGGAATCACCGAGCTTCTCGAAGCAATCACCCTTCAGGCTGAAGTGACCGAGGGCATCGAGGCTGACTTCAAGGCTTCGCCAGAGGGCGTCGTCCTCGAAGCGCAGAAGGAAATCGGCGTCGGTGCGACCGCCAGCGTCATCATCGAACAGGGCACGCTAAAGCGTGGCGACTCGCTCGTTTGCGGGCCGCACTACTGCCGCGTTCGCACGCTCATCGACGACTGCGGCAAGCAGATCAAGCAGGCCACCCCGGGCATGCCCGTCAAGGTTGTCGGCTGGACCTCCACACCGGAAGCCGGAGACAGCTTCCACACCGTGGCCAACGAACGCGCGGCCAAGGAAGAGGCCGAAGAGAACGAACACCGCCTCAAGCTCGAACAGATTGCTGCCAACGAGGCCAATCAGAGACAGGGCAAGGCCAGCATCGACGATCTTTTCGCCGCCATTGCGCAGTCCCAGTCCAAGTGCTTCCGCGTCGTCGTAAAGGCGGACGTGTACGGCACGGCAGAGGCGCTCGCAGTATCGCTCGAACAGATCAAGAGCGAGAAGATCAAGCTCGAAGTCGTGGACATGGGCGTGGGCGCGGTGACAAAGAACGACATTCTTATGTCCAGCGCGGCGGGGGCTGCAATCGTAGCCTTCAACGTGAACCTGGAAAACGGTGTCGCGCCTTTCGCCAAGCACCATTCCACACGCCTGTTCCAGCACAACATCATTTACGAATTGATCGACCAGATCAAGGACGCCATGGCGGACGAACTGCCGCCCGAGCTTCGCGAGAACAAGATTGGCGCCGCAGAAGTGCGTCAGGTCTTCCCCGTGGCAAAGAGCAACGTCGCCGGTTCGATGGTTACAGAGGGCCGCGTTGCGCGTTCCGCCCTTGCCCGCCTCCTTCGCAAGGGGCAGGTTGTCGCAGAAGGCAAGATTGCCACGCTGCGCCGCTTCAAGGACGACGCGAGCGAAGTTCGCGCCGGTTACGAATGCGGTATCCAGCTCGACTCGACAAACAACTATCAGGTCGGCGACATCGTCGAGTGTTACGAAATACTCAAGATCAAAGCCGCCCTCTAATAAGCATTTATGCAGCGCGGCGAAGGGGTCGGTCCCCCTCGCCGCGTGTTGCGGCACCCAGTTACAGCATTCTTTTTCGGCTTCCAAGCTGAAGGTTTGGAATTACGCGCGCAAATCGCGTTTTCCGAGCAAAGCCAAACCCAACCCAAGAACATACCAAGGCCATGCGCGTTGTCCGAATCAACGAGCTTATCAAACGGGAAATATCCGACATTCTGCACACCCGCTATCGGGATGTCGCAGTGCGGATAACCATCAGCGGAGTCGATACCGCGCCCAACCTCCAGAACGCCACCGTTTACTACGGCGTAATCGGCGAGGTGAAAGACAGGGCGGACGCACGCCGTTTCTTCGCCCGCGAGGGGGAGGAAATACGTATGCAGCTTTCCAAGCGCATCGTACTGAAATACCTCCCGCATCTGGCATTCAGCTTTGACGACTCTCTGGAGCGCGGGGCAAGGCTCAACGAGCTGATGGACAGCCTTGAGGACGGCCCTTCCGACAGTGACACAGAGGAACGCGGAGACTTGGCATAGGTCTTTTGAGCAGTGACTTCGCTCTGCAAGCAGGGCGTAGCGATTGCGTTCGACGCGCTCATACACTACACGGAAGGCAATAATGCCACAGACGCAAAACATAGAACACTGCACTGCCAAGGACGGGCTGGCCATTGCGGAGGCTCTTCGCGGGCTGGCCGGGCGCAAGGTCGCGGTAATCGGCCACGTGCGCCCCGACGGCGACTGCATCGGCTCCCAAGTGGCGCTCACGCGCTGTCTCAACTCCCTTGGCGCGGACGCCATCGCAGTCAACGAGCACACTGTGCCGCGCAATCTTTCAGCTTTCGTCGGCGATACGCCCTTCTTTCAGCCAGAGGCGGTGGCGGATCTGTCCGAACGATTCATAATCTCCGTGGACTGCGCCGCGATGAAGCGGCTCGGGCCCAAGGTGTGCGAGCGCATAGCGCAAGTGGCGATAAACATCGACCACCACATTTCCAACGAGAGCTTCGCCAGGGCGAATTACATTTACCCCAACGCAAGCGCGGCTGCGGAAATACTCGGTTGCCTGCTTGTTGACCAAAAGCTGCCTATCGACGCAGTGACGGCACAGGCGCTGTATGTAGGCATATACACAGACACGGGGCAGTTCCGCTTTGCAAGCACGAGCGCTTACAGCTTTGAACTCTGCTGTCAGCTAATAGCCCACGGGGCGATCCCATCGAAAGCGGCAAGCGAGATTTACGAGAATGAACCGCTGAGCAAGATTTTGCTCCTGCGCGCATTTCTGGACTCCCTGCGCTTTGAATACGGGGGACGCTTCTGCGTTGGCATTCTTCCTGAAGACATTTGGGAGAGCACCGGCGCGGTCCACGAGCAGGCCGACGGCATGGTCGATTACGCAAGAACCATCGAGGGGGTGCAGATCGGCGCTCTGCTGGAATACCGCAAGGACTCGGTCAAGGGCAGCTTCAGGGCAAAGGACGCATCCATGCGCGTGGACCTGCTCGCGGCGAAGTTCAACGGCGGCGGCCATGCCTGCGCGGCAGGGTTCAACTGCGATATGAAGCCAGAGGACTTCTATCCGGCCATGCTCAAAGCGCTTGGCGAGATTTTCGAGCCGAAGGCATAATACCGCTCATACTGATACATCGACTTTTCCAACTTACATCAAGCCATCTACACAAAGACCCTATCCATGTCCCAGAACGACCAGGCATTTGAAGGCATTCTGCTCATCGACAAGCCCAAGGGCATTACAAGCCACGACATTGTTGACCGCGTAAGGCGCAAGCTGCACATGAAACGCGTAGGGCACGCGGGCACGCTCGACCCGATGGCCACAGGCCTTGTGATAATCCTCGTGGGCAAGGCGACCAAGGCATCCCAATACCTAATGGGCATGGACAAGGTGTATGAAGGCAGCATGCTTCTTGGAAAGAACACGAACACGCACGACGCGGAAGGCGAAGTTACGCAGGAGCGTCCCGTCCCTACCCTGAGCGAGGCGGACGTTGTGGCCGTACTCAAGAGCTTTGAGGGCGACCAGTACCAGATTCCGCCAATGTTCTCGGCCAAGAAAATCGACGGCGTTCCTCTTTACAAACTGGCCCGCAAGGGCAAGGAGGTTGAGCGCGAGGCACGCCTCATACACGTTTCCAGTTTCGAATTGGACGAATACCACGCGCCGGACCGTATCGACTTTACCGTTGCCTGCACAAAGGGCACTTACGTCCGCACCCTCGCCCACGACATTGGCGAAAAGCTCGGCTGCGGGGCGCACCTTACCTCGCTCAACCGCACAGACATAGAGAAGTTCAAAATCGAGGATTCCATCCGTCTTGACGAGTTTGAAGCACTGTCCACCGCAGAGATTAACCGAATACTAATCCCGCAGTTCAGGGCCATCCCAAGCAACGTCGTCAAGTAATCCATTACCGTCTGTAGGGTATTTTTTTACATTTATCCAACTGCTCAAGCCTTGCCGCTTAACATTTGGACGACATACTCGGTCATACCTTCATATTTAATGACTTGGCTTCTAGCAATTTCAGTCGTCCTAATAATCCTTGGTAGCGCGTTCTCCATTTTGAGGGATCCGAACACCATCGACTATTGCCGGACCATCGTTGAGGACGGCAGAAACGACAGTTACGCCCGAAACGTGATGACTCTGTACAAGAGCGGAGTACTCATCGCCGTTGTGGGCATGATCATGCTTTGCGTCACTACGGTCATTCTGGCGCTGGAGTAGTTGCTAAAAAAATGCTCCCGACAACTGGCCGCATTTCATGTGCAAATCTTGCCATGAGGTCTTGACTTGAGCGAAACGCGTGGCAAAGTAGCGTCCTTTCGCAGAGTCCGCTAAAAGTCCCCGAAGGGGCTTTATCAGTGCGGCGCGGGAAATTGCACTATCTGGGGCAGTAGCTTAGCTGGAATAGCGCCACGTTCGCAACGTGGAGGTCGTCGGTTCGAATCCGATCTGCTCCACCAGTGCCCCCCCCCTCCACTGGAATGCTCCATATCAAGAGGAACAGAGCCTCGACGGTTGAAGAAAAGCCGCAGAATCCGGATTCTACGATACGTACGGCATGGATTTTCAGCCGAAAAGACGCCTGCCTTTCGACAGGAGTTGTATTTAAGACGCTCGCTAAGCCTTGCGCCCTGCGTATAGCTGGGGATTCAGGCTCGGGTCGTTATACATCTTGAACTGGAAATACACCCTGAAGGAACGCGTTCCCTTGCGCACTTCGTCAAGCAGGCACTGGAGGCAGCCACACAGATCCGCACGCTGGCGGCGAATTACGGCGAGCTTTCGCTGGCAATTGGCGCGGTGCTCCGCGCTTGCGTCGAGGCGGTCCACCTGCTCCTGCATGTGGTAGTCCTTGAGGGCGAGAATCGAGAGCCGGTCGATCATCATGCCGGGCGTCTCGGAGTTGAACGCAACGCCGCTTTCCTTCGGCTGAAGCGCAGCCACGAGCGCCTTGTCCATCTGCTCGATGAAGTCGTTGCGCTGCTGGTTATAGCGATCGATGGCCCGCTTTGCATCTCGCACAGGCTCCGCGCCAATATCGTCGCGTCGGGCGAGGTCTTCCTCGTGCCAGAGCTTGTAGTTGCGACTATGGTTCTCCGCCACAAGGCACAAGAAGCCTTCACCCGAAGGCACGACAACATCAGCAAGGTGCCATTCCTGCGTCCAACGCATCTGCTCCTGTGCTATTTGCGAGGCAAGGGGTAAAATGTCCATCGTTGACAAAGACTTGTACAAGCTCCGCCCCAAAGCGGCAAGGCAAGAAATCCCCGAGGGAGTGTTTGCAAAAATCTCCCACCGAAATAGCCAGGATAATTTACCCAAGCTAGTGTGGTGTTAGGCAAATACATGGAGTTTCTTGCACAACTCGGACGCCTCTCCGAGGCGTCCCTACCAGTGCGTTCGTAACCTCTTGACTGTCTTGCAGGCAGGGACGGCTGTCCCTAGCCGTCCGTTTTTCCAACTACAAAAATAGAACCGTTTACTTACCTAACACCAAGTTAGAAAAGGCCCATGGTCGAGGACAGCGTAAGATAGGCACCAACAATCATCAACACGGCCCCCGTCAGCTTTGTCATATATAATTGCGCCTTCTGAATCAGCCCCAGCATCCTTGCGGCAGCACCGGCACTTAGAACCAACAACACCGCGACGATGGCCACGGGCAGAGCCGTGCCAAGGCCGTACAAGGCAACAGGCAGAAGCGGAACTGACGACTGCGCAACAAGCGGCATAAGCGAACCAAAGAACAGAGCCGCCGACACCGGACAAAACGACATGGCGAACAAGGCCCCGAGGAGAAACTCTCCCGCAAGGCCGAGACGCAGCAAACGCTTCGCAGCCTCCGGCCCCCCGGCGCGAAAATCTATCGGCAGGGGCAGCCAGCCCATGAGCACCGCACCCGCGAGCAAAAGCAGCGGCCCAACCACGGGCACCACTGCATTGCGAAGGAATGCGGAAAGCGAAGGCATTCCCGCAAGTCCCGCCACAATCAGCAGCGCCAGAGCCACGTATGCCGTGGCACGGCCCAGCGTGTATGTGGCCACGCCTGCCAAGGCCCTGCCCCTATTGTCAACGCGACGGGACAAGACGCCTATCGCGGCAACGTTCGTGGCCAAGGGGCAGGGGCTAACCGAGGTTACAAGGCCAAGCCAGAGAGCCGTTCCGGCGCATATTGCCAGCTCATTCATTTTCCAAGGGCCTTGTTGATTCCGCCCTCGATGTAGCTTGCAAACTCGCTCTCCCTGCCGACCTTTTGCCAGACGGCGTCCATTCGGGCCCAGTCCTCTTTACCATCGGCGTTTGTTGAGGAAATGACCACCGTCTTGAAGGATAGCTGATAGTTGTCCGCGTAGTGACGATTCTCCGGCAGGTCTATGTTTATCGCACGAAACTCCAGCCTGCCCGATGCTAATTCGGAGGCGAAGCGCTCCTCGACTACCTTGCGCGTGAGTGCTTCGATCTTGAGGCAGGTCTTGCAACGCGCGTTCGTCGTGAAGTATGTGACGGTAACCTTGCCCGTGCTTTTCGGTAATTCAGAGGCGTTCGCCTGAGTGGAACAGCAAGGGGCCTGATCCTTGCAAGTGGCATTTTCAGCATTGGCAAAACTGGCCGTAAACAGGGCCGCGGCTAACAGAACGGGTATGTGTCGCATTGTCGTATAGGTTGTTGTTACAAAAATCGTTATCTAAAAGCTTTTCAGGAAAGCATCTTCGCGATGTCGTCCGCGCTTGGGACTTTTCCGCTGGCTTTCACCTCTCCGTCGATTACTAGCGCGGGTGTCCACATGACGCCAAAATCCGCAAAGCGGTTCATGTCGGTCACTTTTTCAAACTCGCACTCGGTGCCGGATTTCTCGGCGGCTTCCTTCGCGTTGGCGTATAGCTTGTTACACTTCGGGCAACCTGTGCCCAGTATCTGTATCTTCTTCATGGTATGATAATTGTTTGAGTTGTTACACGAGGGCGCCGTAGGCCCAGCCAGTCAGCGTGGACATGACGACTACTAGCGCGACGTAGGCCGCGGTCTTTCGCGGGCCGATAACGGAATTGATTACGAGCATGTTCGGAAGGCTTAACGCGGGACCGGCGAGCAAGAGCGTCAACGCGGGCCCCTGCCCCATCCCGCTGCCAAGAAGACCTTCCAGAACGGGAATCTCCGTCAAGGTCGCAAAATACATGAGAGCGCCCGCTACGGAACTGAAGAGATTTGCGCCGAAGGAATTGCCCCCCACGGCCTCGGCTATCCATTCGGAGGGGATTAGCCCCTCGTGCCCGGGGCGTCCGAGGAGCAGGCCAGCGACAAGTACGCCGCCAAGGAGCAGTGGCATAATCTGCTTTGCAAAGCCCCAGCTCGCTTGAAACCATTCGCCTGCCTCGTCGTCACGCCCCGCCGTCAGCCATGCAAGCCCAAGGGTGCCGACAAGAAATGCCGCCATTATTCCGTTTGGCAAAAAGATTACAGACGCGGCGCAAGCGGCCCCTACGGCAAGAATGCGAGGGCCGGACAGCGAGAACCAGCGCCAGAGTACAAGTGCCAGCGCAAGGGCCAGTGCGCCGCTTATCCACCACTTTGCAAGGTAGAGCGCGCCAAAGAAACCTCCGTCCGCAGCGCCCCAGTTCGCAAATACCAGTATTCCGATTTGCAGGGCAAAGAAGACGACAGTCTGCCACATCGGGCGGGACGCATCGACCTCCGGCAACATGGCGGCTTTCTTCGCCTGCGCAGCCTCGTCTTTGCGGAAGAAGCCAGCCATGGAGAGGCCGATCAGCACGCTGAAGAGCACGGCGCCCACGGCGCGGGCGATGCCTATTTGCGCACCGAGCACCTTGGCAGTCATGATGATTGCAAGGGCGTTGATGGCAGGGCCTGAGTAAAGGAAAGCCGTAGCCGGTCCAAGCCCCGCACCCATGCGGTAGATGCCTGCAAAGAGAGGCAGCACGGTGCAGGAGCATACGGCAAGTATGGTTCCGCTTATGGCGCCCACTCCGTATGCGAGCGGCTTGGGCGCCTTGGGGCCGAGGTATTTCATCACCGAGCCGCTGGAGACAAAGGCGCCGATGGCTCCCGCAATCCAAAACGCCGGTAACAGGCAGAGGACGACGTGCTCGCGGGCGTACCATCTTGTGAGCGACAGGGCCTCGTCCAAGGCTCCGTCAAAGCGGCTTTGCCCTACCGGCAGCCAGTAAAAGGCTGCAAACGCTAGGGCGAGCAGCACAAATATCTTCAGTTCTCTCTTTGTTTCCATCGTGGGAAAGCTCCGGGTTCCTCAGGGGAATTAAGCAATTACTGCGTGCATGAGCAGGAGGAGTCATCGTCCTTCCCGTCGTCTGTCTCAAGACAGCGTATAAAGCCGCCTACACATGGCAGAGTGAGGCTGTAATAGACCTGCATTCCGCGCTTTTCGTCCTGCACTACGCCTGCTTCTTTCAATTGGGCAAGGTGGCGCGAAACGCTCGACCAGCCAAGGCCCGCGACTTTGACAAGCTCGCACACGCAAAGCTCTCCCGCGCCGAGCGCCTTGACCATTTCCAGACGGGCGGGATGCCCAAGCGCCTTGAATACCGCCACGGCGTCCACCGGAACGCGAATGCTTGCATGAGTAACAGACATGAGCGAGACCATTTGCTCTTTTCGCGAAATGGTCAAATAGTTTTCTGCAATATTTCAAAGAGAGCGCCTTGAAAATGACTGCCGTCCACATGGGAGCGAACAGTTTTAATTCTTCTCTTGATTTATCCAGAGAGACTCGTAATGTCTGCTGCTTCACGTGGCCCCATCGTCTAGGGGACCAGGACGTCGCGTTCTCATCGCGAAGACTGGGGTTCGAATCCCCATGGGGCTGCCAAAAAAGCTCCTCTGCCGACCAAGAGTCGCGGAGGAGCTTTTTTGTGTACGAAAACGACGCGGGCAGACTCCCGTTCCTTCGGAATTACTCCTGCCCTTCTGCGCCAACGCCTGCTTCCTGCAACGCGCAACCCGGAACCGCCGCGACGCTCGCCATCGGGACTTGTGCGCCCCCGCTTGCGTCGCGCAACGCGTACACAAAAAATGCGCCCTCCCCGTCTTCTCGGACAGGAAAGGCGCATGAAAGGACGAGGTTTAGCCTCGGAATGTGCAGCATGGCCGCCGCGCACTACCGTCAGGCAGCGCGTGAATGGATGCCGCAAGTCGCGCTAGATGGCGGAGTCGCCCTGCTCGTCGGTACGAATGCGAATGGCTTCCTCGATCGGGATGACAAAGATTTTGCCGTCGCCAATCTTGCCCGTGCGGGCACCCGTCTTGATGGCCTCGACGCACTTGGCGACCATGTCGTCACCAACCGCGATGTCGATCATCACCTTGGGGAGGAAATCAACCGTGTACTCGCTGCCGCGATAGATTTCGGTATGGCCCTTTTGCCTGCCAAATCCCTTGACCTCGGTAACGGTCATACCCTCGACACCGACCTCGGAGAGAGCTTCTTTCACTTCCTCCAGCTTAAAGGGCTTTATGATAGCTTTAACGAGTTTCATTTCGGAATATATCCTTTGGAATTACGAGGATGATACAACGACATTCGTTACTAAAAAACAAGTGTGCGTTGCATTGTCTCTCTTTGTTTAGCTCTAGGAGTGCTCTTTACCTGCCTTTACATCTGTGGAGTGACCGTCTGGAAGTCCGGATAGGCTTCCTGACCGTGTTCGCCAAGGTCCAAGCCGCCGTTCTCCTCTTCCTTGCTCACGCGAACCCCGATTGTCACCTTCACAAGGTAGAACAAGGCGAACGAGCAGACAAAGGCAAAGAGAGATACCGACAGAGTACCCACGAGCTGGGTCATAAACTTGCCCCCGCCGAATATGCCCACCGCGACAGTGCCCCAGACACCGCACACGCCGTGAACGGAAATGGCACCCACCGGGTCGTCAATCTTCATCTTGTCAAAGAAGATAACCGAGAACACCACGAGAGCACCGGCTATCGCGCCGACGAGACATGAACTCCACACACCCGTTGTATCCGCACCGGCTGTTATGCCGACCAAACCAGCCAGAACGCCGTTGAGCGCCATGGACAAATCGGGCTTCTTGAGCACCGTCCAGGATACGAACACCGAGGCCAGACCGCCGCAGAAGCCCGCCATCGCCGTTGTTACAAAGACAAGGGACACGGCCTGCGGATCTGCCGATAGGACGGAACCGCCGTTGAACCCGAACCAGCCGAGGAAGAGCATGAATACGCCGATTGTCGTCAAAGGCATACTGTGGCCGAGTATCGGACGCACGCGCCCGCCGGAGAGATACTTGCCCGAACGGGGGCCGAGGATTATGACCGCCGCCAGAGCCGCCCAGCCGCCGAAGGCGTGAACCAGGGACGAACCGGCGAAGTCGATAAACTCCGCTCCAAAGAGGCTGTTTAGACCGCCGTTAAGCCAGCCTCCTCCCCATTCCCAGGAACCTGTGATGGGGTAGATGAACATGACCAGCAGCGTGGCATACACCATGAAGCCGGACAGCTTGATACGCTCCGCAACAGCGCCGGACACAATCGTGGCCGCCGTGGCAGCGAACATGGCCTGAAAGATGAAGTCAGTCCAATACGTGTAGCCCGCGTACTGGCTTGTCATGTTGGCAACTACGTCAGCGCCGCCAATTGTGTTGGGAATCGGGCTTCCGAAGGCGAAAATGCCGTTGAACTCGCCCGGATACATGGCGTTGAAGCCCCAGAGAGCGTATGTGAACGCGCCCATACAGACGATGAACACGTTCTTGAACAGGATGTTCACGGTGTTCTTGCTCTGCGTGAGGCCTGTCTCGACCGTGGAAAAGCCAAGGTGCATGATAAACACCAGCGCGGCTGCGATAAGTATCCACAAGTTGCTTATTGTGAACGCGGCTGCGTCCGGTCCGGCCATGAACTCCTCATAGCTCGCGGGCACGGCTGCATCCTGCGCAAAGGCTCCAACAGCGCCCAGCGACAGCAGCGCCAGCGTGGGCAGCAAACGTGGAATGGTTTTCATCAGTGAGAATGGTCTCATTGTTCTCTAGGTGTGACTTTAGGGTGAGGACCCCGCGTTTACCGTGATGCAGGGTCGTGCTGGTCCTAGAGCAACAAGAATGCCAACGACGCAAAACTGCTGATAATCGCCATTCGCCGCCCAGCGGATGAGCGATTTTGCACAGGCACAAAAAAGCCCGCGTTCAGTCTTTGCCGAATGCGGGGCTTTTTCAGGGCAGTTGCCTATGGACTGCGTAGAAAGCGCTATTTCACATAATCGCCAATATCGGGCAGCCTGATTTTGTATCTGCCGGAAAGATCGCGCTCGAAATACGGTTCCACGGCAGGCTCCTCTATCTCGTCTCCGGCGTTTTCAATGTCGTCAAGCTCCTCGTCGGCATCGTCGCCAAGGTCAAAGCTCTCCGCGAGAAAGTCCGCGTTGTCCGGCGCCGCCTTTTCATCGACAGGCTCGAACGCAAGCGACATGCGCAGCGCCTCCGGGAACACGACCTGGGCAGGATTGCGCACGTGCCCGTTTTTCACGTATTCAAACATGCAGGGATAGCAAGCCTTGGCAAAGCGAGCGGTAAAGTCGCTGAACCACTTGTTGGGCACATCCTCGCGCTTGTTGAAAAGGACAACGTCCGAGAAGTGGATGCAGGCGTCGAACCAGAGCTTCAGATTCGGCGTTTCGTAGAGGAGGCGGCTGTTTAGAACCGTGATTATGCGCGCAAGCTCCACGTCTTTGTGCGATGCGAGCCACTCGACAAGAAGCTCCAGCTGCACGACGGGGTCCGCCGTGCCGTCCAGAAGCATGATGAGCGTTTCGCATTCCGCGGGAAGCTCTGAAATGCATAGCGCCTCTCCATCAAAGGACCAGCGCAGAACCTGCGCCTTGGCTTCCAGTCTGGCATCAGTAGGGGCGGCGGCCTCGGTCGCAGCAAGCAGAACATGACTGCCAGCAAGCGAAGTCTCGACCAAGTCAGCTACCACTTCACGCCTGCCTGAACCGGCGCTTCCTAGAATTACGTACAACTGGATCATGTGCTAAACAATGTACGCACAAGGTGTTGATGTCCAACCTATCAGAACGTAATCACAACATCGCTGGCCCAATAAGTTGCTTCGTCGCTGGAACTAGAACCCAACGGCCATGCAAAAAGCTAGGCGTTTTCGTACAACCCGGGCACCTTTTGCGATGGCACCATGCCGATGTCTGCGAACACCTTGTCGCAAGCGGGCCGTGAAGCCTCGTCCATGCGCGCCATGAAGACCGCTGAATACTTCTTGCCAACCAATGCCATAACGGCGGGCTCGTCCAAAGACTGCGCGTCGGCCAGCAACACCGTGCCGCCGGAAAGCTCGGGGCTATCGCATTGCACCTGCGCGCCAAAGGCTTTGAACACCGGCTCCAGCTCTTTGCGCATTTGAAGCGCCGGCCCTTTCAAGCGAATGTCCAGCCGGTAGAGGTCGCAGATGTCGGAGACGAACAGCGGCGCGGAGGCTGCCGTAATTACGTCCACGCTAAGGCGCTCGTCAACGCGATGGAGCTCCTGCAACCATTCGTAGAAGGCGATTCGTGTAAACAAGGCTTTCAGCTCCGCCTCGCTTGCCGCGGGCTTCAGGCGGCAGCGCGGCTCGTCCGCAAGGAGAAAGTCCGGGTTCGCCGCCCCACCCTGCACGATGGCCATAAAGGCGTCGCGACGGGCCTGCGTGGTGAAATGCTTTTCATACACCTCCTTGCCGCGCAGCCCTATTTGCATGGCTTCCTGCGGGTGTTTGATGTAATAGCGCGCTTTCTCGACAAGTTCGGCCTCGCTACCGTAGCTGACCATGCTCTCGCCGTCCTTGTAAAACTTTTCCAGCCCGTGCTGCGGGCTGAGTCGGTCGGTGAGGATCATCGCGCCCGTGCTGGACGCCTCGAAAATGCGCATGTTTATCTCGCCGTTGAGCGAGGCGTTGAACGCCATTAGCGAACCGGCGAAGCGTTCCAGCCCCATCAGGCGGGGCATGGGACGACTGAAGAGCGGTATGCCGCTTTCTTTGATTGCGTCGAGCAGGCGAATGCGGCGCGGGTGATACTTGCCCGCCTGTCCGAAGAAGGCCAGCTCCACTCTGCGCTTGTCCTGAACGGGCACGGGCGGTACGCCCATGATAAGGCCCGGCATCCAGAATACGTGCGGTATGCCCGCTTCTTTGAAAAAGTGCGCCACGTTTCGGTTCCAGACGAAGACGGCGTTGAATCTTTCCTGCAAGGCGTAGCGCAGCATCTTGCTGATAGGCGCGTCCATGTGGTGCGTGTCGCCCACGAGCAGGAAGCGCGGCAGGCCGCTGGGAAGGCCCACGGGCAGGCAGCCGCAGGTGACGTCGGCATGGACTAGCAGGACGTCCGGTTTCTGCCCCTCGGGGATGCGGTCCCAGGTGTCCTTGAACAGGATTTCGCCCCCGGGCGTGCCCATAAAGCGGATGCGCCCGTCCTTTTTCACGTTGTTGTAGTACGGCCCGGCAACGATTTCGTCCGGGTCGATGAAGGTGCGCGGCATGAAGCGCGGGTCGGCGTGGGTCGTTATTAGAAAGCGCATCGTGAAAGGGGGCGGAAGTTATTTGCGGTCGCCGGTGTAGCGAACAATGGACTCGTCCAGCACCTGCCCCTCGTTCCAGAAGTGTATGGAATCGGGCACGTCGGAATGGTCGTGCCAGACCTTGACCGGCCCGAAGAAGGTCTTGTGCCACTGGGGGCGGAAGTTCCAGTTAAGGGGCAGAACAAAAGGGTTGAAGCCAGTCTGCTCCATTGCCGAGACAAAGCTGCCTTGATCGTTGCTCTTCATGACGAGCACCTGATTGCCTGCGTAGAAGCGAATGGAGCTGTCAACGCGTCCGTCGCTGTGTTCCTTCCAGGCGTCAAAGATAGGTTTGGCCTTCTTGGTAAAAAAGAGCACGCCGGTGTTGTACTCGATGGTGTCGCCGCTGAACTCGCCGTAGCGGCGCGCCCAAGGGCATTCGCAGATACAGCAGGCGAGGCCAAACTTCTCCGCTTTTTCGAACCCATAATCCAAGCGGTCCAACACGACGGTGTCGGTGTCGAGGTATAGCGTCGTATCGTAGGGCGAATAATCCATCATCGCGGCCTTGTCCATCAAGGTCGAGTTGTCGGGCAACTTGACGATCTTGTAGGGAAGCTCGGGATGGTGGCGTTTGAGCGAGGCGATTGAGCGTTGCAGCTCGTCCTCATACTTGTTGCCCCAATATACGTAAATTACGCCTCTAGTCATAGGAATATGCGGTGGTCATCTATCGGCACGCATACGGGCGCACTTAAGACTATATCGGTACCGGGTAGCCCTTTACTTCGCCTTGCACTTCTTCGCAACGCTCATGCCGAGCCTCTTTCGCGGGTGATACAGCGCGTGCTGGTCCTGAAGCATCGAGGAATCCACCTTTGTGTATATCTGCGTAGTCGCGATGTCGGCGTGGCCGAGCATTTCCTGAATCACGCGCAGGTCCGCCCCGCCGGCCAATAGGTGCGTGGCGAAGGAGTGGCGCAGGATGTGCGGCTTGATGCGGCGTGCGTCCAGCCCCGCCTTGGCCGCGTAGGACTTTATGAGGTGCCAGACAGTCTTGCGGGATATGGAGCGGCCACGCGAGCTTAGAAAGAGCGCGCTAGTGGCCTTTTCGCGAGCGAACACGGGACGGGATATTGCAAGATACTTTTCCAGCGCACGGCAGGCTGGCTTGCCCATGGGGACGACGCGGTCCTTGTCGCCCTTGCCGGATAGAACGCGCAGCATTCCCTCCTGCAAGTCCACGTCCAGAATGTTCATGGCGCATATTTCGCTAACGCGCAGACCGCTCGAATAGGCGAGCTCCATAATGGCGCGGTCGCGCAGCCCCTGCGGGCTGGCCGCGTCCGGCGTTTTCATCAGCTTGTCGAGGTCTTGCAGGGATAGCGCGCCGGGCAGCTTGCGCATCAGCTTGGGGCCGTGAATCTTTTCAGAGAAGGCGTTCTTCAACTGCCCTTCTTTTTCTAGAAAGCGGATGAAGCTGCGGACTGCTGTTACTTTGCGCGCAGAGCTTGCGTTGCTGTATTCCCTGCGGACAAGTTCAGCCTGCCATTCCTCGACATGAGAGCTTTCCAAAATGCTCCAGTCTTTGGCTTTGTATTTTTGCACAAGGAAGTGTGCGAACTGCTTGAGGTCGTTTTCGTAACCAAGAACAGTATTCCTTGAACGCCCCTTCTCCAGCTCCACCCATGAAAGGAATGAATCAATCGCTTCGGAAAGGACTCCGGGCAGCTCAATTTGCGGATTCTCCATTATCTAAATAATCCAGTAAGATAAAATATAAGGGCAATTCATGCCCATTCCAAATGATTGGCCGTTAAACTGCGCTGCAATTGCCTCCAAAAAAACGGCAATAAGGGGACGTACAGTCAGCGTCATGGCGTCACACAGTTACATGAGACCTTGTATTACCCGAATTGAGCGCGAGAAGTCAAAAAGAATCACAGGTGTCCGGATTAGCTGATTTACATCGTTATCCTATGCAATCCATTGGTTTACATATACTTTTCAGCGATAACAACGTTAGTAAGTTTACAAAAAAAGTGATGGAAAGTAAAAATGAGGTAAAAATATAAGAGCACTTGTGCATGAGCAACGCCAACATATTAGACTTAACGCGACAGCCCCCTAACGCCACATAAATGTGCCAACCTGAGGAATCAGCTCTTGCGTTTGCCTGTACGCGGCAAAGCCTCCCTGCCCTTCTGGGACACGGGAGGCTTTTGTTGCCATTTGCTCATGCGCAAGGTATGCGCGAGCGACCTGACTTGTTTTGCAATCCCTTGGTTCTGCGTCGAAACCTTGCGGTTTTCGTCGAGCACCGGATGGGAAATGCTAAACCCTACTGATTGCCTTCCTGCGGGGGCACTCCGTGGTCCGGTTCAAAGAAGCCGTGGAGCTGGCGAATACGCGTCGGGTGACGCATTTTGCGCAGGGCCTTGGCTTCAATCTGGCGGATGCGTTCGCGGGTGACGTTGAACTGGCGTCCAACTTCCTCCAGCGTGCGGCTGTAACCGTCCACCAGGCCGAAGCGCAAGGACAACACCTTGCGTTCGCGGTCCGTAAGGCTGTCGAGCACGTCCATGATCTTCTCGCGCAAGAGGCTGTAAGCGGTCATGTCGTAGGGGTTTTCCGCCCCCTTGTCCTCGATGAAGTCGCCAAAGTTCGTATCGTCGGAGTCGCCGACGGGGCTTTGCAGGGAGATCGGCTGCTGGGCCATCTTCATAATCTGCTGCACCCTCTCGACGGGCATCTGCATCTCCTCGGCCACTTCCTCGGGCGTCGGCTCGTGGCCGAGATCCTGAAGGAGTTGCTTTTGCACCTGCATGACCTTGTTCAAGGTCTCGATCATGTGCACGGGAATGCGGATCGTGCGGGCCTGATCCGCGATGGAGCGCGTAATGGCCTGACGAATCCACCAAGTTGCGTAAGTGGAGAACTTGTAACCGCGACGGTACTCGAACTTCTCCACCGCCTTCATGAGGCCCATGTTGCCCTCCTGTATGAGGTCCAGAAATGACAGGCCGCGGTTGGTGTATTTCTTGGCAATGGAGATAACAAGGCGCAGGTTTGCCTCGACCATGTCGGTCTTGGCACGGTGTGCCTGACGCATTCCCCGGCGCGCCTCGCGCACCATTTCGAGGAAGTCGGCAGGATTCATGCGAATCTGCTGCTCGATCTGCTCAAGGCGCTTGTTGGCCTGCTCCATGTCCACGGGGCGCTTGCGGCGCACGCGGCTGGCCTTGTCCGCCATGCTGACGGATTCGACAAGCTCGCCAATCTCGCGCAAGAGGCCGTCCAAAGTGTCCAGATACTCTTCAAAAACCTTCAGTTTGAAGCAGAACTTCTTGAACAGGGGCTTGAGCTTTACCTCGTTGCGCTTGTAACGCTTGAGGGCCTTGTCAGCATCGTCGCTGCCGGACTCCGCCTTGATATATTCCAGCCAGGCCTTGTCCATCTTGGACTGTATGCCCTCAACTTCCTGAATGACCTTGGGCAGGTTCTTGAAGAAAGAGTCGCGGCTGTCGATTTTCTTGTCCAGCACGACGCGGTCAAAGCGTTCCTCGCGGTTGTTGAGCTTCGTTGCGAGGTCTATCTGGAAAGCGCATGTGAAGGCACTGGCGAAGAGCACGTCCATGGAGCGGCTCTCGGCAGACTCGATTCGCTTGGAAATCTCGACCTCCTGCTCCCGGGACAGAAGAGGCACCTGCCCCATCTGCTTGAGGTACATGCGCACGGGGTCGTCCAAGATGTCCACCTGCGCGTTGCGAGCCTCGATCTCCGTGGACTCTTCGATGCGCTGCTTGTATCCCTCGACGTCCTCGCTCTCGATGATGTCGATTTCAAGATTCTCAAGAATCGTGATGACGTTCTCGATTTCCTCCGCGCTCTCGATACTGCCCGGCAGGGCCTTGTTGATATCCTTGTAGGTCAAAAAGCCCTGCTCTTTGGCCAGTCGGATAAGCCCGCCGATTTTCTCGTTTATCACGCCCTTGGCGGAAACCACAACCTTGCGGCCCGTCTTGCGCGATGACGAAGAGTCACTATCAGGTTCGACAGCAATCTGCTCGACATCAACCTCGTCCCTCTGTGGGGCTTTGGCTTTTGCCGTTTTGGCCGGAGCTTTCCGGAGCTTCTTACCGGAACCCTGATTTCCGGCCGCTGCATCTTCTTTTAGGGAAGGCATTTTTTGCAAACCTGTATTAATGTGAGTTTTTTTCAAAGTGTTCAACCCTGAATTCTGAGGGACGGGAGTTGTTTCTTCGCACCGGTCAGGCTGACCCGCTCCTGAAGAAGCTGCTGCAACTGTTCCTGCGCAAGCTCCCCGGAGGCCATTTTTGCGTCAATGTACGCGATTCTGCTCTTTCTGTGCCTGACAAACATGCTCTGAATGATTTTCTCAGCATCCCGAATAGGATCCTCCGAACAGCGGTTCGCGCTTGTCACCTGCATTTCGTACAGACAATTGCGCTCCTGCTCATCTTCCGCCCTGCTCGCAAAGGCCTCTATCGACTCAACCAGCCCTTCCTTAAGCTCCCATAGATAGCGGCCAAGCAATCGACCTTCCATAAGAGTGGTATCAATCCATTTGTCTTCCATTACGGAAAGCAAACCCGAGGCGAGAGCTTCCTCTTGAAGAATCAGGTACCATAAGTCGGTCTCCAAGGTTGTCAACCGCTGCACGGGCTTTTCTTTTTCTTCCGCTTGCGCTTGAGTGACCTGCGTTTGCGCCGAACTGCCGCGCAAAATGTGTCTGGCAAGATCCGCCCTCGCCGCCTGATAATCCACCCTCATGCGCTCGCAGAGCTGTTTGAGGTATTCCTGCCTCGCCACTTCGCTATCCACCGAGGCAAGTATCTCGTTGGACTTTTTCATCGCTTCGGCAAGACCGCGCGGCCCTGCGTATTCGGGGTCCGCAAGAAGGGCCGAGGCCATGAACTGCATGGGGCTGAGCGCGGCGTCTATGGCGTTTTTGAGCGAATCCGCCCCTTGACTGGACAGCATGCTGTCCGGGTCCTGACCGGCGGGCAGGACTACAAATGTCGGCTCCAGCCCCGCGGCAAAGCACATGGGCAGAACGCGAAGCGCAGCCCTCTGTCCGGCGGCGTCCCCGTCCAAAACCACGCGCACCTTGTCGCTGTACCGCTTGAGGATGTGCAACTGGTCGTCGGTGATGGAGGTGCCCTGCGGGGCGATGGCTGTTGTGAAGCCGTTTGTAAAGCAGCGTATCGCGTCGAGCTGCCCTTCCACAATCAGGAAGCCGCCCTCGTCGCTGCGCACGGGTTTCTGCGCCCGTTCGAGGTTGAACAAGATGCGGGATTTGTGAAAGAGAGGCGTACCGGGGGAGTTAACGTATTTGGCCAGTTTGTACTGGTCCGCCCCGGGGGTGCAGAACAGCTCGCGCGCGGTGAATGCCACGACCTGCCCCTGCGAGGGTTCGCGTATGGGAATCATCAGCCTTCCGCGAAAGCGGGACTTCATGCGTGCGGGGTCAGGCCTGTCTTCCGGCCCTACAAATAGGCCGCTCTCGATAAGCAGATCCGGCGCAAAACCGTCCTTTAGCAGCCTGCGAAGGAGAGTGTCAGAGGCGGGCGGGTCGAAGCCGATGGAAAAGTCCGCAGCCACTTCGAGGCTGAAGCCGCGCTTGTCCGTCCAGTATTCGCGGACCTTTTCGGCCAGCGGGTCGTTCGCCATCAGGCACTGGTGGTAATAGGCCCTGGCCTGCTCGTGAATCTCGATTAACGCTGCGCGGCGGGAGCGTTCCTCGCGGTTCGGCCCGCTGCCGCTCTCGTATTCGAGGGTGATGTTGTGCCTCTGCGCCAGCACTTCGATAGCTTCGCCAAAGGGCAGATGCTCGACTTCCTGCACAAAGCGGATGACGTCCCCGCCCTTGGTGGTGGAAAAGCAGTAGTATGCGCCCTTGTCAGGATTTACGTAAAACGAGGGCGTTTTCTCGGTTGCGAACGGCGAGAGGCCCTTGTAGCTGCGGCCAGCTTTTTGCAAGCGCACATGGCGCTCGACTTCCTCAACTATGTTCACGCGCATCTTCAGCTCTTCTATGGAATGCTGTGATACTCGTGACATATTGTTTTATCGGGGTGTGAATTGACGGCGAGGCCGCGGGCCCAAAGCCATACGCATGGCTCTTCCCGCAGCCAAGACTGCAACAGGGGAAAAATTGTGACTTATGCAGGCAGAACAGAAACTTGCAGTGGCAAAGATGAAGGACAACTTACGGTTCTGAAACATCCAAACCCAATAGCAGTTCCGCGGCCAAGCTCAGACGCACCTTAGGGAGCGTCTTTAAATGTGCGGACCTAGGCGTTCTGAGAAATCTGACGGTTCAGGTATTCCACGGCGTGCTTCACACGCTCGTCCTGCTCCATTGCGTTCTCGACGCTCTTGCAGGCGTAGATGACCGTTCCGTGGTCACGCCCGCCGAAGGCCTCGCCAATTTCCTTGAGCGGCTGGTTTGTCAAGAGGCGGCAAAGGTACATCGCCACCTGGCGGGGGAAGGCGATGTTGTTGGGGCGGCGCTTGCTAATCATGTCCGTCAGGCGAAGGTCGTAGTATTCCACGACCTTGTTCTGAATCTTTTCGATTGTGACCTGATTGCGCGCCTCTTCCTGAAGGATGTCCTTGATGAGCTGCTCCACTGTGGCCAGATCCAGCGGCTTTTTGCTGATCTGGGCATAGGTGCCGACCTTGAGCAATGCGCCTTCCATGCGGCGCACGTTGCGCGTGATGCGCTTTGCGAGGAACTGGAGTATTTCGGGGCTGAGGCGATAGTCCATCGCAGCGGCCTTCTTGGAAAGAATGGCCGTGCGTGTTTCGAGGTCGGGCGCCTGAATGTCCGTCACCATGCCCCACTGAAAGCGGGACACAAGGCGCGCTTCGAGCTTGGATATCTCGCTTGCGGGCCGGTCGCTGGACAGGCAGAGCTGCTTTTGGGAATCGAACAGGTTGTTGAAAGTGTGAAAGAACTCGTCCTGCGTGCGCTCCTTGCCTTCGAGGAACTGGATGTCGTCGATAAGGAGCACGTCCACGCTGCGGTAGAACTTGCGGAACTGATCAAGCGTGTTCTCGCGAACGGCCTGAAGGAACTCGTTGGTAAAGGTCTCGCAGGATACGTAAACAACGCGTGCCCCGGGATTGGTGCGCGTTATGGAGTGCGCCACCGAGTGCATGAGGTGCGTCTTGCCAAGGCCCGTGTCCCCGTAGAGAAACAGCGGGTTGTAGGCACGGCCCGGGGCCTGCGCGACGGCGATGCTTGCGGCGTGGGCGAGCTGGTTGCTCGGCCCGACGATGAAGTTATCAAAGGTGTTCTTCGGGTTGATGGGCAGACTGGGCGTCTGGGCGTCCGCCCCCGGGCGCAGGCGGCGGGAGACTCCGACGCGGCGGTTCTCGAGCAGCGGCTCGGCAGGCTCCCTCGCGGGCTTGTCGACGACAGCCTTGGTGGCGATGGCTAGCTTTACGGACGGACCGGCGATGACGGCCAGCTTCTCGCGGATCATGTCCAGATAGTTCTCCTCTATCCAGATGGCGGCAAAATCGTTCGGCGCGAGCAATGTGACGCAATTGTCGTCGCAAGTACTCTCAACAGGTGCGAACCACGACTCGAATGTATCCTTGGGATACACGCGGCGAAGCTCCGCCTTGATGGTGGACCAATGATCTTCTGTTACGAGGTTTGCAGTCATAGGAGAATGGGAGCACAATGCTTTACTAACAACACAGGCTGATGATTGATCCAGCGGTGGGCGGGCTTGTCATTGGAACGCCTGACCGTGGATTGGACAAGCGAAAACAAATGGGTAAAATACCCGTGACGCCTCTGGGTCAAATATATAATGTATTCAACAACAATTACTTAAGCTCAGAAAGCCCTCATCAAAAAGAAGGCCAAGCCAATGCGATTATTACAGTCGGGGAGTTTTCAAGCGGGGGTGGGTTGCAAGGATGAACCAGTTAAGTCCCGCAGGGTGCAATCTTTCAAGATGAACTTGCCGACAAGTTATTCACATTGCCCGAACAAGCCATTCCGACACCTCTTCTCAACGGCCCGGACACACGTAAACACTCCCCAGAAGCCCTGTTACAAAGATTGTTTCATTCGTGCGGATTTCTTCGAGAAATAAGTTTACACATCAACGCATCTTTATATATTGATTAAATAACCCATGACTTTCGACAGACACATCACCCGTTTTCTCGGTCAGGACCGCAAACCTGTCTCGATAGAGTTCTCCCCGCCCCGCAGTGAAGAGGCTGGCAGGCAGATACTTAAGACAGCGGCTCTTCTCAAGGAACGGATCAGCCCCGACTTTGTCTCAATAACCTACGGTGCGGGTGGAAGCACGCGGGAACGCACTGAAGAGTATGCTTCCATACTTCGCAATGAATACGGCTTCGATGTCGTGGCGCACCTGACCTGCGTCGGCGCGTCCAAAGACGAAATACGGGCCATTCTACGCGAATACCACGCCGCTGGCCTTCGTAACATCATGGCCCTTCGCGGAGACCCGCCCAAGGGACAGAGCGACTTTCGTCCTCACCCCGAAGGCTGCGCCTACGCGAACGAACTAGTCGAACTAATCCGCATAAGCGAGCCGGACTTCTGCATCGGGGTAGCCGGCTACCCCGAAACGCACCCGCAGGCGCCCTCGCAAGAGGCGGACCTAATCAACCTAAAGCGCAAGGTGGACGCCGGGGCCTCGTTCATAACGACACAGCTATTTTTCGACAACAGCTACTTCTTCGACTTCGTGAACCGCTGCCGCGCAATCGGCATTACTGTTCCGATAATTCCGGGCCTCATGCCCGCTCTTAGCCACGAGCAGGTAATCCGCTTTGGCAGCATGAACGGAAGCTCCGTGCCCGCAGAGCTTGCCGTCCGCCTTGCCGCGGTTGAGGGCGACGCGGAAGCGGCGCGCAAAGTCGGCATAGACTGGGCCTGCCAGCAAGCCAGAGAGCTGCTTGAGCGCGGCGCCGACGCCCTGCACCTGTATATAATGAACCGCAGCGAATCGGCCCTTGCAATGGTGGACAGGCTGGTGGAAGAAGGCGTCATAGCCCCCCGCGGCTAGAACTCAAAGCACGCGCCCCAGGGAGCGCCTCCCACCCACAGACAATAAAGAATCACAAAGGAACGTATTCTTTTCCTTCTGTAATCTGTGTTAATCTGCGTAATCTGTGGTTGAGAGATTCTGTCTCTCCATACCGGTAAACTTTTGAGAAGAGACTTACACTCAATGAATCATCCCTTTCTGGACAACCGCTTTGAAATCAACTGGTCCGCGCTGAAGCCCGAATGCGTCCGCCCCGACATTGCCGAGGGCATGAAACTGGCGCAGCAAAAGCTCGACGCGATACGCGAGCTTCCCCGCGAATCAGCCAGCTACCAAAGCGTGATCGCCGCCCTTGAAGAGGCCACCGAAGAGCTGTCCGGCGCATGGGGCCGCGTGAACCACCTTCAGGAAGTGTGCGACAGCCCCGAACTGCGCGAGGCTTACAACGACGTGCTGCCCGAAGTGAGCGTGTTCTTTTCGCGCATCACGCTGGACGAACAGCTCTGGCTCGCGGTAAAGGCCGCGGCGGAAAACAGCGACAGTGCAAAGCTCTCGCCCATCGAACGCCGCCACCTTGAAGAAACGCTCAAAGACTTTCGCGAAAACGGTGCCGAGCTGCCGCCGGAGCAAAAGACACGCCTTGAGCAGATTCAAAGCGAACTTTCCGCCCTCACGCAGAAGTATTCAGAGAACGTGCTGGACGCGACAAACGCCTTCGAGCTGATTGTTGACGAACCGGCCCGCCTCGCCGGACTGCCTCCGCACGCGCGGGAAGCCGCACGCCGCGACGCCCTGAAGAATGGCCACGGAACGGAAGCGGAGCCAAAGTGGCGCTTCACGCTTCAGGCAACTAGCTTCGGCCCCCTGATGCAGTATCTGGACGACGCCGACATACGCCGCCAGATATACGAAGGCTTCACCAACATCGGCAGGCAGGCCCCGCACGACAACACAGAGCTCGTGAACAAGATACTCGCCCTGCGCGAAGAGAAGGCAAAGCTGCTTGGCAAGGCGAACTTTGCCGACCTGACGACCTCGCGCCGCATGGCGGGGAGCGGGCGCAAGGCGCTGGACTTTGTCGAGGACATGCACGGGCGCATAGCCGCCGCCTTCGAGCGCGAAGGGCTGGAGCTTGAACAGTTCAAGGCTGAACAGAGCGGCGAAGCGCCCTCCCCGCTCGAACCCTGGGAAACGAGCTACTGGATGGAAAAGCTGCGCCTTTCCCGCTACGACTTCGACGAGGAAGAGCTGCGCCCGTACTTCGCCATTGGCAAGGTCATCTCCGGCCTTTTCGGCCTTGTGGAGCGGCTCTTCGGCGTGCGAATCAGCGAGAGGACAGGCGCGGACAAGCCCGAAGTCTGGCACGAAGACGTGCGCTTCTACGACATGTTCGACAAGGAAAGCGGCGCGCAGCTTGGCTCGTTTTACACCGACTGGCACCCCCGCTCCGCCAAGCGTTCAGGCGCCTGGATGGACGGGCTGAAAAGCGGCCGCGGCCTTCCCACAGGCGGGCACGAGCCGCACCTTGGCCTAGTCTGCGGGAACCTGACAGAGCCGCAGGGCGAAAAGCCAGCCCTACTAACCCACCGCGAGGTGGAGACGATTTTCCACGAGTTCGGGCACCTGCTCCACCACCTGCTGGGCGAAGTGCCGGTGCGCTCGCTCAACGGAACGAACGTAGCCTGGGACTTTGTCGAGATGCCCTCGCAGATTCTTGAAAACTGGACCTGGGAACGCGAAAGCCTCGACCTTTTCGCCCGCCACATCGAGACGGGAGAAACAATCCCGCAGGCTATTCTGGACAAGATGCTCGCGGCGCGGAAGTTTGGCGCTGCCCGCATGGCGATGCGCCAGCTCTCCTTCGGCAAAATGGATCTGGAGCTGCACCTTAACTACGAAAAGTGGAAGGGGCAGGATCTGGACGAGGCGGTAAGGCAAATCCAGAACGGCTACATCCCGCGCACAAAGACGCCCATGCCCAACAACGTGCGCAACTTCAACCACCTATTCTCGAGCGCGACCGGCTACGCGGCAGGCTACTACTCCTACAAGTGGGCCGAGGTGCTGGACGCGGACGCCTTCACCCGCTTCAAAAAAGAGGGCATTCTGAACGAGAACGTGGGCCGCGAGCTGCGCGAAAAAATCCTGTCCAAGGGCAACAGCGAGGCTCCCGAAAAGCTGTTTCGCGACTTCATGGGGCGCGACCCCGACGCCGACGCCCTGCTAGCAAGACAGGGCCTGCTCTAGGAAGCACGCATTCTCTTTTGCGCGCCCGCATGGCCGACGGCTCCCGCTCGAATGATCGGGATCTGCGGGCTTGTGCGCGAACGAATTACACCTATCGTCGTTGGACATGAGGAAGCTGCTCTCTCTGCTTGTCGCCATAGGGATTTTCGTCGGCATGCTGGCCGTGCTGGGCCTTGGCTACCATCTGGCCGTGCGCTCGGTGGAAGAGAAGTGTCCGCAGATACGGAGAACCAGACATGCACCCCCTCCGTCACCTAAGGAGCATAAATCCACGGAACTGGTTCAGACCTCGCAGAAAGGGAGCAATGCGAACATCGACGCGGAATTGGGCGAGCTTGAGAAACAGATGAGCAACAACGCACGCTCCAACGAAAGGTGTGTGTCGCTCAACGCGTTCTCATTCAAGGCAACGGACGTCGTGCCCACCCTGGACACCCCCATTGCGAACGACCGCAACGCCGTCTGGTGCGCCTCGCTGCCCGCAGTATGGAAACACGTGGAGGGCACGATCACGAATGGGCCGATCGCCTTTGCAGAGCCGAACGCAACGGCGGACAGGCTCAACGCGGCACCGGACCCGATCGAGGACATTGCCGAGCGCGATCTTTTCCTCGCGGCGGGCTTCGTTCGGGACGGCATCGTGCAGACGATTCAGAACGGGATGCACGAGCGTTTTCCTTCCGTAGCACTGCCTGACATGGTCAATCTGCCGCAGGAATCCCTCGTCGCGTATTCCTACCTGAATGCACAGGTGAAGTTCGCCATCCCGTATGAAGGAGAGGAACACAGCCTAAGATTCTCCCCAAATGGCGAGGATTGGACACGTGTGCAGGCCTTCGGCGTGTATGGGGAGGATGGGAAGGATGCCGCGCTTCAGGCACGCGTTCTTTACTACACGGTCTGGGAGGAGGGACCCGTAATCATCGACTGCGCAATCGAGCTGGACCGAAGCGAATACAACGATTCCATCGTGATCGCCTTCATGAGCCACAAACCGAGCCTCGCAGACATGTATGCCGAGGTGCAGGCGAAGATTGCGGCAGCGCAACTCTCCCCTGTCGATAACACCCTACACGGCGAGGATACGCTGGGTGTGCCGAAAATCCGTTTCAACCTGAACCGTGACTACAAGGAACTCTGCAACGTTCCGCTGGGCAAAGGTGCGATCGAAGGCTACCACTTCGACAGAATCAGTCAGCGCATCCGTTTTGTGCTGGATGAAAACGGCGCGGAATTGGAAAGCGACACCATCATGCTGGCTTCGTTATGCGTAGACGATGGTCGCCACTTCACATTCGACCGGCCCTTCCTGCTCTACATGAAGAAGCGCTACGCCGAACGGCCCTACTTCGTGATGTGGGTAGAGAACGCGGAACTGCTCCAGAAGTGGTAAGTGTAAGTCATGTCTTTCTTTTCGAAATCGCCCGATGGCCTGACTCAGGGCAGTATTACGCCGAAGGCATCCACGTTCTCCTCCGCGTCCAGCTCCATCTGCGTCTTTGCCAAGGCGTCGGCCAGTGCTATCCACTCGGCTTCGTCCACGGAGGCGCCGGAGCTTACGCGCAAGACCTGCGTTGCCCCCGCAGCATCAATGCCCATTGCCGAAAGCACATGCGAAGGCTGCTCCTGTTCGCTGCCGCAGGCCGAACCAGTGGCGATTTCAAAGCCCTTGGTCGCCATTCGCGTAACCCAGCGAAGCCCCTGATGGCGTGGCATGATAAAAAGACTCGTGTTGGGAAGCCGCTCCGCGCCCCGCCCTATGATGCGTGCGCCTAGCTGCTCCATTCTCGCCTCGAAAGAAGCCTTGAACGCCGCCTGCCGCAACATACGCCCGTGCGCGACCTCCATTACAGCCTCCGAAAAGGCCGCAACCAGAGCCTCCGCACCTGCCAGATTCTCCGTCCCCGCACGCTGGTAACGCTCCTGAGGGCCGCCCTGAAACAGCCCCATTCGCTCAGTACATTTATGCGGAATGACAAGCACGCCCACGCCGCGTGGGCCGCCAATTTTGTGCGCGCTGAAGCTGAAAAAGTCGCACCTGTCCAAGAGATGGTTCAAGGGCAGGCGTCCAAGTAGCTGCACAGCGTCGCAGTGCATGTGCACATGTTCCGCCCTGCATATGCGCGAAAGCTCCTCCACGGGCTGAACAACGCCCGTTTCGCTGTTTGCCGCCATGAGGCTTACAAGGGCCGGTCTATGAGCGTGAATAAGCCTTTCAGCCTCGGCAATGTCCAGCCTGCCGGACTCGTCCACGGGCATGACAATCAGCCGTTCGCCAAACAGAGCCTTCGCCGGAACAAGAACGCTCTGATGCTCGACCGCGCTTACAGCGCAGCTTGCGCCCTTTGAGGCGTAGTGATGCAGCACGGTGTTGTTGCACTCTGTAGCGCCGCTTGTAAAGACGATGCGCTCGGCGCGGCAGCCTAGAATCGTTGCAAGAGCCATGCGGTTTCTTTCCAGCGCGTGCCTTGCCCTTTGCGCGGATGGATAAATGGCCGATGGATTCGCCCAACTTTCCGCGGACGCCTTCAGCCAGGCGGCTCTTGCGCAGTCCCTCAGGGGAGAAGTCGCGTTGTAGTCAAAGTATGGCATGGCGGAAAAACAGGATGCGCCGGAACCCAGTTGGCACAGCATATAACTGTAAAGCCATGAGAGTTCCGGCGCAAAGCCACTTCCGTCATTTTCGGCGGAATGCGTAGTTTTACAGAGGCTTTACCGGAATGCAGATCTCGACGATGAAATGCTCAGTTGAGCAATCGTTAAGATACAATTCGAAAAAGGGCCGGTCGTCGCCCTGAAAACCGCTCTGCGGGAGCCACTCGCCCATCATCACGTTCCAAGCCTTCTGGAAGCCTGACTTGCCGTCGAACTCGAAGTGCCCCATGGCATAGCGCCCCTTGGTCTCCAGCTTTTTCACAACCACGACGCCCTCGCCTTTCGTCCCTTCGGGCACTGTGATGCAGGCATCACTGCGCAGTTTGTCAACGGGCGTAGTGTCCGGCATATCGTAGTATATGCCCAGAACCTGGGCCTGCGGCGTAATAAGCCCGCGAGGCCCTGCCCACGAATAGAGGGCACCAAAGGCCCTGCCAACGTCCGAATACGAGCCTATGTGCCGCACACTGGCCACGTTGAGGTCGGGCAGATCGTCAATCCTTACACTAATCTCTTTCATGTCTGTCATTTGTAGTCTCCATACTGGGGTTGAATCAGTCCAGTTAGGATAGCCTACTATTTGAACCAATGATTGACCCTGATTGCCGGACATTTGACATGCGTTGCTATTTGCAAGTTCGTGCCTTGCACGACGCCAACGGCTGGGCGCTTCGCCAAAGGCTTGCTTGAAAGCGCGCGAAAAGGCCGAACTTTCAGAAAAACCGCATGCGTAGCATATGTCCGTAACGCTTCTGCCTCGGTCGTATTCGAGAAGCGATGCGGCTTTTTGCAGGCGGAGGCGAAGGATAAACTGGCCGAGCGTTTCTCCCGTTGCCTCCTTGAAAATGCGGTGGAAATGGTACCGCGAGAAGCAGGCCACGCGGGCAAGCTCTTCCGGCGAAAGCTCCCGCCCGAGGTTCTCCCATATGTAGTCGCCAACGCGGTTCACGCGGCGGAAATACTCCGCACGGCATGAGTCCGCGTCCGGGTAAGATGTGGGTATTGTCATGGGGAGAGATGAACCTGCGTTTTACGCGGTGCTAGTCAAGAAACGCGGTCAGAGGGCTTGTCGCGCTGGCTTTCAAGTCCGTGCTCACAGGAGCGAGGCCGGACTCGTATGCCGCCCTGCCCGCCTCGACGGCCATGGCGAATGCGCGGGCCATGCGAACGGGGTCTCTCGCCACGGCGATGGCCGTGTTGACAAGGACGGCGTCGGCCCCCATCTCCATCGCGAGCGCGGCATGGCTTGGCGCACCGATTCCGGCATCCACAACCACGGGGACGCGGGCCTGGGCGATGATGATGCGTATCTGGGCCTCGTTCTGTATGCCTCGGTTGCTGCCGATGGGGGAACCTAGCGGCATGACCGTCGCGCAACCGACATCCTGCAAACGCATAGCGAGCACGGGGTCCGCGTTGATGTAGGGCAGCACGGTGAAGCCTTCCTTCACGAGAATCTCGGCGGCCTTGAGCGTCTCGATCGGGTCAGGCAGAAGATAGTTGATGTCGGGGTGGATTTCGAGCTTCACCCATTTGGGCAACCCCGCCTTGGCCGAAAGACGGGCGATTCGCACCGCTTCCTCCGCGTCGCGCGCGCCCGAAGTGTTGGGCAGGAGCAGGTAGCGGTCCGACTCGATAAAGTCGAGAATGTCGGCAAACTCGTCGCGCCCGTCCAGGCTTGTGCGCTTGAGCGCCACGGTGGCAAGGCCGGTTTCGCTGGCGCGCAGAGCGTCACGCATGTGCTCGCCCGAAGCGAACTTGCCCGTTCCGACAAGGAGGCGGGACTTGAATTCACGGCCCGCGATAATTAGTGGCTGGTTGTTCAGCATGTCCGCATTATGGACGCAGCGCCGCTCTTTGAAATACAAAACGAGCACGGCACACGACAGAATGGCCTAAAAAGCGCCTGCTATCTTTTACATGCGCAAAGATGCCGAATAATCTTTTGTTAGAGCTAACTCCAAGAATCATAATGCAAGCCATGAGCCACGAAGCATCCCCCACCCGCTACGACAACTCCGCCTTTTACGCCCGCTGCGGCAAAAGCGGACTGAAACTGCCCCGCGTATCTCTGGGGCTGTGGCACAACTTTGGCGACGGGGCGGACCACGCCGTGGCAAGAGAGCTTGTGCTCGGCGCGTTCGACCGAGGGATAACGCATTTCGACCTGGCAAACAACTACGGCCCGCCCGCTGGAGCGGCAGAGCGTTGCTTCGGCGAGCTGCTCAACAAAGACCTGAAGGCGTATCGCGACGAGCTGGTAATATCCACCAAGGCTGGCTACTGGATGTGGAACGGGCCTTACGGGGACTGGGGTTCGCGCAAGTATCTTATATCCAGCCTCGACCAGTCGCTTAAGCGCATGGGGCTGGACTATGTGGACATCTTCTACCACCACAGGCCCGACCCCGAGACTCCGCTGGAGGAAACGATGGGGGCGCTGGCCGACATCGTGCGTCAGGGCAAGGCTTTGTACGTGGGCCTTTCAAACTATCGCGCCGCCGAAACGCGCAAGGCTGCGGACATATTGAACAAGCTCGGCGTTCGCTGCCTGATTCACCAACCGCGCTACAACATGCTCGACCGCTGGGTGGAAGAGGAACTGCTTGGCACGCTCGAAGAGCTTGGCATTGGCTGCATTCCCTTTAGTCCGCTTGCGCAGGGGCTCTTGTCGGCCCGCTACCTTGACGGCATACCGGAGGATTCGCGCGCGGCAAAGCCCGAGGGTTTCCTCAAGCGCGAATACGTGACCGTGGAACGTCAGGCCAAGCTGCGCGAGTTGAACGAGCTTGCAAAAGCGCGCGCGCAGAGTCTTTCGCAGATGGCCTTGGCGTGGATTCTGCGCCAGAGGGCCGTCACCAGCGTGCTCATCGGCGCAAGTCGTATTGCACAGGTGGACGACAACCTTGGCGCGCTTAGCAGGACGGACTTCAGCGAGGGCGAGCAGTCCAAAATAGACGCGCTACTGTCCGCTTGGTAACAGCAATACACTGTCACCGGAATATCCGACCATTCTCAATAGCATATCAATTCGCAAACCTTGCCTTGCGTATGAAAGAACTCGCGCGTTTTTCTCAGGCCCTTGCTGCGACAACGGCCATTTGATGGGCCTGCGGATCGTAGGAATCGCCCGCGACATTCGAGTACCATTCAAGTATTTTCAAGCCGCTGGCTGCAAGTTCCTCCCTCAGCCTCATTTGACTGAAGCACTGAAGCCAGTTGTAGATTTCGTAGACGCGCTCGGGCTCGACGATGGTGTATTTGTCCAGGAGAAGCGATTCTTCCTCGTATTTGAAGCTGCGTTGAAATCCGTAATAGTCTCCTTCGGCCCAAAAACCGTTCAGGTGGCGAAAACTGAAGTTCGATGCTTCATTTGCAGCTTCAAACATGGCGCTTGTGCACACGTCCAACAGGAGAAGCCCTTTTTCGCTTAGGCCATCGCATATTTTCGTAAGAAGGCCTGCGCGTTGCGACGGACTGAGAGGGCAAAGGTCACAGAATATTAAAGTGGCAAGATCACAGCTGCCAGCCTCCATCCGGTACGCAAGATAGTCGGCCTGTTCGTAGCGCACGTCCAGCCCCTCCTGCTCTGCAACACTTCGGGCATAACTTATCGACCTACTGGAAAAATCCACGCCTGTTACCCTGGCTCCGGTTCGGGCCAGCGCATTTGTGTACAGGCCCGGGCCACAGCCAAAGTCCGTTATCGCGGTCTCTCTGCCTATGTCAAAACGCCTCGTCATCCAGTCAAGGGAGCGTTGTATGAATGCGCCCGTTCTGGAGGCCATGCCGTTGTCCGGGTCCAGGTGCGCTTTGAGCATTTGTTCAGCTCTGTAAGGGTCGCACCACAGTTCGGACGCCGTGCTGAATTCATAGGGCTTGGGGCGCTCGTTTACCCTTTCCAGAGCTTTATACAAGTCTTGCGCAGTCATGGCGCACGACTGTGGCAAGCCTTGCAATTTGGACAACACTTTTCACCTTCCCGCGGCGGCCTTGCTAGGCTGAATAATTGACCGCAGCGGAAGGAGTAGCCATCGCAAGCGCTCCCGCCGTACACGAACTAACCCCGAAGGGACTTGCCCTTCGGGGTCTGTCACCCGCTGTGTCAGCGAGCAGTGAAAACGTTCGATCCTGTCTCGCCGTGCCTTACTGGGCTACGGCTTCGGCGACCACCTCTTCGATGATCTTGACCGAGCGGTGCTTGGCGTCCCACTTCACGCGGCCTTCACGGAGGGCGAAGAGCGTGTGGTCCGTGCCCATGCCGACATGTTCACCGGCGTGGAAGCGCGTGCCGCGCTGACGGATGAGGATGTTGCCAGCGAGAACGAACTCGCCGTCATACTTCTTGATGCCAAGACGCTGCGCGTGACTGTCGCGTCCGTTGCGGCTTGTGCCCTGTCCTTTTTTATGCGCCATTTTCGGAAAATTCCTTTAAAAGTTAGCCCTTGATGGAGACAACCTTGACCACCGACAGTTCCTGACGGTGACCGCGGCCACGGCGGAAGCCCTTGCGGCGCTTCTTCTTGAAGATGCGCACCTTCTCGCCGCGCTTGTTCTCAAGGATGTTAAGCTCGACACTCGCGCCAGCGACGGTCGGGGAGCCGAAACGGGCTTCCGCGCCTTCGCCGAGCATGAGCACGTCGGTGATGGTGATGGTGTCGCCTGCGTTGGATTCGCAGAAACGGTTCACGAAAAGGATGTCACCTTCAGTTACGGTGAACTGACGCCCTTGGGTTTTGATCGTCGCTTTCATCTGGAAAAACGGATAGAAAAATGGTTCTTGGCTTCGCTGGCAAGTACCGAGTGCGGAAAACTGGGCTTTTCCTCAGGTCTTTGCCGAGCGTGAAGGATAATCATGCAATCTTTTCGGCCCAGAGTCGATAAAAGAAGACGCCAGGAACCTAATACGTTCATGCCGAACCTGGACCTGAAGCATGCAAGGCGAACGGTGAAATGCCTGCAAAGGGTGCTGCACTATGCCTCTCGGCTCCAACCAACCTCAGTAGCCCACGCTTGGGGAGTGTTTGCAAATAGAATGCTCTAGCCGAGTATCAGCCTGCGCAATATCTCGTCCACCATCTTTGCGTCGGCCTTGCCCTTGCTCGCCTTCATGATTGGGCCTTTGAGGGCGTTGATAGCCTTCTCGTTACCGGCGCGCACCTTCTCCACCGTGGCCGGATCGGCCTCGATTGCGGCGCGGGCCATTGCCTCAAGCTCGCCGCTGTCGTTCTGCGCCTTCAGGCCCTTGCGCTCGACTAGTGCCGCAGGCATCTCGCCGCTCTCGAAAATCTCGTGGAAAATGTCGCGGGCAATCTGCTTGGTAATCACGCCCTCGTCGGTCAGCTTCTGCAACTGCGCAACGTGCGCTGGCGTCATTTTGCATTCGCCAATGGGCTGGGCGCTCGTTTCGTCCGTCGCTGTGGCGGCAAGCTCGCGGCGCAGGTCGTTGACTATCAAATTGGCAAGCTCTGCGGGCTTGTTGTACACACCCACCGCTTCCTCGAAGTAGCGGCACATGGCAAGGTCGCCAATGAGGGCGCTGGCGCTCGAATATGGCAGGCACATCGCGTCCATGTAGCGACGCTGGCGCTCGAAGGGCAGCTCGACAAGCTTTGCGCGAAGCTCGTCCTTCCACGCCTCGTCCACGCGCACGGGCATGAGGTCCGGGTCCGGGAAATAGCGGTAATCGTGGCTGTCCTCCTTGCTGCGCATGGAGTAGCCGTAGCCCTGCTCCGCATCCCAACGGCGCGTTTCCTGCACTATCTCGTGCCCGCGGCCCGCCTCGTACAAATCAATCTGGCGGCGTGCTTCCCACTCGATGCATGCCTTGATATTCGAGGCGCTGTTCAGGTTCTTGCTCTCGGTGCGGGTGTTGAACTCCTTCTGCCCTACGGGGCGGACGGACACGTTTGCATCGGCGCGCATCTGGCCCTTTTCCATGTCGCAGTCGGACACTCCGGCCTGACTTAGCGCCATGCGCAGGGCGTTGACAAAAGCTGCCGCCTCGTCCGCACTGCGGAATACAGGCTCGGTCACGATCTCCGCCAGCGAAGTGCCCGTGCGGTTGTCGTCAATCAGGGAGAACTGGCCCTCGTGGTTCATCTTGGCCGGGTCTTCCTCAAGATGAATGCGTGTAAGGGCGAACTTCTTGTGCTCGCCCATCACGTTGCGGCTCTCTGCGGGCAGCTCCACTTCCACCTCTCCGCCAAGGCAGAGGGGCTGGTCGTACTGGGAAATCTGGTAGTTCTTGGGCGAGTCCGGGTACCAGTAGTTCTTGCGGTCCCACTTGCACTCCTTGGCGATGTCGCAGCCGAACATCAGGCCCATCGTGATCATTTTGTCGATGGCTTCCTTGTTGATTACAGGCAGGGCGCCGGGCAGGCCCAGCACGACGGGGTCGCAAAGAGTGTTCGGTTCCGCGCCATAGACGTAGGGCGCAGGGGCGAACACCTTCGCGCGGGTCTTGAGCTGGACGTGGACTTCGAGGCCGATGATGACTTCGTAGGAGGACATGTGTGAGGACAAGTTTTACGGCTTTGTTCGCGAAAGGCCAGCCAAACGCGGCCATGATTCACGATAATGGCGTTTTGCTTCAGAAAAACAGGCTGGCGCGGCGGGGGAAGTGTGCCTTGCGAGGCCGTGTTCACGAATTTGCGGACCGAGGAGGCGGGATGGTTTTTTGAGTGAAAAAATGGAATGCGAGTCGATATGAATCGAGATTCTTTGAGCCGAGCAGGCCAATTTTGCACCGAAAAAATGCCCGCTATCCGACGGGAGTCGAATTCGTGAACACGGCCTAGGGCAGCTTGGCAAAGAGCTGGTAGCCCACGGCGTCCTCTATCTCGACCTCGGCAAACTCGCCAACCGGCAGGCTGTCCGGCACCTCGACGTAACCGTCCACGTCCGGCGCGTCCCATTGCGAGCGCGCCACTCCGGGCGATTCGACAAGAACGCGGATGCGCTGGCCGATGAGGCTCTCGCCCCGCTCGCTCGCCACATTGAAAAGAAGCTCCGTGGACAGGTTGCGCCGCTTGCGCCTTGTGGACGGGTGCACCCTGCCCTGCAAATCGTAGGCGCGGGTGTCCTCCTCGCGGGAGTATTCAAACACGCCGCCGCGTTCAAAGCCCGCCTCCTTGATGAAGCCCATAAGCTCGTCAAAATCGGCCTGGGTTTCCCCGGGGAAGCCGACGATGAAAGTGCTGCGTATGCACACGCCCGGGATGCGTTCGCGAAGGCGCTGCACAAGGCCGCGCAAATGCGCCGAGTCCGTCTCGCGGCTCATGGCCTTCAACATCGGATCCGAAATGTGCTGCAAGGGCACGTCCACGTATTTGACGAGCTTTTCGCACTCTGCGAACACGTCCATCAGCTCCTCGCTCCAATGGGCGGGATGCGTGTATAGGACGCGAATCCAGAAGTCGCCCTCTATGGCGTTCAGTCCGCGAAGAAGCGAGGCTAGGCTCTCCCCCTTGCTGCTGTCCACGGGGCTTGTCCTGTTGGGCCTCTGCCCCTCCCACTTGTCCATGCCGTAGAAGGTGCTGTCCTGAGAGACCAAACAGATTTCCTTGCAGCCGTTTTTGACCAGTTCGCGCGCTTCGCGCAGAATGCTCTCCGTGCTGCGGCTGCGGTGGCGGCCACGGATGCGCGGGATGATGCAGAATGCGCACATGTGGTTGCAGCCTTCGGCAATCTTCACAAATGAGCTGTGCTTTGGCGTAAGGCGCAGGTGCGGTGTGTCGTAGTCGGGGATGTAGGCAGGGCGTTCGCTTACAAAGCTCTGCGGTCCTTCGTCTTTGCCGCGCTCGCCTGCCATGAGGCTGTCCACGATGTCGGCAATCGTCGCAACCTGGTCCAGCCCGATGAAGGCGTCCACTTCCGGCATAAGCTCCGGCAGCTTGTCTGCATAACGCTGTGCGAGGCAACCGGCCACGAGCAGCTTCTGCCTTTTGCCGCCGTTCTTGCGCTCGGAAGCCTCCTGAATGGCTTCGATGCTCTCCTTCTTGGCATCGTTGATGAACGAGCAGGTGTTAATTATCAGCAGCTCCGCATCCTCGGGTTCATCGACGAACTCGTGCCCTGCCTTGCGAAGCGCGCCAAGCATGATTTCCGAGTCCACGAGGTTTTTCGCGCAGCCCAGTGATATAAGTCCTACCCTTGCCATCTTGTTGTATACGTAAAAAGAAAGGGGACATCGAAACAGGTTCAATCTGTACTGTCGAGGCGGGACTTGAAAGGCGGGAGCATGCCATTTCGATGAGCTTGCGCGTCCCATCTGCACAATCTGTTGCTAATTTTACAAGTATTTCATAAAATATTTGTCAGCTTGAGCCAGTTTCCTGTAAGCCCTAATTCAGTAATCAATAGCGTCGATGCTATTATGTGTAATTAGGCGAATTATCGACGGATATGAAGACGCTTCCAAACAAACGACGACTGCGCACACGGCTCGTCAATAATTCGTGCTCCACAGGGAACAACTAGCAGGAACAAGCCCCGTGAACCTGCCAGAAGACAACAACTTGCGCAAACTGCTCGAAAAGGCTCTCGAAGCCCTGCCAGAGGATCACATGGAGGGGTTCGCCAACAGTTTCAGCGCTTGCAAGGGAAACAAGGACAGCCCTTTTTCCCCGAGTCTTGTTTACTTTGAACGGATTCTTGAGGACATGCGCATCGAGATTGCGAGCCTTCGTGCGCGCAACGAAGAGTTGATGCAGGAAAACGCGCAGCTCGAAAACGCCATCGCGACAGCCAACGACATGGCGTTGCGGGCAGAGTCTGCAAGCCATGTGAAGAGCCAGTTTCTGGCAGACATGAGCCACGAAATCCGCACGCCCATGAACGCCGTGCTCGGCATGGCGTCGATGATGGAGGGCACAACCCTGACTGCGGAGCAGAGGGACTTTGTCGAGACTATCCGCCAGAGCGGCGAGACGCTGATAGACCTGATTAACGACATTCTGGACTTTTCCAAAATCGAAGCCGGCAGGGTGGACCTTGAGCGCATTGCGCTGCGTCCGCGCGATTTGCTTGCGGAAACCATCAGCCTTCTGCGCCTGAAGGCCGAAGACAAGGGCCTTTACCTGAAGGGCGAAATGCTGCCCGAGGTGCCCCAGTGCCTTTCGGGAGACCCCACGCGGGTACGCCAGATTCTGATAAATCTTGTGGGCAACGCCATCAAGTTCACGCACAAGGGCGGAATCACGATGCGCGTCGAGCATGTGAAGACTCTTGAGAACGGGAACAACAGGCTGCGTTTCTCCGTTATAGACACGGGAATCGGCATAGCGCCCGAGAAAATCGAGCGCCTGTTCCGCCCCTTCTCGCAGCTTGATTCTTCCGTTACGCGCCGCTATGGCGGGACGGGGCTTGGACTGGCAATTAGCAGCCGCCTCAGCGAACTGATGAACGGGCACATGTGGGTGGAGAGCAAAATCGGGCACGGGTCCACGTTCTTCTTTGAAATCGAGCTGTATCCTGAACTGGAGCTGCCGAAGGAACTTGCAGAAACCCATTACCTATCTCATGGCAAGGCTCCGGCAATGGATCCGGCCAAGGTGCGCATATTGCTTGCGGAGGACAACCCCGTGAACAGCAAGGTGGCGATGCTGCTATTGCGCCGCGCAGGTTATTCGCCAGATCTTGCCGAGAACGGCAAGCAGGTAATAGACTCATTTCGACGTCGCTATTACGATGTTGTACTGATGGATGTGCAGATGCCAGAGATGGACGGCATAACAGCTACCCGCAAGCTGCGGCGCATGTTGGGCAACAAGGGACTGCGCCCGTACATCATCGCGCTGACAGCCTCCGCCGGCAAGCCCGACCAAGCCCGCTGCATGGACGCAGGAATGGACGCCTTTTTGCCAAAGCCGATAAAGGTCAACGAGATGCTAAAGCTGATCGGCGACGCCACGCTTCAGCAGGATCTCGTCGTCGAATAGGGCCAAGCAGCGTTTCCCCACGGCAAACATGCGTGCGCGCCCTCCCCTTGCCTACTTGACAAGGCAGCTTTGAAGGGCCTCTTCAATTGCGCCACGGTCCAGCTTGCAGCCGATAAACACCATGCGCGAGACGGGAGCCTCGCAGTCCCACACATTGCCAAGCGTCGCCACAAAGCGGCCATGCACGCCCTGAAAGACCATCTGCTCGTCCATACCCTGAAGGGCGACGACTCCCTTTGCGCGATATATGGACTCCCCGTACTGCTGCACAAAGGGTTCCATCCATGCGCGAAGTTTCTCGAAGTCAAAGCGACCTTCGATTTCCAGCGCGATGCTCTCGATGTCGTGCCCGTGCGAGCCGTTTTTTGAAGAGTGGAAGCTGTGGCAGCCAGTTACGCCGTTGGCTACGCGGGCAAGATCAAAGCCGCCGATGTCGAGCATCTGCTCCATCGGAACCTCGGCATCCTTGGCAAGGTAGTATTTTGCCGCCGCGTTTATCTCTTTCAAATCCGCAAGCAGGGCCTCGACGGACTCCTTGCTCACAAGGTCTATCTTGTTAATCAGCACGATGTCGGCATACGCGACCTGCTCGTGCGCGTGCCCGTCGCCCCCTTCGTGAGAGCGGAAATGCTCCGCATCGACAACGGTGATAATGCCGTCGATTCGGAAGGTCTTTCGCAAAATGGGGTCCGTCATGAAGGCATGGGCCAACATCCCCGGATGGGCTACGCCCGTGGACTCGATTATCAGCCTGTCGATGGAATCGGAGGCCGAGGCCACAAGGCGCAGGCGGCTTACAAAGCCGGAACGCGCTTCGCAGCAGGTGCGCCCGAGGACGGTATCCACGCGCGCGGCATTGTCCGAAGCAAGAAGAGCGTCGTCCACAGGCACCGCGCCAAGCTCGTTTTCCAGCACGGCCACGGGGGAACCCTTGGGCACTGAGGCAAGCATACGCTTTAGCAATGTGGTCTTCCCCGAACCGAGGAATCCGGCAAGAATCGTGACGGGCAGTGGCAGTTTTTCTTCGTTCATTGCAAAAACCGCCATGTTATTGAGCACATGCCCAATTCTTCAAGCTCCGTTTTGAGGATGAATGCAGCAAAGACGCCTCCAGGCACTAGGGAGTGTTTGAAAACTGGACTCCCGTCGGAATGCGGGCGTCTTTTCGGTGAAAAACCTCCCCATTCGGCTCGGGGAATCCCGATTCACCTCGCCTCACGTTACGGTTTTTCCCTCGAAAATACATCCTGCCTCCTCGGTCCGCCAA
>JAFGLA010000052.1 GCA_016928295.1 Opitutales bacterium
GGTGAAAAACCGCCCCGTTCGGCTCGGGGAATCCCGATTCACTTCGCCTCACATTCCGGTTTTTCCCTCGAAAATCCATCCCGCCCCCTCGGTCCGTCTATTTGCAAACACTCCCTAAAGAATCGGAACAAGGGGGCGCAAATGCAAACATACTTTCTTTCTGCTGCGAACGGGGGCAATTTCGTTCAAGAATAAGATGATATTGCCGATGTACATGAACGGGGTGGAATGCCCTACGCGAAAGAGCTTCAAGGACAAATCTCATGGCCAGCACGAGCAGCACAAGTTCATTGGACTGGAACACCATCCTTGAATACAATCTCAAGAACGCCTTCGCGATTCCTACTTCGGAGGTCGAGGATACCTCGTCGTACAAATACAAGAGCATTGAAACCGACACTTACAGCCAGAGTCTGGCGCTCTTAAACGGTGTGACTAAAAAGCTGGAGACGATTCAGACGAATCTCCAGCTCATGCAAAACTACGCCCTTGAAGGCTATCAGGCCACGGTGAAGGATAGCGACGCGAGGGCGGAGGCTTATGCCCAGCTTCGCTCACTGAGCGCGGGTATAGACACTGTGGTGCGCGACTTCAAAATGGAGGACATTCCCCTTTTTAACGGGCGCAGCTTCGAGCTTTCCTACGGCAGCGGCTCCATCGGGATGAATTTGGACAACCTGGCCTCCAGCGGTGAAGAAGGGCTGGGCCTTGCAAAGGAAGGAGACGGTGCCTTCGCTACCATCAGTTACGACTACCTCGCGCTGATGAAAAACTCCGCGACAGACATAGCGGGGTTGGACATCTCTGAAGCCAATGCCACCAGCGTGGACCTTTCCGCACCGCCTTACACGGGCGAACTAGAAGACGGAGACTACTGGATCAAAGTAACCTACATGGGGAAGGAATCTGTCGTTGAAATCCAGAACATGGACGGATCGACAATCGAGAAAATCGAGGGAGTTGACCTCACGGGCACCGGTCAGGTCAGCGTGAAAAGCAACGTGGGCGTGGAGCTTTCCTTTGAAAAGACCTATTTTGAAACGGCTCTTGGCGGAGACAAGCACGACTGGGAGACCCAGGGCGCGCAGTCCCTTTACGCCAATCTGCACTACGAGCGCAACGTGCAACACATCCTTGACGACGGTTCCGGCGAAGAACTGGTGGATGAAAACAGCGTATCCATCGCCAACGGCAAGACATCCAGCAAGTACCCCAACGGCAAATACGGCGTCACTGGCTCGATAAGTGGTTCGCTGGCCGTAACGGCGAACACCTCGCCCGTTTACGACGGCGTCACCACGATGGAAAGCGGGCAGTACGACCTAAAAATCAAGTATGACGGGGCGAAAACGTCCCTGTGGTTGTACGACAACACGGGCAACCTAATATCCACCAAGCGCAACGTGGACCTGACTGGCGAAGATCCCGTAAACGTGGATATGGGAACTGGCGTCACTATCGAGCTGGACCCCGAAAACTTCAGCTCCGCAAAGCGCGACTACCACGTATATCTAAATTACGAGGCAGAGGATAAACTGAGCGAGGAGCTGGACTACGACGAATACTACAACCGCATCATAAGCGCCCTTGAGACGATTCAGGAACAGCTCGACGTTGTCGAACAGGCAAAAAGCGAGCTTGAAAGCCGCTACTCCATAGTGCAGAGCGCACTAAGTATCTCAAGTTACAGCACTTCGTCTCTTTCGTCACTCATCGCGGGCGGCTCAACGGACGCATCGAGCCTGTTCGGGGCAATAAATGCAACCGGTAGTGACAGCACGGGGAACGTACTGACAGCATCCGGCAACATACTTGGCGCTCTGCAAAGCGCGGCCTCTTCCATGCAGGACGTGGATCCGGGCATCCTTGCCCTTTACTACTGATGAACCTTTCCGAAAGGAAAAAAGCCGCAAGGCAGTATGGCAAAAACAGGTTCGCCGGAATGTCCGTCGCGGACAAAATGCGCCTTGTCCTGAGCATGGCGGTTAAAGCAGCCACGGAGCGCGACGTTAACCGTACCCGTCAGGCAATTATCGTGCTCAAAAAGGGCGTCAACTTCGACGAGCACCCAACGATTGCCCTTGGCTTCATGCAGCTATACGTCCGCTGCGAGCAGCTTCTTAACGAAGGCGAGAGGTTCGACGAGATTTTGAAAATCCTGATCCCTCTGCAAAGGGCGTGGATAATGGCAGAGCCGAGAAAGCATATCAGCATCCGCCCAAGCCCCAAGGACAAGCCAGCCCTGCCCCGCAGGCCGCGCAAGGGCCCTTCGGTGCGCATCGTGAATACTGGCGAAGAGTAGGGAGATAGCTCCCTAATCGACGTTTTCGCTTTGGCTGGGCGCGCTTACCAGACTGTCGTATTTTTTCAGCTTTCGACGTATCCAGTCCAAGGCGACAATGACCGCTCTTTCGCGCACGTGACGACGGTTGCCCGCAAGGAACACCTTTCGCGACCACACCCCCGCCGGTGATGCGTAGCCAATGTATATCGTGCCGATGGGCGCGGTGTCCGGCCCGCCGTTGTCCGGCCCTGCGTAACCGGTGACGGATATTGCGTAGTCCGAATCCAGCCGCTCCTGAACGCCAGCCGCGAGGGCGACTGCTGTTTCCGCGCTCACAGCCCCGTGCATTTCGAGAATGTCCATAGGCACATCGAGCAGTTCCTGCTTAACCTCGTTATTGTAACAAACAATGCCGCCTCGGAACACCTTGGAAGCGCCCGGAATATCCGCAAATGCGCTGCTCAAGAGGCCACCCGTGCAGGATTCGGCCACGCTGATTGTCTTTTCGATACTGCGCAGATGCGCTACGACAACTTCCGCGATGCTGCTGTCGCCATAGGCCACAAAGTCCGCCCCGAGAACCTCGCGGCAGCTTTCGCCAAGGTTTTCAATGTCGTTCCAGCTAAGAGAATCGTCCGTGGCTCCGATGCGCAGGTCAACGATTCCCATGTTGGTGCTGTAACCCACCTTCAACCTCTGGCCGTAGGGTTCCAAAAGAGGCAGGAGCATGGGTTCAAGCTCCGATTCAGGTATCCCGCAGGTGCGCAGTTGGAGGTATGCTTCGTTAATCAGGGCAATGTCCCGCGCTTCAAGACGGGGAAGCACTTGTTCGATGAACATGGGCCGCATCTCGTTGCCCGGCCCGGGCATCATGATGAGAATCTTGCCGTCCTTTTCGAGCCACACGCCCGGAGCCGTCCCGTTGTGGTTGGGCAGAATCTCCGCCCCTTCGGGAATCATGGCCTGCCTGAGATGGACCTCAGTTGCCTTGCGCCCCATGTCTGCAAGGCGGCTGTGAATAGAGGCAACTGCATCGGGATCGCTTACCAGTTTCAGCCCGAGCGCTTCAGCAATGGCTTCTCTGGTCAAATCGTCGGCTGTCGGTCCAAGGCCGCCGGTAGTGATGACAATGTCAGCCCTCTGCCAGGCATCGAGAAAGTATTTTTGGATTTCCTCGGCATTGTCCCGAATTTCCTGATCTCTTGCGATGTAGAGTCCTTTGCGCGCCAGCTCTTTTCCAAGGTAGGAGAGATGGGCGTTATCGCGCAGACCGAGCAAAAGCTCGTCTCCAAGGCTCAGGATTTCCAGTCTCTTCTTGATAGGCATAACAAAATGGGAGTTACTAAGGGGGGAATATGGAACAGGGGAATTCTTCCATTCAGTATATACCCCCTCAATTGTAAATGCCAAACCGAGACGCAAGTTCCCTGAAGGAAAAACTGAGGCATCTGACGGAAGCCCCGGGTGTTTACCTCATGAAAGACCGTCTGGGCGCAATCCTGTATGTGGGAAAGGCAAGGAATCTCAAGCGGAGGGTGAGCACATATTTCCAACCCTCGCGCAAGCAGAAGGTCCAACAGCCCAAGGTGGCCGCGATGCTAGACCTTATTTACGATTTCGACTTTATCGAAGTGCGTAGCGAAGCGGAGGCCCTGCTGCTGGAAAGCCGCCTGATAAAGCACTGGAAACCCAAGTACAACACCGAGCTGATAGACGACAAACGCTATCCTCTCGTGCGAGTGGACGTGGAAAACGCCCTGCCCCGCTTCCGCGTGACAAGGATCAAAACCTCCGAAAAGAGCCGCTACTTCGGTCCCTTTGTATTTACCAGCCAAATGCGCAAAACTCTGCTCAGTATGCGCAAACAGTTCGGCGTTCTGCTTGCGGACGCCACGCCTACGCGCCTGCCCGACGGGCGCTGGAGGCTATACGACGACATTCGTGCGGAGCTTTTCGGCGGGATGGGCAACGAGGTTGACGAAGCGCAGTATCGCGAGCGGGTTGACGCGGCGATGGCCTTCCTTGAGGGGCAAAGTCGCGAGTGGCTCGAAGAAGTTAAAAAACAGATGCTCGATGCCGCCTTGAAGCGAGAATACGAAGAAGCGGCACAGCTTCGAGACCTTGCCCGCGCGATGGAGAACACGCTCGCCCCGACGCGGAAGTTCAGCGTGATTCCGTCCCGTCCTGCGGACAACGCCGTCATGCATGAACTTGGTGAAGTGCTGGGCCTAAAGGGGCCGCCGCTTAACATCGAGTGCTTCGACATTTCGCACATCAGCGGCTCTTTTTGCGTGGCCAGCATGGTGCACTTTACAAACGGCTCGCCGGACAAGGACAACTACCGCCGCTTCCGTATAAAGAGCTTCACAGGCAACGACGACTTTCGCGCTATGGAGGAAGTTGTCGGGAGGCGCTACCGGAGGCTTTTTGACGAGGGCAGGCCCTTCCCGGAGCTGCTTGTAATTGACGGCGGCCTTGGGCAGATCGCCTCGTCCATGCGCGCATTCATCGAGCAGGGGCTTGAGCCGCCTTTCATGATCGGTCTGGCCAAGAAGCACGAGCGCGTTTTCTTTGCCGACGGCAGAGAGCCACTGGATCTGCCCGTGGACAGCGAGGCGCGAAAGCTCCTCCAGCGCGTACGTGACGAGGCTCACCGTTTTGCCAACACTTACAACGCGGACCTTCGCAGCAAGCGCATTCGCGAGAGCATTCTGGACGATTTCCCGGGCATTGGCCCTGCAAAGCGCAAGGCCCTGTTCGCGCGTTTCAAAACAATCGAGCGCATGAGGGCGGCAAGCGTGGACGAGCTGGCCGATGTGGAGGGCATCGGCGGCAACATGGCCCAGGAGCTGCATTCTTTCCTCAACGCAAGGTAGCTCAAGCCTTTTGCAGGGTGTACCCAGCACCGCTCCATCCCGCACAATTGCGCAGGCCTACGCTATCCGCTTCTGCGCTTTTGCCAGCCCTCTTTCGACGTGCAATGTCGCGTGATGCTTCTGGTTGGCCATGCGGCAGGTGCAGACCAGTAGAAGAGAGAACTGCATGATTACGAGCGGGTGCTGCATGAGAAACTCCACCGATACGTGCAGAAGCACTGCGCCAATGCCCGACATCCCAACGAGCACCGCGCTGTCTATCCCGCGTCTGCGAAACAGCAGGATCGAAGCCGGAAGCCCGAATACGCAAAGGCCGAGCGGAACGGCGCCCACAAGGCCCAGTTCGCAGAGGTAGTTCAGGTAGTCGTTGTGCGCGAACACGATGTTTCTTTTGCCGCGCAGAGCATTGAGCTGCGGATAGTTCCTTTGGGTCAGGTTTATGAAGTAGCGATAACATCCCCCACCCCAGCCCAGCACGGGCTTTTGCATGAATAGATCCGTGCTGGCCTTGTTGAGAGTAACGCGGGTATCGTCCATGGGGGACTCTGCCAGCGTGCCAAGGCTCCTAAGCTCTCGTGATAGGCGGTTCATATCCACGCTTCCGCTTACGGCGACACCGCTGATTGCCGCGCCTGCAAACAGTACCCCGCACACTGCAAGGGCTGTGGAACGGTTGCCGCTATCGAGCATCGCCCTTACGAAACGGGCCACAAACATCAGGGCAGCTGCAAGCACTATGATTGCCGCGACGATGAAGCCCGCGCGCGACATGGCCTGCACGACTCCGCCGAGGATTATCACACTCAAGGGTATGAGCATGAGAAAAGAACCGCCTTTACTAAGGTCTTTGGAGCGGGAATGCGGCCCGGTGTAGTGCAGTAAGAGCAGGAGCGATGCAGTAAGGCCCATGTTCATGAAGGCCGAGGAATGGTTCGGATTTGCAATGGTGCCCCAGAATACGCTGTCACCAAGCGGGCCGTCGAAGAACCAGAGCATTTTTCTGGCATGTGTGATGGACTGCGTGATGCCTATGGTGGCAAAGAGCGACGCGTTAAGAGTCAGGCACCAGAGGATTATCCGCATTGCCTTGGGCCTTCCAAGGGCAGCCCATACTGCGCACATGAGCATCCAGCCCGGGGCAAGCACCATCGTCATCAATACCGGCCCCATCATGCCGAACGGAGTCTTGATACCGTTGGGCAGCCATGCGACGAAGTCCCGACTATGGGCCACCAGACGGTCTTCCGCATTCGGCTCAAAGACCCAGGATGGGTTCAAGTATTGAACGAACATGTAAAGCATGACAAACAGCCCCAGCCAGAAGGGGGGGAAGCGGCGCAGTGAGCGAAGGTTGGCCCAGCCTCTTTCGCGCTGGGGCCAGATGGCGGCGACAAGGCTTGCCCCACCGAGTAGAAGACTGCCAAACTGTGCCCAGAGATACACGCCGCCGAGCGCCCATGTGGTCCAGAGCAGCGTTGCGCAGACAAGGGCCGTCACCAACTTTTCTCTGCCCGGCAAGGGCACGGCGCGGCGGGAGTGTTGAGAGAAAAGATGGTTCATGTTCGTCTATTTGTTTAAGGCGTGGCCTTTGCCATGAACAATGTCTTCGGTACTCCGCCCTATCAAGTTGCTTTTGACAGCGGGCATGTCGCGCGGCGCAGAGGCCTGATTCCTAGGCGAAAGGAGGCTGTCAGTCTCTTAGTGCCCCCGCTTGAGCTTCGGATAGAAAGTCCCTGTATGTTCGGGCAAGCCCTTCTTTTAGCGGGATTTTCGGCTCCCATCCGGTCGATCGGATCAGGGAAATGTCGAGCAGCTTTCGCGGGGTGCCGTCGGGTTTACTCTCATCCATTTCGATGCGTCCTTCGTAGCCCACGGCTTCTTTTACCAGCTCTGCAAGCTCGGCAATGGTTACTTCGCTGCCGCTGCCAACGTTCACCCAGTCGGGCGGGTTGTCGAGCGATAGCAGGTGCAGGGCCGCGCTTGCAAGGTCGTCCGCGTGCAGGAACTCGCGCAGCGGCTTGCCCGTTCCCCACATGGTGACTACTGGGGCCTTGGCGAGCTTGGCCTCGTGAAAGCGGCGGATTAGCGCGGGCAGAACGTGGCTGTTCTGCGGGTGGTAGTTGTCGTGAGGGCCGTAAAGGTTGGTCGGCATCGCGCTGTGGAAGAGGACTCCGTACTGGCGGCGCAGATATTGGCAGTATTTTAGCCCTGTTATCTTGGCCAGAGCATAGGCTTCGTTCGTCTTTTCAAGCTCGCTTGTGAGCAGGCAGCTTTCGGGCATGGGCTGAGGGGCCATGCGGGGGTAGATGCATGAGCTGCCAAGAAAGAGGAGTCGCTTTGCGCCGCACTTCCACGCGTTGTCGATGATGTTCATCTGCATGGAGATGTTTTCGCGCAGGAAGTCCGCAGGATAGCTGTCGTTGGCATGAATGCCGCCGACTTTGGCCGCAGCGTCGATGACGACTTCAGGTTGTTCGACCTTGAAGAAACCGGCGACCGATTCCGCGTCCATAAGGTCCAGTTCGCGATGCGTGCGGAGAATGATATTCTCGTAACCTGCCGCCTCAAGAGCGCGCACAATGGCCGATCCGACCATGCCTCTGTGTCCCGCAACGTAAATACGGTCTGTTTTGTTCAAAACATGCTCCTTTTCTTCACTTTGTTTAACGGCTTTGCCAGTCGTGCCTCATCAGAATTGCATAAGCCTAGTAGCCGCGCTTGGCCACTTTTTCGTAGTCGGCGCGGGCCATGATTCTAACTAGATCCACGAACTTTGTCTTCGGCTCCCAGCCCAGTTCTCGCTTTGCCTTGGACGGGTCTCCAAGAAGCAGTTCAACTTCGGTCGGGCGGAAGTAGCTGGGCGATACTTCGATGAGCACCTTGCCAGTCTTGTCGCAAATACCCTTTTCGTCCACGCCTTCGCCTTTGAAGTGAATGGGCAGGCCCACTTCGGCAAATGCTTCGGTGCAAAATTCGCGCACGCTGTGCTTTTCACCTGTGGCAAGAACGTAGTCATCGGGCTTGTCCTGCTGAAGCATACGCCACATTCCGTCGGTAAACTCGGGCGTGTAGCCCCAGTCGCGTTCGGAAGAGAGGTTGCCTAGAACAAGGTTTTCCTGCTTTCCATGCGCAATGCGTGCGGCCGCGCGGGTGATCTTGCGCGTAACGAAGGTTTCGCCGCGGCGCGGGCTTTCGTGGTTAAAGAGTATGCCATTGCATGCGTAGATGCCGTAGGCTTCGCGGTAGTTGACGATTATCCAATAGCCGTAAAGCTTGGCGACTCCGTAGGGGCTGCGCGGGTAGAAGGGCGTCTTTTCGTTCTGCGGCACTTCCTGCACCTTGCCGTAGAGTTCGCTCGTTGAGGCTTGGTAAAAGCGGGTCTTGTCCTTTAGGCCGACTTCCTTGATGGCGTCGATGAAGCGCAGTGTGCCGATGGCGTCCACATCGGCGGTGTATTCTGGCACTTCAAAGGACACTTTCACGTGGCTCTGTGCGCCGAGGTTGTAAATCTCGTCCGGCCCTACCTGTTCGAGCAGGCGGTTCAGGTTGCTGGAGTCGGTCAGGTCGCCGTAGTGCAGGAAGAAGCGTTTGCCGAGTAGCTCCGGGTTGTTGTAGAGGTGGTCTATCCTGCCGGTATTGAAAGAGCTGGAGCGGCGGATGATGCCGTGCACCTGATAGCCCTTTTCAAGGAGTTGTTCCGCAAGATATGAACCGTCCTGTCCGGTTATGCCGGTAATGAGCGCTACTTTCATGGTGGGATTACTGCGCGGTAGCTTACCCCCATATGGCGCGCTTAGGCAAGTAATCGCGATAATTGCGGCGCGAATATGCGCTCCTTCCTCATGCGCTGCCCGCCAACCCTGCCGCACATTCAGCGGCTCTCCCCTGCCCTACTTCGCCTTTTCCGCCTCTACGGGTATGTCGAAGCACATTGTGGTGCCGCGGCCTTCCTTGCTCTGGACCTGTACCTTGCCCCCGTGCTGGAATATGATGTGCTTTACGATGGCCAGCCCGAGGCCCGTGCCGCCCAGTTCGCGGGAGCGGCCTTTGTCCACGCGGTAGAAGCGTTCAAAAATGTGCGGTATGTCCGCCACAGGTATACCGCAGCCGTCGTCCTGCACTTCGCAACGGAGCATGTTGTTGGCAAGCCTTGTCGTTACGCGCAGTGTTTTCATGCCCTTGGCGTGACGCGTGGCGTTGTCGAGCAGGTTCTCGATGACCTGGGTTATGCGCAAGGGGTCCAAGTTCATGGACGGGATGGCGGGATCGAGTTCGACAACAAGTTCTATTCCGTCGGGCTTGCGGTCGGAGTAGTTATCGCAGGCTTCGCCCACGATGCTGTTCAGGTTGACAAACTCGGGCTTGAGCGCGGAGCTGCGCCCTTCCATGCGGCTGAGGGTCAAGAGGTCTTCGAGCAGGCTGTTCAGACGCACGACGTTGCGCTGTATCTTGCGCAGGAAGTGGAGTCTGTCCTCGGCGTCCATCGTGGCGTTGTCGTCGAGGAGGGTGTCCGTAAAGCCGCGTATGACGGTGACGGGGGTGCGCAGTTCGTGCGATACGTTGGCGACGAACTCGGTGCGCATGTTCTCAAGCTGCTTGAGCTTGGTAATGTCGTGCAGGACGAAGAGGGCCAGGCGCTTGTGTGATTCTTCGTTGACGATTAGGGCGCCCGTTACCTCGAACCAGAGCTGATCCTCGCCCTTGACCATTTCGATTACTTCGGCGCCGCTTTTGCGGCCTTTCCAGAGAGAGCGCACGTAGTCGAGAAAGCTGACGCTGGGCAGCAGGCTTTCCACGCGGCGGCCCAGCAGTTCCTTGTCCGGGCCGATTAGTTGGCGCGCGGCGTCGTTGGCCATGCGCACGTAGTGGCTGTCGTCGAGTATGAGGACGGCTTCCTTGATGCTGCCCAGCGTAGTCTCTATCTGGTGCAGGTAGTCGCGGTCCTGATTGCGTCCGTGGCGGCTTTCGGTGATTAGGGCGTTGAGCGCGTCGTGCAGGCTGTCTATCTGCCGGGATATGCCGACGTGGGTGCGTTTTTCTATTAGCAGAGGTTCGCGGCTTCTCGCGCTGTGCTCAAGGTTGCCCAGCAATCGTGCCACGTAGCGCAGCCTGAGGCCGAGCCATAGGCTGAGTGCTGCAAGGCTTATGGCCGCTATCATCCACATGTCTCTGTGTTTTGTCGGTACAAGGCTTGGGCTTAGGGAGTGTTTGAAAACGGGACTCCCGTCGGAATGCGGGCGTCTTTTCGGTGAAAAACCTTCCCATTCGGCTCGGGGAATCCCGATTCACCTCGCCTCACGTTACGGTTTTTCCCTCGAAAATACATCCTGCCTCCTCGGTCCGCCAA
>JAFGLA010000053.1 GCA_016928295.1 Opitutales bacterium
CAATGGTGGCGACGTGGTCATGGAATGTGACGAGAACGTGAGCGACTTGCGTGCCTACGCATACAAACCGCATTGGAGGGCAGACGATGGAGAGCGCGGACGCGGACGCCAGCAGACGGGTGCACGCGGACGCGAGTGCCTTTTGAAAGTTCCCCCGGGCACAATTGCCGTGGATTTGGAAGGAAACCAGTGCGCGGAGCTGCTAAAGCACGGAGACAAGCACATCCTTCTTCGCGGCGGTCGCGGCGGCCTCGGCAACCTGCATTTCAAGAGCAGCATCAACAGGGCGCCCCGCCAGCACACCCAGGGCAAGCCCGGCGAAACGGGTCAGTTCAAGTTCGTCCTCAAGACGATTGCAGACGCTGGCCTTGTCGGCTACCCCAACGCGGGAAAGAGCACTCTGACTGGTGCCATCACCTCGGCCAACCCGCGCGTTGGTGCGTACCCGTTTACGACTCTTCGCCCGAGCGTCGGCATAATAGACTACCTTGAACGCTACGAAAAGCTGACCCTTGCGGATATTCCGGGCCTCATCGAGGGGGCGCACGAGAATCGCGGTCTTGGGCACCGCTTTTTGCGCCACATTGAACGCTGCAAGATCTTGCTCTATATAATAGACATGGCGGGCACGGACACGCGTAACCCGAGCGAGGATTTCCGCAGCCTTCAGGACGAGCTTCGCTGTTACAGCGCCGCTCTTCTTGAAAAGCCCTGCATGGTGCTCGCTAACAAGATGGACGAGGATAGCGCGGCGGAAAACCTGAAGGAGTTCAAATCGAACAATCCGGGACTTAACGTGCAGCCAATCTCCTGTCTGACGGGCGAGGGCCTGCCGGAACTAAAGGAGCGCATCTACAAAATGGTAAAGGAGCAATAGGCGCACAGTCTGTTAAAAAGAGACTGCTTGCCCTTGTCCCCTTCCAGAGTTATCTTCAAGACACACATGGACATCGACAAATCGCTGTTCATACGCAGCAACAGAACCTTGGGCCAGTCGCTCGTGCAGGCGGGCCTCTTGTCCCAGAACCATCTGGACGAGGCAAACGCCCAGCTCATCGACTGTGTACGCGCCGGTAATCTGCGCGCTCAGGGCCTTTTGCCCATATTGACGCATCAGATGAAGGTGCTTTCCGAGGATTCGCTTTTGCAATACCAGGCGACAGAGCACGGTCTTGGGCTTATGGATCTGCATTCATATACGGCCCGCCAGCCCGTGGGCACGGACCCCGCCGCGTGTTGGGCCACTTGGACCCTGCCTATCGACGAGCGCGAGGGGATTCACTTTTTGGCCAGTGCTTATTACACCAGCCAGCACGCGCGTACGTATTGGGAGCAGTTGCTGGGGGCGAACATCGTATGGTACGCGGCCAGCCAGCAGGTGCTCATCGAAGGCATAGAAAAACTGGAATCGCTGACACTGGGATAGGCCTGATAATAAAACAATGGAGCACCGCATCCTAATCGTCGATGACGACCAGATTTTCAACACCCTGCTTTCGGACGTATTCAAGCAGGCCAGCTATGTCGTCGAATCCGTTTTCAGCGCCGATGAGGCGATCGAGAAGCTAAAAAGCGACAAGTTCGATCTAGTCGTTACCGACCAGCGAATGCCCGGCACGAGCGGCACCCAGCTTGTGCGCCACATAATGAAGGAGCACAAGGGCTTGCACGTTGTGATGGTAAGCGGATACCTGTCCAACGACGACATACGCCAGCTAATCCGCGACGGGGTGGGCGGAGTGTTCATCAAGCCCCTTAACATCTTTCAGCTTCTCAAGCGTGCTGCCCAACTGCTTGCCAAGCCCAAGAGCAACGTAGCGAACAACGAGGATAACGGCAGTACGGCGGCTGTTAATACCGGCGAGGTCAGTTGTTTTCATGGCGCTCGCAGTCCTGCTGCCCAGCGTTTTATCAAACAGCTTGCAAACCTGCGCAGCTTTAGCAGCAACTTGCTTCTAGTCGGGCAAAACGGGACGGATTTTGACAGTGTGTGCGAAGATCTTGCCAACTCGCAGACGGACACCGTGTTCTCTCTCGATGCGACGGATCTGGACGACGAATCCGTGCTGGCCGCCCGCCTTGGCGGCATGGCTACGAAGCAGTCCGGCTGCCTGACAATCGTGCTCAAGCAAATCGAACAGCTTGGCGAGCAAAGGGCGGAAACTGTGTTCTCCATCGCAAGAGCGCGTCCGCCTTTCGATCATCTTGGCCAGCAGACGCGCTTTGTGTTCTGCCTCAAGGACAACCTTGATGATATGTTCGATGCGGGGCGCATAGACGAAAACCTGTATCTTTTCATGGGGACGATGGAGCTGAAGATTCCATCGCTCAAGGAGTTAAAGGAAGACCTGCCCGACATGGCCCAGTGTTTTCTGGATCGCGAGGCCGGTTCTCCATGTCGTCTGGACTCCGAGGCGCAGGCCCTCTTGCCGAAGCTGAACTGGACGGGCGACATGCTGCAATTCAAGCAGGTGCTTCGCAAGGCGGCGTCTTTTTGCAGCAATTCCATAATAAGCGCGTCCATTCTCGGCGCCGCTTTTGAGGACAAGCTGGGTGTGAAAGAGGAAGCCCAGCCGGTATCCGGCCTTAAAGAGCACCTTGAGCAACTGCGCAATTCATACGCTTTGGCCATGCTGAACCTGAACGGTGGCGACGCAGATGCCGCTGCCAAGGCATTGGGCACAAGTGCGGATTTTGTCATGAATATCGCTCGCCAAAGCTCAAAGGCCGCCGGTTAGGGGGCAGGCGTTTGATTCGCATGTAGGGAAACGCGAACTTAGGCATTTTGTAAATATCGCAAAGACAGGCACATTCCCGATTGAGATTGCGTAAACTGGAGATTCTGGGTTAAGTTCCATCCCGCCAATGTCCAAGGAGTGCGACGAAATCATCATTGTGGACGACGAGGTCAACTACGCCGAGATGCTGACCACCATGCTGCGCGATGAGGGCTTTCGCGCACAAATGTTCACAGGTGGGCGGGAGACGCTGGAATACCTGCGCAACAAGCCCAACGCCCTCGTGGTGGCCGACTACAAGATGCCGGAACTGGGCGGTGCGGAGTTTATTCAGCGCCTGCGAGAAATGCACCCGATTATGCCGGTGATCGTTATCTCCGGCCACATGAACACCAAGGACTTGCTCAGCGTTGCAAACATCGGCGTAACTCTCGTTCTGGAAAAACCTTTTGAAAAGGACGTGCTCGTCGAGCACGTCAGCCGCTTCGCAAGCCCCGTAACGGTGCAGGCCGAGGCCCTTGCGCCCGCTCCGGCCCCAAAGCAGGGCAAAGACAACGGGGGAAAGCCCAAGGCGTCCGCCAAGCCGTATCCGTGCGACAATCTTCGCCTTGCCCAGTCGAGCGCCCTGTCCAAAGCCTTTCTTCAGGAGCTGTGGGATGCCCTCAACGCGCATGGTGGGGCGAATCTGGCGCTGCCTCTTGGCGGAGAGCTGGAACTTGTCGTTACGGACATAGAGCACTGGTTCAAGCTGGACTCGCCCTCACTGCGCCTGTCGCCTACCATGATGAAGGTGGAGGCGAGCGACTTTGCCGAGTCCAAGGTGCTTGCCATGCTCGACGCCCGCTATGCAAGCAGCGATCTGGGCGATGAAATTACCGCTCTTAGGCAAAAGCTGCCCGAGGGAATGCCTCTTCTTGTCGTACGCCGAACGGACAACGCGCGCGCCGACGGTGGTTTGCCGCTTGTTGTGCTTCCGCCCCTTTCCCAGCGAATGGAAGACGTGGCCACCTATTCGCGCGCCATATTGGAACGCATGGGCGCAGCCAGCCAGCTTGCGCCGGACGCGCAGAGGCTGCTTTTGAATTACCCCTGGCCCGGCAACTACTACGAGCTTATGGGCGCTTTGCGCAGGGCCGTCATAAACGGCGAGGGCGAAAATATTGACTCTGTCATGCTCGCGGCTGCGATTGCCGAAGGGCACGGAGCGGCTCAAGCCGAGGCGGCAATCATGACAATGAACCGCTATTTGACGCATGAGCAGGCCAAGTGGTTCGACAAAGAGGGCTGTGAAGACTGCGACAGTGCGGAAAAGGCCGCTGGCCTGCCAAAGGGCACTCTGTATCGCGAGTTGTCCCTTTTCAAACAGCCGCTGATATACCCGGAGCTTCTTGAAGAGTAGGGCGGAATCCCGCGTGATGAGTCGCAAGAGCTGCTTCCTCGCCGCCCCTGTATCGTTTGTCGTAATTTGTGCGTGGCGAAAAGTGTAGGCGCTTGCGTTCATTCATCGGGCCGGATAAGTGTATTTTTCGATGAAATACCCCTCCTTTCTCATCGCGACGGCATTGCTGTGCGCAGTTGCTTCGCACGTTCACGCCCAGGCGTTCCTGCAAGAGCGAGATAGCTTCAAGCTGACAGAATGGCGCTTCAACAAGGGCGACATTAACGGAGCTGACGCAGGTGCTCCAATCGACGAGAGCCGTTGGGCCGAGGTCAAGGTTCCACATACATGGAACGACCGTGATGTTCTTAGCGAGGGAGAGCATTACTACCAAGGCACAGGTTGGTACCGCACTTCTTTTACTACGAACGGCGACATCGAAAATCGTCGCTGGTTCATACGCTTCGAGGGGGCGTCCAGCACTGCGGAGGTATATCTGAACAATGTGCACCTGGGCACTCACAAGGGCGGCTATTCGGCATTTTGCTATGAACTGACTCCCTGTTTGAATGATGACGGTAAGAATTATTTATCCGTAAAGGTTAATAATGAAAACAATCGCGATGTAGCGCCTTCAAATACGTCTCTATATCCAATTTTCGGTGGCATATATCGCCCCGTTACCGTGTTTTCTACTCCGGAGTCTTGCGTTTATCCTCTGGACTATGCTTCAAGCGGTATCTACGTGCACCCAGTTCATGTTACAAAGGAAAATGCGCTTCTTGACGTTGAACTTTTGCTTTCGCGCAAGCATGTGCCTAGTCCCAAAAACAATGTTTCAGAGATTAAAACAGCAGATGGTAAAGATGGTTTGGAGGGCCGATACTATGCAAATAATAACTTTGCCGGACCTGCGGCACACATACGTAACGACTCTGGAATCGAGTTCGATTACAAGCTCGGAGCACCTTTTGATGACTTTGAGAACGACGGTTTCAGTGCTATCTGGACAGGTAAGTTCACTCCGGCTAACACGGGAAGATACCGCTTCTATTTATCTAGCGATGACGGCTCGCGTCTTACAATTGACGACAAGCTATTGATTGACAACTGGGGCCAGCATCCGGCGGGGGACATTACCGGAGATATTGATCTGGAGGCCGGCAAATCTTTGCCAATCAAGGTCGAGTATTACGAAGATGGGGGCGATGCTTCCATATCGCTTCGTTGGGCGCTCTTGCCTGATGCCGCCGTTCCTGTCGTTGCAACGCTTCTTGTAGAATTGCTGGATGCGGAGGGCTCTATTGTTTCCAGCGAACGGCGCGACGTGCGCCTGCCCGATGATACGGTAAATAGTGAGCGCGTTCAGTTAAGTGTCGAGACCCCAACTCTTTGGGACGGAGTTCGGAATCCGTATCTCTACACCCTTCGCGTAAGTCTTAATAATCAAGCGACTGGCTCCTGCGACATCGTAGAGCAGCCTGTTGGCTTGCGCAGTTTCCGCGTGGATACGGAAGAAGGGCTTATTCTTAACGGCGAGTATTATGATCTGCATGGAGTCTCGCGACATCAGGAATCTGAAGGCTTTGGTCCGGCCCTAAGCGATGAACAGCATCGTCAGGATTTTGAACAGATGAAGGAGTTGGGATGCTCCGGACTGCGTCTGGCGCATTATCAACAGGCGGAGTTGATGTACTCGTTGTCGGATATGGCCGGAATGGTCGTATGGGCGGAAATACCCAACACTCCCGCATATCGCACAGGCAATAAGGCATATATAGACAATACTCGCCAACAATTGACTGAGCTAATCAAGCAAAATTATAATCACCCATCTATACTGTTCTGGGGCATGTACAACGAGATTCCGATTCCCGTGGAAGATCTTGAGGCTCTGAACGATATTGCGCATACGCTGGACCCGTCACGCCTGACTACATGTGCTGATTTGTCGGATCCATGCGAACGCAACGGCGTGACGGATCTTGTGGGTTGGAACAAGTATTTCGGCTGGTATTATGGTGCATTTAACGATTATGCCGCATGGTTCGCCAACTACCGTGCTCTATTCCCGCATATCCCCGCAGGATTGTCTGAATACGGCGCCGGAGGCTGTGTTACGCAGCATGAAATCCCACCCCGTAGGCCAGACGCTTGGAATGGCAAGTTCTATCCCGAGGAATACCAGTCATTTTACCATGAAGAGGTATGGCGAGGTATCAAAGACCGTCATGACATTTGGTGTAAATTCATATGGAATATGTATGATTTTAGCTGGACTGGCGTTCACCGAGGGGACCGCCCTTACATCAATCAGAAGGGACTTGTCACCCACGATCGCAAAACCCGCAAGGACAGCTTCTATTTCTACAAAGCCAATTGGTCTTCCGAGGCAGTTCTGCACATATGCAGCAAGCGATTCAGTACCCGCCACGAAGCGGAGACGCCGGTAATCGTGTACTCCAATCTCGATAGCGTGGAGCTATTTCTGAATGGTAAAAGAATTGGCGAAGCTCGGACCCCGGACGATATTCACCGCATAGAATGGTCTGGGGTGACTCTTCAAGCAGGGCGCAACCAGGTTGGCATTGTAGGACGCAAGGACGGGCTCACATACACGGACAGCTGTGTGTGGGAATACCAGCCTTGATTCTTTGATGGCAGAGCAGGGGGATTGAGTAATTGTCCATCGGAGCCTGCGCTTGAATGCGGTTTGAAAACATTCGTCGATGCTACGGGGCTTATATTCTTTGTCTGTTTGCTAACGCAAAACGATCCGCTGCGGTTTACATCTGGCGGAATGTGACGATATTATAAGCCCCGAGCAATCCGGTTTGGCGCTCATTCCCGCCTGTCCCAACCCCAAGGCCGCAACGCCGCTGCCGGCACCTGTTTCGGGTTAGTCCGCAGGTATTGCCCATGAATGACATCTATGAGATTATCAATCAGAGGCAGAGTTCGTCCAAACGTATCGGACGCCTTGTAAGGCCCTTGCTTGGCAGATGGATAAGGCCGCAACACAGCCCCCTAAACAGTGCGGAGCGTTACATGGAGTTGTTCGCAAAGGCCCCGGTCTGCGAGGTTTGCGGGAAGGAGCCTGCCATCGCATTCGCTTGTTTCGATGGGTTTACAAACTGGAAGTTCGTCGGCGCCTGCACCGCGGTGCAGGAGTTTTACACAATTCCGATTGTGGACTTTTTCGCACGCCCCGCCTCGGCTGTGGACTGGCTCGCCCACATGGCTGGCAAGCCCGGCATGGACTGGGAATCGTTCGGCGCGATGATGCGCCGCTTCCGCGAGGCCACCGGCAGCGCAGGCGGCGAAGGCCCGCATTTCCGCAGGGTGTAGAGGTGCCCTCGGGCTGCCTTTGGGTAAACGCCTCTTAGAGGATGATGTTGTCAATCAGGCGGATTTCGTCGCACCAGACGGCCGTTGCTATCAGGGTGTGTCCTTTTTCAACGCGGGTCCGCAGGGGCTTCATCGTTTCAAGGTCCACGGCTTCTGCGTAAATGACGCGCAGGCGGCGGACTGTGGATAAGTGGTGGATTATCTCGGCAAGGATGCGGTCTATGTTGTCGATGCCGGATTCGTATATCGCCGCGCCCTTTTGCAGAGCCTTGTGGATTTGCACCGCGTCCTGCCTCTGGAAGGGCTTCAGGTAGGAGTTGCGCGAACTCATCGCAAGGCCGTCCGCCTCTCGAACCGTCGGGGCGACGACTATCTCAAGCTCTAGATTGAGGTCTTTGACCATGTGCTTGACCACGGCTGCCTGCTGCGCGTCCTTTTGGCCGAACACTGCCACGTGGGGCTTTACGATGTTGAACAGCTTGGTCAGCACCGTGCACACGCCGCGGAAGAACGCTGGGCGGGACTTGCCGCACATAGGCCCGCTGAGGCTTTCCTCGTTTACGAAAGTGGAGTAGCCGCTCGGGTACATTTCCGACGTGGGCGGGGCGAACACGTAGTCCACGCCCTCGCTTTCGCAGGCTTCGAGGTCTTTGTCCAGATTGCGCGGATACTTGTCCAGATCTTCGGAAGGCCCGAACTGGGTTGGGTTTACGAATATGGATACCACGACCACGTCGCCGCTCTCGCGCGCTTTGCGCACAAGGCTTAGGTGTCCTTCGTGCAGGTAGCCCATCGTGGGAACAAAGGCGATTTTACGACCAGCGTTGCGAAGATCGTTCGCGCATGTCTGCATTTCGTTGACGGTACTTATGACTTGCATGGCGTATTTCGGATAGGGGGCGTGGCTTGTGGGGGCGGAGGCGTCAAGGAATCGCTTCCAGTAGCATGATTATTAAGTCATGTCTGCCTTTTCTCAAGGTAAAGCTGTGCCTAGTTTGGCAAAAGGGTACTTCTAACAACTATGATTCCTGCTGCGAACGGCCTTTGCGCGTGTGGGTGAGGGCGTAGGCCCACCTTGTTTGAAGGTCTTTGCTCTTGCGACGAATCCGTTCGCCTTTCCCAAGAAGTGTTAATGTCGATGCGGGAGCGCCAGGCTGTGCAAGGACTTGAGCCATGCCTGCCCATACGTCGATTATAGTTTTTGCTGCCAAACAAGTCGTTAGAGGGGGCGGGGCATTGGCGTGTTTAATTGTTAGCACGCTTCTTTGCCTCAAAACGCGCGTCGAAGGCTCGCCAAGTGGCAAAAAAGCTGAAATGGCTTTGCTGGGGAGACTCGAAAAACATGCTATCAAGGGGTGTAAGGCTTTTCTGGCAGGCGTTGAAAAACAACTGGATTCCGGCTGTGGGAATCTGGGTGGCGGGGGCGTTGATTGTGTACGCCTACTATCGCGGCGGCTTTGTGCGCGATGCCGCAGAGGGTATTCTCGCCATGCGCGAACGTTTCGGGCTGTGGTATCCGATTGGTTCGATGGTGCTCTTTGGCGCAGTTTTGCCGACGCTTACGCAGCTTCTTATAATGCCCGGAGCGCGCCGGAATGCGTTGCATCGCTTCCCTTTCATCATTCCTTTCTGGGCATGGAAGGGCATCGAGATAGAGTATTTCTACAAGTTGCAGTCCATCGTGTACGGGGATAGTTCCGAGCTTGGCGTTATTGTCAGCAAGGTGCTGACGGACCAGTTCATATATACGCCGACTTTCGGCATGATCAGCAACGTGCTCTACATGCGTTGGATTGCGGTCCACATCGGCGAGCTTCCGCGCAGCACCGTAGTCATTCCAAGGGGTTGGTTCGGCACCTTGGTGTTTCCGCAGCTTGTGGCTTGCTGGGCCTTGTGGATTCCGGCTGTGAGCCTCGTGTACATGCTGCCTTACCCGCTCCAGCTTCCGCTTGCGAACATGATCCTGTGGCTCTGGTCGATGATGCTCATTTTCATGAGCAGGCAGGATTCCTAAGAGCCCTTTCGCGGAATGCAAAAAGCCCCCTGTCGCCGAAATGATTCGTGCAGGGGGCTTTTTTTGTCAGGTGCCAATCGGTGGCCTTATGTCACTTTGTCGGGGTCAGGAGCAGGATGAGGTTGTCCCATGCCGGAACGCTCAGGCCCGCGATGCGGGTCTCGCCTGCCTTCAGAGGAGGCATGTCTGCCCAGAGGTCTCGCTCTGTCGAATAGGCGCGCACGGTGTAGCTCTTGCTTGCGTCGGTCTTCAGCTCCACCGAGCCGTTTGCCGCCGCGTTCTTGTCCGCGTTGACTATCAGGACAAACAGGCTCTCTCCGGCCTGCACGCCGAGGGGGATTACTTCGGAACCTGTCCACTTTACAGGACTTTCCGCGAACTGTCCCTGCGCTCTTTCCATCATCAGCTCGTTCATGGCGCGTACGCGGGAGAGGTATTTTACAACGCCGCGTTCGTCGAAGAATTCCCACCACCAGCTAAGGGGCAGGATGGGCGTGGGGGAGAACATCCCCGTCCACTGGCCCTGCTTGAAGTCGTAGTCCATCTTGTCGGCGAACTTGTTGAAATCATTCTTCCAGTCCCAGTCGTAGCCGTATTCGCCTATGACGTATGGTTTGCCGTGCGCTGTTACGTGCTCGCGGATGCACTGGGGGATGTAGCGCGTGTTGCGGTAGATGTGGCGCTGGTTGAGGTCGATGTTCGGCAGGTCGTTCATGCCTTCGACGTCGAAGTATGCGACGCTGGTTGTAACGATGTGGTCGTAGGGGTCGATTTGGGCAAGGTAGTCGGACATTTCACCGTGCCATGCCGTGATGTTCTTTGGCAGATACGGGTTCAGGCTGTCGGCCTCTACGATAAGGTCGATTTCGTTCCAAAACTCCCATGCCGCGATGTTTGTCGAGTAACCCCAGCGGGCTACGATGTAGCGCAGACGGTCCTTGTACATCTCTCTTGCCGTTGGGTTGGTGAAGAAGTCGGCAGGTTTTTCGCAGGGGCCGCCGTTTGCCGCGTTGTAGTTGCTGTCCGCCCAGTTGTCGCGCAGGTCAACGTGCGCGCCGATTGCGAGCATCAGGTAAACGTCCGTGTCTTCGAGTATGTTCACCACGCGGTCCATCACTTCAAATGAGGAGGGGTTGAAGTGCGCGTCGCTGTCTCTGTAAATAGGGCTGTTTTCCGCGACCTTCTTCCATTCTAGAGGTATGCCCCACTGGCACATCCATATGCGGGTGAAGTTGCCGCCGCTGCGCGCCAGCGAGCCGAACATGTATTCAAAGTGGAAGCGGCTGTTTTGGTTAAGCTCCTTGAAGTGGCCCGATGAGTCGTCGCTTACCGCTTCCCAGCACATGTTTTCGCCAATGCCGCGAAACAGCTCGCCGTTCTCGAAGCGGAGGGCCCAGAGGCCGTCGGTGTGAAGGAAGCCTTTGTTTTCAGAGCTTGTTACTTCAAAGGAGACGGGGGCGGACTCTGTCGTGCCGTTCTTGTCGTTCAGGACGAAGCGGCCGCTGTAAGTGCCTGTTTGCGCCGGTGCGAAGCGGGCGCGCCATACCGAGGAGTGCTCGCTGGGGCCGCGTTCGTAATAGGCGGGCAGGGTGAGTTTCTGCCCGTCGGGGGCAACGATTCTGAAGTCCAGCGTTATGTCCTTCGATGCGTAGGGGTCTTCCCAGGCGGATGTCAGTATCACGGTGTAGTCAACGCGTCCGTACTGGACGGGCGTGCTCGTGATTCGCGTGACGCTTTCGATACGGGATGCGACTTCGTCCGCGTTTGCAGACAGGGTTACACTGGTTATGCTCATTAGTAGCAATGGCAAGAGCCTTGATTTCATCGGAAGTGGGGTTGTGGGTTTGAAGCGTGTAAAGAAAAACAAATTGAATGCAATGAAGCTCAATTGTTATATTATTATGGCGGGGTCGTTAACAGATATCAAGCTGGCAGGGCGCAAATAAGTGTAAAACGCCTATTCTTGAAGCAGCCGCAAGTGTGCCGCTTGTTCAAAAGGAAGGATTTCCTCTTGACTCTTCCCTTGCGGAAGGGTTGATTGTCCAGCTTTCAACCTCAAGAAGCCTTTCAAATCATGTCTCAGCATCCCAGCTTCAAAGTAGGCGGCGCTTCCAGCACCAAGAAGCGTAACGTCCTCAAGCGTTTCGAACGCGTTGCCTTGCTCAACAAGCGCGGCCAGTGGAAGAGCGGCGACCGCGTTCAGGGCCTCCGCAAGACTCTGCCCGAGGAATAGCTCCGCCCGACGCGCCGGTTCTGGCGCAAGGTGAGTTGTCACTTTCCGGCCCCTCGTAAAGCGAGGGGCCTTTTGTATGTACGCGCAGATATGCAAGTAGCAGCGCAGGGTAATTATCTGCCAAGGCCGGCGCACTTGGACCTGAACGCTCAGGGTCTACTGTGCCGCAGGCAGTGCTTTCACGAGCGATTCGAGGGCGCGCTCCCCAAGGCCCGGGATGTAGCCGATGAGTATATCGACGGCCTTGCCCTCTGGCGAGATTAGCACAACGCTCGGCAGTCCCGTGCGCTCCACGGCGTAGTCCTTCATCAGCGTGTCGCTCATGCAGGTCCATTCCGGCGCGTAAGCCCTTGTGGGGCCTAGTGTGGAGCCGGACTGCGAGTACACATTCATGAACACCGCGCCTTTTTCCCGCGCAAGGTCCGCCGCTCTTTCGACGTACATGGCCGAGGCGGGCTTCAGGCGGTCGCTTTCGGAATGAAGGAAGATGATAACCCACTTGCCGTGCAGCTCTTCTAGGCTTTTCGTGTTTCCGTCCATCATCGTGACGCTGAAGGGCGGCGCCTTGTCCATAGCGAGAAGTCCGGAAGGCTCGTGCCGCAGGCGAGGGTAGCCATAGACGCTGTTTACGTCGAAAATCTCCTCCGGCGGGCGGTGCGTGGATGTCCTGGCCGCAGCGAATTCGCAGACGTGGCTGATTTGCTGTCCTTGTTCGCCTTTGACTATTCTCTCTATGCGGAGAGGGAGCAGGCTTTCGGCGTTGACGACGAGGTTCACGCTGTAAACGCCGTCGTTCATGCTTGCGCGGATGACAGGCACGTTGTTGAGAAGTTCTTCCGTTACGCAGCCCGAGCCGTTGTCGAAACTTTCGAAAATTGACGGGTACATCAGAGCGCATAGCGAGATGTCGGCCCTTGTGGCAAGGAGGCTCGCCCCCGTGCCGCTAAGGCGTTCCTCGTAGTAGGCGCCAAGGGCGGAGTCGGCAAGGCGGATGTGGTCCCCGATGCTCGCTATCGAGACGCTGCTTGTCTGCGGGTCGTTCGGGCGGGAGGAATCGTCCCTTTGCAGGGTTGCGCAAATGTATGGCTCCGCACCCGCGCCCCAGGTCACGATGCCTATCATGCGGTTTGGCAGGGACTTGCCGTCAACGTAGGAACGTATCGAAACGCGCTGCGTGATGGACGCGTGGGCCGATATGGCGGCGCGGTAATCGTCCATGAACGGAACAGGCTCCTCCGCGCCTTGGCAGAGGGCGGGCGCAAACATGCACATCAGTGCCAGAGTTTGTTTGCAGGAGATCATCTCTGATTATGGCCGCATCCGTCCGGTCCGCTTGGCCCCGTTGCGCTTGCCTAGCGCCACTCGGGCGGGTTCTGGGCCTCGGGCCTTAGAACGCCTATGCAGGGAAGATTGCGGTAATGTTCGGCAAAGTCGAGTCCGTAGCCCACGGCAAAGTCGTCCGGTATCTGGAAGCCGACATAGTCCGGCTCGTGTTCCACCTCCCGACGGCCCTTCTTTTCAAGAAGCACGCACACCTTGATGGACGCCGGTCCCATTTCACGCAACAGCCTTACCACTTCCTCGGAAGTGCGGCCCGTGTCCATGATGTCGTCTATTAGAAGGACGTGGCGGTCCTTCAGGTCCAGACGCAGCTTGTCGATTATCTCCGGCGTCGAAGCGGGCTTTGTGTCGTCGCGATAGCTGGACACGCGAAGGCAGTCCAGGCGCAAGGGAAGGCCGATGTGGCGTATCAGGTCCGCAGCGAAGACTATCGCGCCGTTTATTATGGCGACGACAGTGACTTCACCCACTTCCCGATAGGCTTCGGTAATCTCCTGCCCTAACTCTTCAACACGTTTTTGCAGTTGTTGCTGCGAAACCAATACTCTGTGCAAATCGTCAAGCATCGAAGGAACCGGGAAGGGAAAAGTTTGAAGCATACGTTTCTGCCCGCATAGCGCGTTCGTGTCAAATGCAAAGCCAGCGTCACAAAGCGCCACCAGTGCGTAATGCCCGACATTATTCTGCTGGACGGATTTTGCCCGCTTTCTCAATAGGCTTGCCATTCGGCCTATCGCGGACACATTCAAAACCTTTTAGTAACCTAGCTAAGCAAGACCATGACCTTTACAAATATCCTCGCGCAGGTTGCCGATGGCGCCGCACCGACAACTTCCCCCAATGGCGGCATGAATATGATGCTCATTTTCGGCCTTTTCATGCTGGCCATGTGGTTTTTGATGATTGCCCCGCAGAACAAGCGTCGCAAGGAGCATCAGAAGATGCTTTCGGAGCTTAAACCCGGGGATCAGGTTATGACCAGCGGCGGCATTTTCGGCACCGTTCAGCAGGTGCGCGAAGACCGTCTCGTTCTGAAGATTTCCGACTCCACCCGCATCGAGGTCTCCAAGGCATACGTGGGCGCAAAGCTCAGCGTAAGCGAGGATACGGAAAAGAAATAGTCTGCTTTAGCTGACGGACACTCTCCTCAAGCCCTCCATTTTCCCCATACTTACCCGCCACGCCATGAAAGGCAAAATCCTCTGGAAATTCATTCTCTCGGCCCTCGTTTTCGTCTGGGCGCTGTCCACAATCACCCCCGTAAGGGACACTCCCTTTGAGGACTTCATTGTGGAACATGCGCAGGCCGACACCGAGGCGTTCAATGCCTATGTGGCCAAGGCCGAGGCTCTCGTCTCCAGCGGAGCTACGCCGAGCCTGTTCGTGGCCCTCAATCAGGTGGCCAAGGCGGAGCGCATCGACGTTGCCCACTTCTTCCCCCAGTACGAGCTGGCGGACGTGGTGAACCTCGACAAGCGCAACACCATCATGCTGCGCGAGCTTCTCAAGATGAGCCAGGGGCGTATGCGCTTCGGTCTCGACCTTGCGGGCGGCGTATCGGTTACTTTCAAAGCCAAGGCGAGCCAGCTTTCTGACGTGGAATACGAGCGTTCGTCCCAGATGGACAAGGCGCGCGAAATCATTGCCAAGCGCGTGGACGGTTTCGGCGTGGCCGAGCCGCTCATCCGCCTGAAGGGCAGCGATCGCATCGAGGTACAGATGCCCGGGGTGAGCACACGCGACAACCCCGACATTATCGACACCATCGGCAAGCCTGCCTTGCTGGAATTTTGCCTTGTGCACCGCACGGCTGACCCGCGCACGACGCCCACCGCGCCGCTCGGCTACCGCCGCATGGTCGAAGAGCGCGAAGACCAAAAGACGGGCCGCGTTCAGGAGATTCCCTATTTTGTAAAGAGCATTCCCGAGATGACGGGCAAGAGCGTCGATAGCGCCAGCGCGGCCATAGGCCAGTTTGGCGGCAACATGGTGAACATGCAGTTCACAAGCGAAGGCTCGAAGCGTTTTGCAGACATCACCCGCAGAATTGCCGAGGAAAACGAACGCAGCGGCACTCAGGGCCAACTCGCCATCGTTCTCGACGGCCAGCTCCGCAGTGCACCCAGAGTGAGCGAGCCCATTACCGGCGGCTCGGCACAGATTACGGGCAGCTTTACCCAGCGCGAAGCGATAGACCTCGCCAACGTCCTCGAAAACCCGCTCGAACTGGGTCTCGAAGTGGACGAAATGAGCGAAGTCGGCCCCTCGCTCGCAGCTGGTGCCAAGATAGCCAGCCTTGAGGCGGCCATCATCGGCGGCGCGCTCGTTATTGCCTTCATGGTGCTTTACTACTGGGGTTCGGGCATTATTGCCGTTATCACCGTGGGCTTCAACGTGCTCATCGTTCTTGGCGGCCTCTGCTACTTTGGCGCAACGCTCACCCTGCCAGGTGTTGCGGCGCTCGTTTTGACAATAGGCATGGCTGTGGACGCGAACATCCTTGTTCTGGAGCGCGTTCGCGAAGAGCTGAAAGCCGGCAAGGGCCCGATGCAGGCGCTTGAAATCGGCTACGACAAGGTAATGAGCACCATCGTTGACGCTAACGTGACTACGCTTATTACCGCCGCCCTTCTCGCTTGGCTTGGTTCCGGCCCCATCAAGGGCTTCGGTATCACGCTCACAATCGGTATCTTTGGCACCATGTTCTGCGCGCTTATCGCAAGCCGCTGGATGATGGAGCTGCTCGTTTCCAAGGGCTGGCTGACGCGCCTTGTCGGCTTCAACTTCTTTAGCGAGTGCAAGTTCGAGTTCCTCAACTACCGCAAGGTTGCCTTTGCCTCGTCCTGGACAATCGCTCTTCTCGGCCTCGTTTTCGTGGCCGCCCACTGGGGTAAGATTTTCGGTGTGGACTTCATCGGTGGTGACGAAATCTCCATGAGCTACGCCGTGGAGAGCCTCACAATCGAGGACGTGGACCAGACTGCGACGATGTCCGTCGAAGACATTCGCAAGCTGGCCGCTTCCTCCACAGCCGCCAACGAGCAGGTGAAGGATTCCTATCAGGCCGTGCTTGAAAAGGGAGGCTTTGGAGAGGTTACAGCCGCGTTCCAGACCACCATCGGAACGGACGAGCACACGCTCAAGCTCCAGACGGCAAACCTTCTCGGCCTCGCCTTCGCAGACACGCTTGCCCAGACTTGGCCTGATGCCAATCTAGAAGTGCTAAGCTCCCAGCAGATCGGCCCTGCGGTGGGTTCCGAAGTGGCACGTAGCGCGGTAGTTTCTTTGCTTCTCGCCCTTTTGGGCATCGGCCTTTACGTGGCACTTCGCTTTGAATGGGGCTTTGGCGTGGGCGCTGTTGTTGCCACAGTGCACGACGCCATCATGACGGTCGGCATGTTCATCCTTCTTGGTGAGCTTTTCGGAATCGGCTCGGGCCAGTTTACGGCTCCGATGATTGCGGCCATCTTGATGGTTCTCGGTTACTCGATTAACGATACCATCGTCGTGTTCGATCGCATTCGCGAAGAGCTTCTGCTCAACCCGACAATGAGCCTGCGCGACATCGTGCACCTCGCGATCAACCGCACGCTCGCCCGCACGATTCTTACCTCGCTGACGACCTTCCTTGCGACCTTCGCCCTGTTCCTGTTTGCGGCAGGCGTAGTCGTGGACTTTGCTCTCGTGTTCCTCATCGGTATTTTCACGGGCACCTTCTCGTCCATCTTCATCGCAAGTCCCGTGTTCTACTGGTACCACAAGGGCGACCGCCGCAAGGTGGAAGCCGAACAGGAGGTGCCTGTTTACGACTGGCACACCGGCGAAGAGGGCGCGAACAGCTAACTGCTGACAGGTGCGCTGGACACACAGGGAACAGCCATCCGCCATTGTGGCGGAGCTGGCAGGAGAACTTCATTTGAGCACAGCAGCCGCAACGCTGCTGTGCTCTCTTGGCTTTGACGATTGCGAGGCCGCAAGACGCTTCATGAATCCCATGTTGCGGGAACTGGACGACCCATTCGCCATTACGAACATGGGGGCAGCGGTGGCGCGAATCCGCGCCGCGATGTTCCGCAACGAAAGTATAGCCGTATTTGGCGACTATGACGTGGACGGAGTTACGAGCACCGTCTTCTTGCTTGGCATACTGGACAGCTTTGGCGTGCATCCGCGCTATCTTGTTCCCCGCCGCATGGAGGAGGGCTACGGTCTTTCTAGGCAGGCGCTTGAGCGCATGTTGAGCGAGGGCAGGCCCGACCTGTTGATAGCCGTGGACTGCGGTACAAACAGCGTGGAGGAAGCCGCGTGGCTGCGCTCTCAGGGTGTGGACCTTGTCATTCTGGACCACCACACAAGCCGCGAGCAGGGCAATGCGGACAAGGACGCCATACTGGTGAACCCGCACGTTTTCGACGGCGAGGACAAGCCCTGGAGCCAACTATGCACGGTGGGTCTGGTGTTCAAGTTCGCCCACGCTCTTATCAAGCAGATGCGCGAGGAAGGCGACGAAGCCGCCATGCGCATAGACCTCAAAGAGTATCTGGACCTTGTCGCCATGGGCACCGTGGCGGATTTGGTCCCTCTACTCGGGGAGAACCGCATTCTTGCCCGCAAGGGGCTGGAGCGAATGAGTAATCCGAGCCGGACGGGGCTTGAGGCGCTCTACGAAGTGGCAGGAATGCAGATCGGGCAGGCTGTTACGCCCTTTGACGTTTCTTTTCGCCTATCCCCGCGAATTAACGCGAGCGGACGCCTGGCGGAGGCGAGCACCGCCGTGGACATGCTCATGGGCAGGGACTGGACCCGCTGCCTTGAGGAGGCCCGGACGCTCGACAGCATGAACAGCGAACGGCAGGAAATCGAGCGCGGCATAGCGGCGGAGGCTATCGCCCGAGTTGACGAACTTTATGCCGATGCTCCGGCCTTTGTCCTGCACTCCGCGGACTGGCATCAGGGCGTTGTGGGCATAGTGGCAAGCCGAATCGCGCATCACTATAACAAGCCCGCCGTCGTTTTGGGAACCGAGGAGAGCGGCCTGTACAAAGGCTCTGGCCGCAGCGTTGCAGGCGTGGATCTAGTGGCGGCTCTTGGGGCATGCGACAGACATCTTGAGGCCTGGGGCGGGCACCCGATGGCAGTGGGTGTGTCGCTCAAGGCGGACAGGCTGGATGCGTTTCGCGAGCTTTTCTGCAAGGCGGTGGAGGCGCAAGGCGCGTCCCTGCCGACGGAGCGGGAGCTTGAAATCGCCTGCTGGCTTTCGCCCTCGGAAATTAACGACGATTTGTTCAGAGAGCTGGACGATATGGGGCCTTTCGGGCAGGGGAATCCGCAGCCGCTTTTCGGTGTGCGAGGCATCAGACTTACTCACCCGGCGACGGCTTTTGGTGGCGGTCACTGCCGCTTCTTTGCGGACCTTGGGCGTGGGCAGAGCATTTCCTGCGTCGCGTGGAGGATGGGGGACTGTATGCCTCCGCCAAGTCGCAAGCTGGACCTTGCCGCCCGCCTTACTTGGAACG
>JAFGLA010000054.1 GCA_016928295.1 Opitutales bacterium
AGGGCGGGGCGCCCTCCGTCAGAAGAACGCCCCGCTTGCTGCTGTACTGTGTTTTTTGAATCCAATGCCGAAAACGGCAAAGGAAAATGGATTGGCTAGAGCGTTTCTCAAAAGAAAACCAAGAAGCCAGAGTTGTTTATCCGCAGATGAAAAAGGATTAAAAATGGATTACGAGAGATACAAATCCTTATCCTTCTGAAATCTGTGTAAATCTGCGTAATCTGTGGTTAAGAAAATCTTTCTATTTCTATTTCGGTAAATTTTTGAGGAATGCTCTAGTACAAAGGCCGAGGCCCGAGGGGAAAACCCACAGTTTTGCAGCGACATTCATAACGCAGATAGCGTGCCAGACCGGAATTCTGACGGCGTTTTTGTCAAAAAGCGCCAGTCAGCAATCCTCATGCTCAAAAAAAGTCAGCGTTGGTAACGAATTACCCCACTAACGCTGCCTATTATTTGCCATGAAATATAACACAGGTACGGCCATTCGGCTAATGAGCAGGGACGCAATTTCGCCAAACATAAGGCTGATTGCCAGGCCCTGAAATATCGGGTCGGCAAGGATGACGCTCGCTCCCACAACGACGGCCAGCGCCGTCAGAAGCATCGGCCTGAAGCGCACCGCGCCCGCCTCGACAACGGCATCGCGCAATGTCAACCCGTGGCTGCGTCGCAGTTCGATAAAGTCCACAAGGATAATCGAATTGCGCACGACTATGCCAGCTCCGGCCATGAAGCCTATCATGCTCGTCGCCGTGAAAAAGGCCCCCATTGCCCAATGCGCGGGCAGAATGCCGATTAGCGAAAATGGTATGGCAGCCATGACGACAAGAGGCGTCACGTAGCTCTTGAACCAGCCGACCATGAGCATCGCAATCAGCACGAGCACCACGGCGAAGGCGAGGCCTAGGTCGCGAAACACTTCGAGCGTGATGTGCCATTCACCGTCCCAGGTCATGGCCGGGCGGTCTTCCTCGAAGGGCTGGTTAAAGAAGTAAATGGGCAGCTTTCCTTCAGGAGCGCCGTACTTAGTGGCGTCCAGTTCCGCGATGCGCCGGTTCATGTCGAAAATGGCGTATGCCGGACTTTCGACTTCGCCAGCAACGTCAGCCGTCACGTAGGTAACGCTCTTGAGGTTCTTGTGGTAGATGTTCGCCTCGCGGACGCCTTCCTCAACCTTGACAAGCTCCATCAGGGGAATGAGCGGCGCAGAGGCGTCCATGCCGCGGATTCGCAGCTTTAGAAGCGCCCTTTCCGTCGGGCGGGCGGAGTCTGGCAGTTCCAGCAATATCGGCACGTCCTCGCGCTCGAAGGGCTGGTGCAGCATGTCCACCTGCACGCCAAGCGTGGCAAGACGGATAAGCTCCGAAACGGCGGCCTCGCCAACTCCGGCAAGCGCGGCCTTTTCCTTGTCCACCACGTAGCGCACGGTCTTTTGCGGGGCCTCGACGTACCAGTCGATGTCCACGACGCCCGGGGTCTCTTCCATGATGCGCTTTACGTCAGCCGCGAGCGCGGTGCGCTTTGCCTCGTCGGGACCGTAAACCTCCGCAACTATGGTCTGGAGCACCGGCGGACCGGGCGGAACCTCCGCCACTGCGACCGCCGCTCCGTATTTTCTGGCAATATCGGCCACGAGCGGGCGCACAATCTGCGCTATGTCGTGGCTCTGAAGGTTTCGTTCCTCCTTGCCCACGAGGTTCACCTGAATATCTGCCACGTTCGGCCCGCTGCGCATGAAGTAGTGACGCACAAGGCCGTTAAAATTGAACGGCGAGGCCGTACCGGCGTAAACCTGATAGTCGCGCACCTGCGGAACGGCCTGTATGGCGTCTGCCATTTCGAGCGCGATTCGCGTGGTTTCTTCAAGCGTGGTTCCTTCGGGCGTGTCGATGATTATCTGGAACTCGCTCTTGTTGTCGAAGGGCAGCATCTTGACCTCCACCGCTCCTATGCCGACAAGAGCCATGGCTGCGAGAAGCAGGCCCACGATGCTTGCAAGGAAAGTCCAACGCCAACCGGCATGGTCCAGAAGCGGGTCCATCACCTTGTGATACAGGCGCGTGGACCAGTCGTTCGGCGCCTCGTCCTCAAAGACTTCGGCGGAGTGCTCCGCTTCGGAGAGCTTGACCTCGCAGGCAAAGTGGCGCCTCAAAAGGCGTATCGCGGCCCAAGGCGTCACGCTGAACGCGATAAGGAGCGAGAACAGCATGGCCGCTGTAGAACCGACGGGTATGGGACGCATGTAAGGCCCCATGAGGCCTCCAACAAAGGCCATTGGCAGGATGGCCGCTATGACCGCCCAGGTGGCAAGAATCGTCGGGTTGCCGACTTCGTCAACGGCTTCGAGCGCCACCTGCACGATGCCCTTCGCCCTTGCGCCGGACATGCGCACATGGCGCACGATGTTTTCGACGACAACGATGGCGTCGTCCACAAGGATGCCGATACTGAAAATTAGCGCAAAGAGCGTGATGCGATTCAGCGTGTAGCCGTACAGGTAGAAAACGAGCAGCGTCAGCGCGAGCGTCGACGGGATGGCAAGGAGCACGACAAGCGATTCTCGCCAGCCAAGAAATAAGAGTATGAGAATTGCCACGCCGAACACCGCGATGCCCATGTGCAGGAGAAGTTCGTTGCTCTTTTCCGCTGCGGTGTGCCCGTAGTCGCGAGTCACGCTTATGCTGACTTCGTCGGGCAATATCTGTCCCTTCACAGCCTCGACTTTCGCCATCACGGCGTTTACTACGTCGATAGCATTTGCGCCCGGGCGCTTTGCAAGGCTGATCGTGACGGCTGTCTCAAGCTCCCGGGACTGTCCGTAGCCGTGCAGGACGTAATCGGCAGGCTCTGCGGCACTGTCCTCGATCGCGGCCACATCGCGCAAGTACACTGGGTGCCCCTGATACACGCCAACGACCACAGATCCCACATCGCGGGCGTCTTTGAGGAACTGCCCCGTCTCAAGCATAATCTCGCCCTCTCCGAATGCCCGGGAGCCCAGCTGCGCCTGCTGGTTTGCCTGACGCAGGGCGGGCGCAATCCGGTCCGCACCGAGGCCGTAGGCGGCAAGCGCGCTCTGGTCCAGCTTTACGCGGACGGCGCGGGTCTCCCCGCCTATGATGTTCGTCTCGGCCACCATGTCTATGGGCTTGATGGATTCCTCCAGCTGCACGGCAAGGCGGCGCAGAGCGAGGTGGTCGAGCTTTGCGCTGTGCAGGGTAAGGGCCAGAACGGGCACGTCGTCGATAGTGCGCGGCTTTATGAGCGGCAGGCTGACGCCCGTCGGGATGCGGTCAAAGTTTGACTGGAGCTTCTGGTTCAGCCGTATGAGGGCGGCCTCGATGTCGGTCCCCACCTTGTAGCGCACAACCACCATCGAAGCGCCGGGCATGGAGGTGGAATAGAGATACTCCACGTCCGGTATTTCCCAGAGCAGCTTCTCCATTGGGCGCGAGACGTGGTTTTCCACCTCGGTGGGGCTGGCCCCGGGCATGGATACGAGCACGTCCACCATCGGGACTTTTATCTGCGGCTCTTCTTCGCGCGGCAGGTTCAGCACCGCGAAAAGGCCCATCAGAATGGACGCAATTATGACTATTGGCGTCAGCTTCGAATTGATGAACATCGCGGCAAGTTTCCCCGCGAAGCCAAAGTGCGCGTTTTCTTTTCCCTCGCTCATTAGCGGACCTCCACGGGGCTGCCGTTAACCAGTGCCGCCGGGGCGTTGACGACTACTTCGTCGCCTTCCTCAAGGCCGGACAATACCTGCACCGAGTCGCCGTAATTTTCGCCCGTTCGTATGATGCGCAGGTATGCCCTGCCATCGCGCACGACGTACACGCGCTCTATCTGACCGAAGCGCGACACGGCGCTCTTTGGCAAAACCATTTCTCTTAGCTCCCCAACCTGCCAGAAGGCACGCACGAACTGGCCGCTGCGCAGTTGCGCGCCTTCTCCAAGGTCGAGCTTCGCAAGGCGGGTGCGCGAGCGCGGGTCCGCGGCGAACGAGGATTCCGAAAGTATGGCGGTAAAGGTGTTGGAAGAGTCGCTTACGCCAAGCTCTGTTCCGTTCGGGAGCATGGGGAAGCTGTCCGGCACGCTGACTTCGACGCGCAGGCCGCTTTCGCCCGCGATTTCAAAGAGCGGAGTGCCGGGGGCGGCAAAATCGCCCGCGTTCACCATTTTGCGCGTAATGTTGCCGTCAAATGGCGCGGTCACTTTGGTGTATGAATAGAGCGACTGCGCTTCCACAAGACCGGCCTCCGCCATGCGAAGGCGTTCGCCAAGATCCCGCACTGTCTGCGCCGTGGATGCGCCGCTTTCAAGAAGGCCGCTTTCGCGCTCGTAGTCCCGCTTTGCCTTGTCCAGCGCGGCCTGTGCCTGATCCACCCTCGCCGCCATGTCGGGCGCGGATAGAACGACCAGCAGGCTTCCCTCTTCGACCCTTTGGCCTATGGCAAAATCAGCCCTTGCCACCGTTCCCATGACGCGGGCGGAAACAAGCGCGAATTCCTTTGGCGTAACCGTACCGGGGAGTTCGCAGAGGCGGGGCTGCATGCTGCGCTCAAGAACAAGAGTCGAAACGGCCAATGGAGCCGCCGACTCCGCCTTTGCGGCACGCTCGTGTTCCTTGCATCCGGCAAGGGCCAAAGCCATGAGCGAGAAAAGAGCGATTCTGCATGGGTAGTTCATATTGTATGATGATTCAAAGTGTTTATGGGCAAATGGCTTCTACAAATCCATCAGGCTGGGAGCGCCTGACAATTTGCGGACCGAGGATATGGGATGTATTTTCGAGATTAAAATCGGGACATGAAGCGAGGAGAATCTGGATTCGCTAAGCTGAATGGACTGGTTTTTAGCCGAAAAGACGCCCGTATTACGACGGGAGTCGAATTGTCAGACGATCCTTAGCCCGTATGCGTTCCTCAATTCGCAGAGGGCGAGGCTGACTCTTGCGCGGCTGAAGGCGAGTTGCACCCTCGCGTCGGCAAGGCGAGTCTCCACGCCGATAAGCTCCGTGGAAAGAAGGCTGCCAGCCGAGAAACGCTCGCGGGACAGGGCTGCGCTTTCCTCGGCCTGTTCGAGCTGCTGGGTGCAGACTTCGAGCTGGCTGCGGGCCACGTCGTAGTTTATCTGCGCCTGCCTTAGGCGCAGTTCCAGCCCGAGGCGCAGCTTTCGCTGCTGCTCTTTGGCTTCGTCAACATAGGCCATTGCCTCGCGGATTTTTGCGCCAGTCTCCGAACCGTCGTACAGGGTCATGCTGACGCTTAGTCCGGCGGTCCAGCTCTGTTCGTCCCCGTCGCGACGCCAGCCGCGGTTGTCCTCCACGTTTGCAAATGCTCCAACGCTCGGGCGGCGGGCCGCTTTGGCGATTTTCACGCCCTCCTCCGCCGCTTTCACACGGCTTTGCATTGCGGCCAGTTCAGGCCATTCCGGGGACGCCATGCCTACTGGCGGTTCGCGAAGGGATTCCACCTGCGGGTCGCTCTCTGCAAGTGTTACGGAGCTGTCCGCCGGAAGTCCCAGAAGGACCGCGAAGGCGGACTTGGCAAGGTCAACCTGCTGGCGCGCGGCCAGCAACATGCTCTTTGTTCTGGCTCTCTGCACTTCGATATTCAGGCGCTCGGTGCGCAGTAGCTGGCCTGCCTCTTCGCGCTCTTTTGCAACGCGCAGGCTTTCGTCGTAACCGGTCAGAGCCGCTTCGAGGGCAATAACGCTGTCTGCCGCCTGACGTATGCCGAAATATGCGCGCGCTACTTCTAGGTCCAGTGCGCGAAGGGCGCTTTCGCGGGCGTACTCTGCGGCTTCGGACCCTGCTCTTGCCGCTGCACGGCCGGAGCTGATGCGTCCGCCGGTGTAAATGGGCTGCACTACGTATATGCCTGTCGAGAGTAAATCCGTCTGGCCCGGGGAGTTGAAGTCGATGGAATTATCGAAGGTGCCGGTGTTGAGAATCGCACCAAAGGCGTTCATGGCGCTGTTTGTCTGCATGTACCGGGACTGCACTTGAATGCGGGGCAATATCGCGCTGTCCGCCCCCTGTTGCACGGCCCTTGCCTGAGCCACTCGAGCCTCGGCGGCCTGCGCGTCGGGGCTGCTTTCGCGGGCGGTCGCGATTGCGCCAGATAGCGTGTAGTCCGCCATAAGGGAAGATGCCGCGAAGATTAACAAGGCCGCAAGGCCCGCAAAGCGTGTAGTTTTATACATACCAATCAATTCCATCAGGCATTGTTGTTGGACAGGGACTTGTGCCTTGTCGGGCTACCTGCCCATGAAGCAGGAGCAGGAGTCTTTGCTACTGCTCTTTTTCTTGCATGAGTCATTATGTACCCAACCGAGCTTTCGCGCGAGTATTTCGGGCGGGCAAAAGCCTGTGAACGCGGACTGAATGAGGTTAAGTCCGGCCAGTACCGTCAAAAGCAGCCACCATTCGCTGACAAAATGCACAAGGGCGGCGCTGGCGATGACGACCACTCCGGCAAGAACTCTGATGAATGAATCACTTTTCATGGATTATCAGTAGTTTGAATTTGATATATGCACATATACGCATATGCTTGATTATATGTCAAGTTTGGGCCATGTTTATTCCATGAAAGATGCAAACGAACGCATGAGTGACGAGGCGCTGGAGCTTGTGGCAAGGCGTTTCGCCGTGTTGTCCGAGCCGATGCGACTGCGTCTTTTGCAGAGTCTTATTGATGGGGAGAAGAATGTGAACGCGCTCGTAGCGGAGAGCGGGGGCACGCAGGCGAATGTCTCGCGCCACCTTCAGACTCTGGCGCGAGAGGGGTTGCTGAGCCGCAGGCGCGAGGGTTTGCAGGTGTTCTATTCCGTGGCGGACGAGTCAGTGTTCAACATGTGTTGCGCCGTCTGCGGCGGCATAAGGGAAAGCCTGAAAAAAGACAGCAAGGCTCTAGGATAGGCAAATAATCACAGGGCCGTGCTTCTTGCGCTCAAATGGCTATCGAATCCCTTGTAAGCTACGCGACCACAATGCCAGCCGCATTAGCACGGAACTCTGGCGCAATCTCGTAAAGCAACGCCCACTGCCTCTTCATGTATGAGACTTCAGTCTGCAAGGCCGCCTTGTATCGGACAGCCAAGCACTCCATATCTGCAAGACCGTACCCACAAATAACTTCTGATATGGCCTTAGCTGAGGCCATACCGATGGACATCCCTTCGCCAAATGGATTAAGCAATCCCGCAGCCTCCCCGCAAAAGAACACTCGTCCGGCGTTTAACACTGGCTCATTCCCAGGTTGTACAAGAGGCAAACTCCAGTATTCGCAACGAAGCTCCTCATTGATGCGAAGATTCGCGGCCTCCTTAAGATGTCCTTCAAACACAGACTGAAAAGCAGTTGCCTCGCGTCTGTCGGCAGCAATTGAACCAACCACGACACAGCCATCCTTGCTGTTCACCCAAGCATCGTAACGCGAAAACTCTGGAGAAGTGAACGCGACAAACTTGGACCGGTCCATATCGATATCCGCGCGATAGAATTTCTGACAGGTTACGACCTTGTTCTGCGGTGGCAGCCTGCAAATCCGCCTTGAATTACCGTTCACTCCGTCGCATGCCAGAACCAACGACGCGCGAAGGGAGAATCGTGCCCCTGCCAACATTCCACAAAGCTCGATTGAGTCCTCACGCGGCACCATGTCAGTTACAAGAGCACGATCCCGCAGTGTGGCACCCCTTTCCTCCGCACAACGCAACATCCAGTAGTCGAAGCGCGAGCGAACAATGTTCATCCCCGGGTCCTCGAATTCATAAACACGACGTAATGTATGCATGGCAAGACCACTTGTAACCTTGGGAGAACAGCATACAGAATCCGGCGGCATCCCCATGGTTGAGGAAAGGCAATCAAGGGATTTCCTAACCAACACTCCCGAACAAGATTTCTCACGCGGCAGCGCAAACCGTTCCAGCACCAGCACACGATAGTGTTTCGCCAGCGAGAACGCCGCCATTGCACCTGAAGGGCCACCGCCAACAATCACGATATCGTAATCACCTGATTCCATTACGCCCATTATTAAAGCAAGAACGGCTTCGTGTTTACAATTCCAACATTGATTCCCTCTACACTCAGAAGAGTTGGCAACACGGGCACAAAAAAACCTCCGTGTCACACGGAGGTTTAAAAGTGGCGGGATGGACGGGACTCGAACCCGCGGCCTTCGGCGTGACAGGCCGACGTTCTAACCAACTGAACTACCACCCCTTGGGAAAGCCCTGAACACTACCGAAACATGTTCGCCGGTCAAGGGCCAAATATGAAAAAAAGCATTTTTCTGTGATTTTTCTTCCGCGACTCGCACGCATGGCTCCGCAGTCCGCATAAATACTGGAGATGAGCAGGACAGCCCTTGCGCAGGCGACAAGCTGCTATCATAAAACGCTGCCTGACAATCAGCTCCGAACTATGGTCGCCACGCTTTCGATGTGCCTTGTCTGCGGGAAAAGGTCGAAAGGCTGCACTTTTTCCACCTTGTAACCGTGCTGCGAAAGATACTGCAAATCCCGCGCCTGGGTATCCGGCCCGCAGGAAACATACACCACACGCGCCGGCCCCCAGCGGACAAGCTGATCCAAGAACACCTCGTCGCAGCCACGACGGGGCGGGTCTATAATCAGCGCACTACGCGACGGGGCGAAATCAATCTGCGAGAATATCGCCTCGGCACTTCCGGGCACAAAGCTCACGTTCGCAATGCCGTTCAGAGCCGCGTTCTCCTTTGCAAGCTCGATGGCCCGCTCGCTTATCTCGATGCCCGCCACTTTCTCGAAACGGTCCGCGCCCCAAAGAGCGAAGGAACCCGCACCGCAGTATGCGTCCACGAGACAGTCCAACCCCTCGGCGGCGGCCTCTTTCATAACATAGTCGAGCAGCTCGGTCAGAATATGCGGGTTATTCTGGAAAAACTCACCGGCCTGAAAGCGAAAGCGCAACTTGCCCACGCTGGCCTCAGCCGTGGCACGCATGTCCGTTTCCACATGCCCGTCTCCAAGGTCGCGCAAAAGGAGCGTGCCCCCGCGCTTTAGCGAATGCTGACGCTTTAGCAGGCGCTCGCGCTCCACTGGCAGGGCAGCGTTGATGGCGTCGCTTGCGATGGGGCATTGCGGAACGTCGATAATGGCGCGCGTTGACATGCCCTGAAAGCCGATGTGCATGGGCTGCTGCCCGCGAGGCTCGTAATGGGGCGTAATCTTCGAGCGGTAGCCGAAAGCAAGCGGCGAGGGCCAGCTCGGCTCCACGGCCAGGTCCAACTTTGCAAGACGCGTAACAAGCTCCTGCACGTGGCGACTCTTCCATTCAAGCTGCCCCTTGTAGGAAAGGTGCTGATACTGGCAGCCACCGCATTCGCCAAAGAGCGGGCAGCGCGGGGCTACGCGCTCGGGCGAGGCTTCGAGTATCTCGACAAGATCCGCCTCCGAATAGTTCGCCTTGTTGCGCCACACGCGCACGCGAACACGCTCCCCGGGCAGGACGAGCGGCACCATGATTACCCAGCCGTCCACGCGTCCAAGGCCGAGACCGAGGTTTGTTAGCGTGTCGATAGTAAGCTCTATCTGCTGGTGATACTCGTAGGGGACGGGCTTGAAGTTCTTCGGGATGGCTGGCATGGCTTGTAAAACAGGCTATTCTCAGCGATTGCGCCGCGCATAACAAGCCTCAAGCACAATGAGCGGCACCTTAACACTTTTGCCTGAAGAACATAAGGCCTAGCTTGATGCCGAAGCGATGCTGCTGCTAAGGTGTGCCTCTTTACCAATTATGAACAACGCTTCCAGCCCTTTGATTCTTTCCTCGTCCTGGTCGGACTACGAACTGCTCGACTCCGGCGACCGGCGCAAGCTGGAACGTTTCGGCGAGGTCACGATAATCCGTGGCGAAACCAAGGCTTGGTGGAAGCCGGACGATGCCACCCGCTGGCGCAATGCGGACGCCGTTTTGCACGACGACGGGCGCTGGGAATTGCGCAAGGGGACGCCGCGCACATGGATGATGAATCTCGCAGGAGTCAAACTTCAGGCGCGCCTTACGGACGGGTCCAAGCATCTTGGCGTGTTCCCCGAGCAGGAGCCGCACTGGACATGGATGATGGAGCGGCTGAAAACGCGCAAGAGTCCCAAGCTGCTGAACCTTTTCGGTTATACGGGCGTGGCCAGCCTTGCCGCGGCAAAGGCGGGGGCGCAGGTGACGCATGTCGATGCGTCCAAGCCGTCCATAGCGTGGGGGCGGGACAATCAGTCCGCCTCCGGCATGGGCGAGGCCCCCATCCGCTGGGTGCTGGAAGATACTATGAAGTACGTAGGGCGGGAGATTAAGCGCGGCTCCCGCTACGACGCCATACTGCTCGACCCGCCTTCTTTCGGGCGCGGCCCCAAGGGCGAGGTGTGGAAAGTGGAGGAAAAGGCGGTGGAGCTTCTGAGCGAATGCCGCAAGCTCTTGAGCGACAATCCGCTCCTTGTCATCATGACGATGTACAATCTGGAGGCCTCGGCGCTGATGATCGGGAACCTCATGGGCGAGGTTTTCGGCGCAATGGGCGGGGAATTGCGCGTGGGAGAGCTGGCGCTCAAGCATTCGCGCTCGGACAAGCTCCTGCCCCTGTCCCTTTTCGGCAGAATCGGCTGGTAGAGAACGCCCGGCAGTTCATTCCGCGCCATGCTTTTGAACGAGCAACCTTTAAGGCGTATTGTCATTCATCGACGCAAAACATGTCCTACCATACGACAGACTCCAACGGTATTAGCGAGCTGAACCCTACGCCCATGCGCATGAGGGAGATTCTCGGCTCAGTGCTGGAAGATTCCGACAGCGCCGACTACCCCGACGCGTGGCTCACGCACGGCCCAAGCGGCTGGACCCTGACCTACGCAAGCAACAAAGTCCTTACGCTGGAAAACGCCGACCGCGACGACATGCCGAGCCGCTGCATGAGGAATGTTCCGCTAAACCGCGCGCTGGAGCTTTGGATGCTTCTGGCCAAGGGGGACACGCGGGCCGTCCTCGGGCAGGACTGGAGCAAGATTTGAAACGCCCAACACAAGACGAGTTTCACTAGCCGTTTCTGATAGGGCCAGCACTAACAACTGGTTTCGTAGCGAGAACGAGGATTTGCGGATGGATGACAAGACTTCGGAAGTGAGTAGTATTGGAGAATCCGGCGAACTTCCGAAACGAAGTCAGCCGCCGAAAAGAGCGTTCGCAGCAAAAATCAAAGTTGTTAGTGCTGGCCATAGGATTGTATCACTAAAACGGCTCCGGCTATTGACCCCCGTCCGCTTCTTTGCATAATGAAGAACTTAGATGAGCGGCAGCGATTTACCCATGCTGGGCTTTCTTGGTGGGAGTTTTGATCCTCCGCACCTAGGACATCTTATTATTGCGAGGGATGCTCTGGAACAGATCGGTTTGGAAAAGGTGTTCCTAATCCCCGCAAAGCAAAGCCCGATGCGCAACAACGCGCACAATGCCAGCTTTGAAGATCGCGTGCAGATGTGCCGCGAAATGAGTAAGGGGCGCGACTGGCTGGACGTACTGGACATAGAGGGAGAGCTGCCCTCCCCCAGCTTCACGGTGAACACAGCGCGGCTTTTGGTGGAGAAGTTCCCCGGGGCTGCTCTTTTCTGGCTGCTGGGTGCTGACCAGTGGGAAAGGCTGCCGGAGTGGAAAGATTACGACCTTTTGGCCCGAATGTTGCGCTTTGGCGTGGCCACCCGCCCGGGGCATAAAATATGCGCCCATCCGCCTCCATATCCCGAAGCAACGCTAATACATGCCAGAAATATCGAAATTTCCTCGACTGAATTGCGGGAAAGGCTCTACTGCAATCTGCCGATAGATCACCTGACACCTGCACGGGTGCATGATTTTATTGTCGGAAAAGGCCTGTACAAGCATCATTAAGTTTTAGCATGATCGAAGTAAGTAGCGAAAAAGACTCCAAAGAGATTTCCATTCAGGAACTGCTCAAGGCCTGCTGTCAGGCTCTTGACGACAAGAAGGCGGAGGATCTGAAGATCCTGCATCTTGGCCAGCGTTCCTCCATAGCGGACTACTTCGTCATCGCAACAGGCAACTCTTCCCCGCATTTGCGCGCCTTGCGCAACGTCGTGGAAAAGGCTCTGGACGAACTTGGCGCGGAAATCGTCGGCATGGACACCGATTGCAGCAGCGGCTGGGCAGTGTTGGACGCTGGAAACATCATTTTCCACATGTTCACGCCCCACATGCGCGAGCTTTACGCACTGGAGAGCCTCTGGAAGGACGCCGACATTGTCAAAGTCGAGCTGCAATAAGACGCGGTGATTGACGCAAATGCGAGTGAGTGTCTCTGACACCTTCCGCAGCCCTCATAGCCTCATTTTACAGAAAGCCCCTGACGTATCTTGCGTCAGGGGCTTTTCTGTTACTGCGTGCCGTGTCTGTCAGCGGCGCGGAAGCAATCTCTCCTTTTCGGGCTTTGCGGGGAAGTCCACCTCGCGCATTCGCTGTTCAAGCATCTCGCGCGGGCTGAGATGCATCTGCCTTGGCGATGGACCAATGCCTACGAGTCTGCTGCTTCCAGAGTCCAGCATTGCCACGCTGCGTTCACTGCTCTTTTGAACAAGTGAGAGCAACTCGCCGACTGTATCGCGCAAGGCGTCGGCATGGGAATTAAGCTCCTCGGATGCGGAAGCGGTCTCTTCGGCGTTGCTGGCGTTACTTTGCGTAACTTTGTCCATTTCCGCCACCGCGAGCGATAGCTGGGAAATGCCGCGGTCCTGCTCGCTCGTCGCTGTGGCAATCTCGCTTACAAGATGATCCATATCCCGCGCCTTGCTCACAATGGAATCGAGAGAACCCGCAACACATGCGGACAACTGGACGCCTTGATCGCTATTGCGGACTGCCCCTTCGATTTTTTCCGAGGTTTCCTTGGCAGACTGTGCCGAACGCTGAGCCAAGTTGCGCACTTCGTCCGCCACTATGGCGAAGCCTGCACCAGCCTCTCCCGCACGGGCAGCTTCGACAGCGGCGTTCAAGGCAAGGATGTTCGTCTGGAATGCTATCTCGTCAATGGTTTTGATAATCTGCGAAATGCCAGCGGAGGACGCCTTTATCGCATCCATTGCCTTCTGCATTTGCTGCATTTGCTCGGCACTCTCGTCCGCTGTTGCGCGCATCTGATTAGCCAAGGCCTTGGCTTTTGCCGCGCTCTGCGCGTTGCTGGCCGTCATAGAGGACATCTCTTCGAGCGAAGAGCTTGTTTCTTCAAGGCTTGCGGCCTGTTCGCTTGCCCCTTCGGCAAGCATGTTGCTCGCTGACGATACCTGCGTCGATGCGGCTGCCACCTGCTGCGAACCTTCGTTTATGGTCTGTATAGCGTGCCGGAGTATTTTAGTTATGCGTCGCCCTATCATGGTACAGCTAAGGATGGATACGCACATCGCGCCAAGCATACCAACAAGAACGAATGTCGAAGCCTCTGCCGTACGAACTCTGACAAGCTCGCCTCTATTGTCGCATCTATCTGTATTGAATTTCACATACTCATCCAAAAAGGATTTGTAATTACCGTACATCGGCAGGAAATTACTATCCATAAATGCAGATGCCGCTTTCTTGTCCCCACTTGAGGATAATTCAAACAACCTGGCCCTTGTCTTGCCGTAATCAACTGTTCTTTTATTCAAGTCATCATACATGCGCCTATCTTCGGCGTCTGTAATCATGTTCTCGTATTCACCAAGATAGCCGACCACATTCTTATAGATTTCTAGGTAAAGTTTGTCTATTTCGGCCATTGCCTCTTTATCTTCCGTTCGAACATGCCGTTCGATATAGGCATAGCCTTGGGATATCTGGTCTTTCACTCGAAGAATAAGAACGGTGCCGGGCATGTCCTTGCCCAGCAGTGCTTCATTTTCCCTCTCGATCAGGTTTACAGCCACAATTCCGACTATGCCGATGATGGCAGTCAGCGATGTCAGGATAGCGAATCCCAACGAGATTCTTTTTTGTATTGTCCAAGTGCTCATGGCGCATGTGTATGGTTTGCGGATGGAGTGATGAGCGGTATATGGGCAGCACGATTACAATCCCAGACTTGAATTAATAACAAAAGAAAATAGGGCAATTACTCTCTCATGCCGTTTGACGCTTTTCCTTTTTAAGGACAGCCAACAAACATCAACCTCAAGTCTGAAAAGTTCAAATCACCAAGTTTGTTTTTCTTAATGAGTTGTTATACTTTAATATTGGTATCCTTGTAAATGCGTACAGCCCAAAACTGTCATCCAGTGTGTTCGGCTCTCCGACACGTACAATTAACATACCGTTTCGAACGCCTCAGGCTTTTACAAAAAACGCACAGGAATATACCACATACAGGGTATCAATTCTGTAACAACGGCCTTACCCATTGGCCGTTTGCAATCCCACTGGCAATAAGCTGCTGATTTGCAGGCTGACCGCTCTGCAAAAGGCAGCAAATACGAACATGCAGCGCCCAAGACGAGCACGGTTTCCCACAAGTCACATGCGCGATGCGCGTTTTTTCAGCGACTTCGGACTACCCGCCGGCTACAAGGCGGACAATTTCCAACACGTCGTTTGATTCCAGGACGACGCCCCTCTGCTCCATGGGAGAGAGAGCCTCGCCGTTTCGCTCGACTACTACGCGCCCGATGGCCTGACCGCGCATTTTAAGGAACGCTTCGAGACTGGTCCCGACGGGAACGTCAAAGAAGTCCCCGTTGGCGCGCACCCGTATATGCCCGGGCGCTGCGGCTTGAGAATCGGGCATGTTCACGAGGCGAGCGCCTCCGCACCGCTGCTGACAAATGAACGGTCAAAGTCCTTCCACACCGGCTCGTAACCCTTGGAACGAATCATGGCGGCAATCTCCTTCGGTCCGCGCTCGTCGGCGACGTGGAACTGCTCGCCCGGCTGGGGCGTCTTGGGACGCCAAGTCTGCTCGTCAAAGTTGCTGTACCCGCCAGGCTCGGTACTTGCGCCCGCGCTCATGTGCGTGGCTCCCATCTGGATCATGCCGTCGCGAAGCTCGGGCCTCTCGCGCGTTGTAACGGATATGTCAGCCCTCGGGAACATCATCCTGAAAGCGCACATTAGCTGCACAGTCTGGCGATCGTTCATCAAATAGTCCTCCCTCGGGGCAAAGCCGCCAATGGCGGGTCTCATGCGCGGAAGCCCGATTGCAAGCTCCGCCCGCCAGCAGGCCCGCTGAAGGTGCTGCGCGTGCGCAGCGGCTGCAACGGCCTCGTAGCGCCACTGGTAAAGCCCGTAAAGGGGGCTTAGGCCAAGGCGGCGCATTCCGGCCTCGTAAGCCCGCTCGGGGGTGTCGAGGCGAAAGTCGAAGTTCTTCTTCGGCCCCGCGATGTGCATCTCGGCGTAGGTCGGCTTGTGGTAACTTTCCTGATAGACCACGATGCCCTCGCAGCCGGCCTCCACCATCGGGATGTAGTTCTCCGTCCGCGTGGGGCCAAGCTCCACGGCGATGCTCGGCATAATGGGCAGGCAGTTGCGAATGACCTCCAGCACAAAGCCGTTGTCCACGTAGCGCGGGTGCTCGCCAGCCACGATGAGCAGAGAGCGGAAGCCCTGCCGCGCAAGCATACCCACCTCGTTCATCACCTGCGTAATCGGAATCGTGACGCGGGGAATCTTGTTGTGCCGCGAAAAGCCGCAGTATTTGCAGACGTTCACGCACTCGTTTGAAAGATACAGCGGGGCAAACAAATGAATCGTGCGACCGAAGTTCTGCAAGGTCAGCTTCTGGGAAATATGCGCCATATTCTCCAGATAGGGCGTGGCTGCCGGAGAAATCAGAACGGCAAAATCTTCAAGGCTTTGCGCGGTTTCACGCGAAAGTACGCGCTCAACATCCCGTGGCGTGGCTGTTGCCGACAAAGCGGCAAGCTGCTCAATGGGGAGTTCTGGCAACACTTCCGAAAACTTCATGATAGGCCAGAGATTGAGCCCGTTCAAACAGCCTTGCAAGTCCGAACGGATGCACTGTTCAACCAGAAAGCGAAAGCCCCTGACAATGGCTGAACACGATAAAACTCCGTTCAACGCCTCTTGCGGCGCAGGCAGACCAGGATAATGCCGCAAAGCCCCAGCGCGAGAGCATAGCTTGCAGGCTCGGGCACCGTGGCCATCGTGTTATTAATCCAGTCTGACACGCTGCCGGTTGTAATCCCAAAGGCATACGTGCCGTATAGGGAGCTGGAAGAATCTTCGTAGGAAACGAGAGTGTTTACGCCTGCGACCTTGTATTCCCCATCGACATAAATGAGGGCTGGCCCGCCGGAATCGCCCACAGCTAATGTGGTTTCCACATCGTTGCCAAGGCTTCCCCCCGCTTGGCCGAACGTGGCGTCGTCGTCGAAATCCATCTGATAAAACACGCACTCTGTGCCGTCCAAATCCCCGAGGGTATCGACTACGTTGGCACCCACTCGGCGCGTATCCTGAGAAAGAGCCACGGACACGCCCACATCCCCATAGCCCGACTGCCCGTAGCCGACAAGAGTCAGAGTGGAGCCGTTGTTCGCTCCAGTAGTCGTAGAAAGACTACCGGCGTAAAGAGAATAGGTGTCGATATTCGATGCCAAGCCACCGCCAATATAAACGAGCGCCACGTCGTAGTCGTGAGTCGAGGCGTTGTAAGTATCGCCGTTGTAGTTGTAGGTGTAGTACTGGGTTGAAGTGTAGCTCGTGGTTACTCCGCCGACGGTAAAATACACCGTCACGCTGCCAACGCCGTTGACCACATGGGCAGCCGTCAGCACCCAGTTGGAACTCAAAGCCGTGCAAGAACCTTTGCCGCTGCCAGAGGTACTCACCGCGCCAACGCCAGTAAAAACATCCGCCGTATCCACACGATTCGCGGGGCTGTCGGCAGGAGTGCCAGTCTCGTCCCCGGCCAATATGGCATGAAGACTTGCAGGAACGCAAAGAGACGCTAAGAGAATCGCAAAGACAGGGAAGGCGTGCGTTTTCATATTCGACCTAGGGGAATAATATGGATGAGAATGGGCAAACATTCAACTGTCTGTATGTAGGACTTATTCACCAAAAAGTGCCATAGGCCACCACTAACAACTGGTTTCGTAGCGAGAACGAAGATTTGCGGATGTATGACAAGGCCTCGGAAGTGAGTAGTATTGAAAAAATCCAGAGAAAGTCATGCACCACCAATGCTCCCGCATCGTCATTAACAGTCTTGGGATAGGCGCACGCAGTCGCCGTAAGGGCAAAGCCCTTCAAGTAAGGAGGGTTTACACCCTCCCGCCGTAAGGGCAAAGCCCTTCAAATAAGGAGGGTTTACACCCTCCCGCCGCAAAGACCGTTCGCAGCAGAAATCAAAGTTGTTAGAGCTGGCCCATAGTACATAAAAAAAGACGCGTCCCGTATTGGAACGCGCCTTTGGAATTGTTTGCCGACCCGCTGCTTACACCTGCTCAAGAGCCTGTGCCAGATCCGCAATGATGTCCTCGGCGTCTTCGATGCCTATGGAGAGGCGCACAAAGTCCGGCGTGACACCCGTCGAGAGCAGTTCCTCGCCTTCGAGCTGGCTGTGCGTTGTCGAAGCCGGATGAATGGCCAGACTGCGCGTGTCACCAATGTTCGCAAGATGCGTGAAGAGCTGGAGCGATTCGATGAACTTGCGCCCGGCGTCGATACCGCCCTTTACGCCGAAGCCAACTAGAGCACCAGCGCCATTGCGCAGATACTTCTTTGCCGCGTCGTAAGACTTGCTGCTCTTCAGGCCCGGGTAGTTGACCCATGCGACCTTGTCGTGCTGCTCCAGATACTGGGCCACCTTGAGCGCGTTGGCGCAGTGGCGCTCCATACGAAGGTGCAGCGTCTCGGCCCCTTGCAGGATGAGGAAGCTGTTAAAGGGCGATATGCAGGCGCCCGTATCGCGCAGAAGCTGAAGTCTTGCCTTGAAAGCGAAGGCGATATTCTTGCCACCCGCGGGCGGAAACGCCTTGAACGCGTCCCAGTAAACAAGACCGTGGTAGCTCGGGTCCGGCTCCGTAAAGCCCGGGAACTTGCCGCTGCCCCAGTCGAAGTTGCCCCCGTCCACAATCGCACCGCCAAGGCTGGTGCCGTGGCCGCCGATGAACTTGGTAAGACTGTGCACGACGATGTTCGCGCCGTGCTCGATCGGGCGGTGCAGGTAGGGAGAAAGCGCGGTATTGTCGATAATGAGCGGCACGCCAGCTTCCTTGGCAATGGCCACAACCTCCTCGTAAGGGAAGATGTTGAGGCGCGGATTGCCCTGACTCTCGCCGTAGAAGGCCTTCGTGTTGGGCCTTAGCGCACGGCGGAAGCTCTCGGGGTCTTCACCGTCCACAAAGCTCACCTCGATGCCCAACTTGGGCAGGGTGTTGTGGAACAGGTTGTAGGTCCCTCCGTAAAGCTGGGACACGGAAACGATGTGGTCCCCCGCGCTTGCAAGATTCAGAATGGCGTAAGTGATGGCCGCGCTGCCGCTAGACATGACCAGACCTGCCGTTCCACCCTCAAGAGCCGCTACGCGCTGTTCGAGCACATCGGTCGTGGGGTTCATAAGACGAGTGTAGATGTTGCCAAGCTCTTTCAATCCGAAGAGATTGGCTGCATGCTCCGTGCTATCGAACGCGTAGCTGCTCGTCTGGTATATCGGCACAGCGCAAGCATGGGTGGCCTTGTCGGCGGCCTGCCCTGCATGCACTGCGAGTGTTCCTGGTCCTTGTGTCTGACTCATTGTCTTTGTTCTTTTTTAGTTGGGAGGGGCCGTGTGGCCGCCCCCGTGTTTCAACGTCGGACTCGTATATGCAGTATGTTGGGCAATAAAGTCAAGATGTCTTTTTATTATCCCGAGAAATATTGATACACGGTCTCATCCGGCATTGATTGTGAAAAAGAGTAAAATACACTCGCATAGTTTCTCATGAGCGCAAGAATATAGAATCGAAAGCTCGTAACCACCGAGCCATAACACACAACCTGTGATTTCAGGAGACAAAGAAATGATTGAAGATCCCAAAGGCTTTCTGACGGCCCTGTTCGACCTCTCCTTCAAGAACTTCATCACGACCAAGCTCGTGAAGTTCATCTACATACTCGAACTGGTATTCATCGCCATAGGCGCTCTGGGCAGCCTTATCGGCGGCTTTGCCCAAGGCATCACATCCGGCCTTCTTAGCTTGATTCTGGTGCCAATCTTCACGCTTCTCGCGGTGATGTTCGCCCGCGTATGGTGCGAAATGCTCATCGTCATCTTCCGCATCTGCGAAGACGTGAGCAAAATTGCCCGCAGCAAGGAATAGCGCGTCAAGAAGTGCGGTTCCGCAAAGGACCACAGTCCTTTTGCAAGGCATGAAAACGGACGACTGGAGACAGGCGCCCGTTTTTCTTTGCAAACGCTCCCAAAGCAGCGACTCGCAAAGGCGCTCGAAATCGCTAATACTTATAGCATTTCTCAAAAGAAAACCAAGAAACCAGATTTGTTTATCCGCAGATGAAAAAGGATTAAAAGTGGATTTCGAGAGATACAAGCCCTTATCCTTCTGCAATCTGTGTAAATCTGTGAAATCTGTGGTTAAGGAAATCTTTCTCTTTCTATTTCGGTAAACTTTTAAGAATCGCTATAAAAATGGACGGCATCAGCTTCATTCAGGATCTAGCCATCGTGCTGCTCGCGGCAGGACTGGCAGGTGCGCTGTGCAAGCGCGTAAACCTGTCTGTAATCGTAGGCTATCTGATGGCGGGCGTCATCATCGGCCCTTACACCCCGCCCTTCTCGTTCGTGTCGGACATCGACCGCATCCAGATGCTCTCGCAAGTGGGCCTTGTGTTTCTGATGTTCGCCATCGGCCTCGGCCTAAGCCTGAGCAAACTTGGCCGCATGGGCCTGCCAACCCTGCTTGCAACGGCACTGGGCGCATTCTTTGTAATCAACCTGACGCGCCCTCTCGGCTTTGCCCTCGGGTGGACGACACTGCAAAGCGCCTTTGTCGCGAGCATATTCCTCGTCTCCAGCTCGGCGGTGATTTCCAAGATAATAACCGAACTGAAGCTCTCGCACGAAGGCTCCGCGCAAAGGGCCATGGCAATCACGGTCATGGAAGACGTCGTGGCCGTGGTCACCCTTACCGTTCTGGCCAGCCTCACGCAGGAAGAAGGCACGGTAAACCTGAACTTCGGCGCCCTGCTCGCCACGATGAGCGCCTTTGTCGTGCTCCTGCTAGGCGGGGGCCTGTTTCTTGTGCCCCGCATTTTCAAAAGGCTGGAAGCAAGAGCCGACCCCGAATTACAAACAATCATCGTCACTGGCCTGCTTTTTCTACTGGCGATAGCGGCGGCAAAGGCGGGCTACTCCCTCGCGCTAGGGGCCTTTCTACTCGGCGCGATAGTGGCTGAAATGCCACAGAAAAGCGGCGTTGAAAAGTCCTTCTCCGGCATGAGGGACGTATTCAGCAGCGTGTTCTTTGTCAGTATCGGCATGATGATAGACATACGCCTGCTGCTGGGAGTGTGGCCCATGATAATCGGGCTAACCCTATTTGCCATGATAGCCAGGCCGCTTGCCACGGGGCTTGCCATGATAATCACAGGCACGGCACCCAAGGAAGCACGCCGAGCAAGCCTCTTGCTCACCCCCTTGGGCGAATTCTCCTTCATAATCGCCCAGCTTGGCGTAACTAGTGCCGTACTATCGCCGGAATACTACCCGCTGACCGTGGGCGTGTCCGTCCTCACCGTGTTTTTAACCCCGATAGTGAACGCGAAAAGCGCGGCGATTCTTTCCCTTGTTGAAAGGCTAGAACCAAGTTGGATTACCGGCTTTTTCGACGCCTACCACCGCTGGCTTCTCCAGTTGCAGACGCGCAAGAGCGCGCCCCTTTTGTGGAAGCTCGTGCGAGTGCGCCTGATACAAATTGCAGTGGAAATGCTGCTAATTACGGGCCTACTCGTATTCCCCCCGCGCCTCTTGCCGCTGATTAAAGAAAGCCTTGCCGGCCTCATCACGGACAAAACCCTGATTGGCTACGGCTTCTGGTCGATAATCGGCCTTTTTGTGCTAATCCTCCTCTTCGCAATCTGGCGCAACGTGTCGGCAGTGGCCATGATTCTGGCCGATGGGGCGGGAAAGAGCCGCGTTCCGTCCGGAATAGTCAGTTTCAGCTTCCGCGTAGCCTCTTCGCTCGTCATTGCCTACTGGCTGTATCTATTCCTGCCGATCGAAAGCCTGCCCCTTGGCGCCTGGATAGTGATCGCGGTGCTCGCGCTCGCAGTGGTGGCCTTCTTCTCCAAGCGGCTCATATACTGGCACGGCGTGTGGCGAAACTCCGTTCACGAGGTGTTTTCCGCCAACGCACAACCTGAGCCGAAGAACGCGCGCGCACGTGCACGCCTTGCCATGGACAAGGGACTGGAATCGTGGAAGCTCTGCATGGAGGACTTCATAGTGCCGGACAACGCCGCGTATGCCGGGCAGACAATCGCACAACTGTCCCTGCCCTCGCGCTTTGGCTGCCCATTGCTGGAAATCGAGCGCAACGGATTCGTAATTACGCGCATCCTGCCCTCCATGCACATTTACCCGGGCGACAAGCTGCTCCTAATCGGCGGGGCGGAAAACATCGCAGCCGCGACGCAGTACCTTGCTGGAGAAAAAATCGACCCTGCCGAAAGGGCCAAGACCTTCAGCGGCGCAGTAATGGACAAAACCATAGTCCCCGAAGGCACAAGAACGGGCAAGACGCTGGCAGAGCTGCAAATCACACAACAGACAGGCGTGCGCATCGTCGGGATTCAACGCGGGGATAGGCGCATTATCTCCCCTGACGGGAAACATACGCTGGAAGAAGGCGATCTTTTGCTCGTTGTCGGAACCCTGAACGAAATTACCGCGTTCAAGCGCTGGCTCGTAGAATAGAGCCCTTGGGAGCGTTTGCAAATAGACGGACCGAGGGGGCGGGATGGATTTCCGAGATAAAAATCAGAACATGAGGCGAGGTGAATCGAGATTCACCGAGCCGAATGGGCTGTTTTTTAGCCGGAAAGACGCCCGTATTCCGACGGGAGTTCTATTTGCAAACGCTCCCTAGGGAAGTTCTTGCAGCGGCGGGCGAATTGCTTTCTTGCTCGCGCTTTCCCGATGGCGGAATATGAATCAGAATCTGTCGCGTCAAACCACTCATGAACGATTCCTTTCCACACGATTTGCCAAACGAAGAACCAGGTGAAGTCGGCCTTGTTCGCTGGCAGGACTACGTATGCAGGGACGCGTTCACCTTTGAATGCGGAAGCACGATCCCGGGCTTCACACTGCGATACGAGACCTACGGCCGCCTGAACGCCGCGCGCGACAACGCGATTCTCATTACCCACGCGCTATCGGGCGACCATCACTGTGCTGGCGTCCACTCGATACGCGACGGCAAGCCCGGCTGGTGGAACAATCTGATAGGCCCGGGCAAGGCCGTGGATACGAACCAGTATTTTGTTATCTGCTCGAACTGTCTTGGCGGCTGTCAGGGTTCGACGGGGCCTAGCAGCAAAAACCCGCAAACGGGCAAAAGCTACGGGCTGGACTTCCCCGTAATCACAATCCGCGACATGGTGAACGCGCAGCGGCTCCTGCTCGAAAAGGAGCTTGGAATAGCCAGCCTGTACGCGATTATCGGCGGCTCGATGGGCGGGATGCAAGTGCTCCAGTGGATGATAGACTATCCCGACTACGTGCAGCGCGTCATAGCCTTGGCGACTACGGGGCGCCAGAGCGCGCAGGCGATTGCCTTCAACGAGGTGGGGCGCAGCGCGATAATGCAGGACCCAGGCTGGCAGGGCGGCGCTTACGGGGCAGGAGCCGGGCCGAACGTGGGCCTTTCCGTAGCGCGAATGATGGCCCACATCACCTACTTGTCCGACAAAGGGCTGGAGGAGAAATTCGGCCGCAGCCGCAAGGAGGGCAGCGGGGGCGAACGCTTCGGCGCGGAGTTCGAGGTGGAAAGCTACCTTCACTATCAGGGGCAGAGCTTCATCAACCGCTTCGACGCGAACACTTACCTGTATTTCACCAAGGCGCTCGACCGCTTTGACCTCTACGGAGAGGGCGGACGCATGGAGGACAGCTTCGCAAACGTGAAAAGCCGCGTTCTGGTGACCGGTTTCACGTCCGACTGGCTCTACCCGCCGGAGCAGAACCGCGCCATCGTCCACGCGCTGCTTCGCTGCGGCAAGCCCGCCACGTATGCGCAGCTCGACATGAGCCTCGGGCACGACAGCTTCCTTGTGCACGCGCCCGAACTTTACCGCCTGATTAGCGGCTTCCTAGCCAACTAGACCCATGAAACCCGTACACAACAGCAAGAGGGAAACCGACCTGCAAATAATCGGCGAGTGGATAGAGCCGGGCAGCCGGGTGCTGGACCTTGGCTGCGGGCGCGGAGTACTCCTTGAAAACCTGCGCCAGAAGCGGCAGGTGAACGGCATCGGTGTCGATACTGACGTGAACAAGGTCGAATCCTGCGTCAAGCGGGGTGTTCCCGTATATCAGGGGGACGCCGAAACGCTGCTCAAGACTTTTGAAAGAGCGCATTTTGACTGGGTGGTACTCTCCCGCACCGTGCAGGAGCTGGAAAACCCCGCCACGGTAATCGAAGAAGCCCTGCGCGTTGGCAAACGCCTCGCCGTCGGCTTTGCAAACCATGGCTACTGGCGCAACCGCCTTTGCACCCTGTTGAGCGGCTCCCCCGCACGGAATGAAATACACCCAGCCCCCTGGCCTATGCAAAGACCGCACAACCCCGTCAGCATAGCGGAGTTTGAAGAGTTCTGTAAGGAAAAGGGCCTGCGCATAATAAAGCACAAATACCTTGGCGGAGACTGGAAGAGCGAGCTGTCCTTCCGCCCAAGCCTGAGAGCGGCCTATGCCCTGTATGCGCTCGGAAGCGAGGGATAGGGCCTTTTGGAGACCTTGATACCGCGCCTTCCCTCAAATGGTGTTTTTATCAATAGCTATCTTTAAATAGTGCTGGGCGGCTTTGGATTAACTCCGCAGCCGCCCTTGTTTTGTCCCACACTGCTGAACAACACAATCCACTACTTGCCGCACTCTTCAGTGCCGCCTTCGGCGATGTCGCCGTAAATCATTCCCCTTCCGTGGGTGCCGACGTAAACTCGCCCGTATGTCTGCATGTCTCCGGCGACCAGCAATAGAAGGCCCCACTCGTGGGCGTCGTCGTTTATGCGGACGTAGCTTTCGCCCATGTCGTCGCTAAGGAATATGCCGCGCACGCCGTCCACCGTCCCTACGATGAACAGAGTCTCGTAGTCTGCGCCCGGCGCGGCCTTGCCAAAGCCAAAGCCGTGAATCGCCTCAACGTGCGCAAGGCGCGTGAAGTTGACGCCGTCCGGCGCGTGGTAGAGGCCGTCCGCCGAGGCTATCCAGAGGTCGCCCTCGCGCCCGAAGGCGGGGTAAACGCGGTCCTGCCCGCCTCTACGGTCTCCGCGCACTATTTCGCGCACGGGCAGTCCGCCCTTTAGCTCGATATGTTCCGCGCTGAAGCTGCGCCCTCCGTCCACACTGCGGTAGAGTTTGCGCGCAAAAATATCAAGCGCGTAGAACTTGAGCGGGTTGACCGTATCCGCAACGACGCGCATCCCCACGGGCAGGCTCTCGACAAGCGCCCAGCTCTCTCCGAGATCGGCACTTACGCAAGGCTTGTTGTGCTCGGGCGTCCACACAAGGGTGGATGCGTCCGCAGCGAGGGCTACGCTTCCGCCGCGTGCTTTTTCAAAGGGGTTCACTCCCGGTCGCCAGCTTTCGCCTCCGTCGGCGCTTATGCCTATGGCAGCGTTTTCGCCCTTGCTCGCGTGCCCTACTCTCACAATGACGGACTGCTTCTGCCAAGCTACGGCAAGGCCCGATGTGTTGCCAAACCCAGGGTTGGAAAAATTGCCTTCAGGCGCATAGCTGTCCAAATCGCGGTGGACGAAGCCTCCGTAATCGCCAATAGCACTGATGAGCGGTGCGCCCACAGAGGGGCATACCATGTCGAGCGGCACGGATTCTTCGATGCCTACTGCGGCGGGCGTCCAGAGCGTTTTGCCCTCGGCGGAATCGGCGTTTCTCAGGTTAAATGTCTCAAATCCGCCAAAGCCGGTTGTGTAAATGCAGTGGTCGGGATTGTGAGGGTCGATTTCGACGTCGAAGAGCCAGTGGATGCCGGGCTTTTTGTAGTAGGGAATCTTTGTGTAATCGTAGCTCGCCGTGCGGTGGATTAACGATTCCCAGGTGCGGCCTCCGTCCAGAGAGCGGAACAGTTCTTCACCGCCCGGGAACCAGAATGGCGTCGCCAGTACTACGCCCGGGTGGGATGGGTCTATGGCTACTGATATGTATCCGAAATGCGTGTGCTCGGGGTCTGGGATGCTGCCGCTGCGAACAGGCGTGATATCCTCCCACTGGCCGCTTTTTGTGTCGTAGCGCCAGACTTCGCCGTCCACGGAGTGGTATGGCCCGGGGCTTGTGCCGTAGCTTAAATACAGCACCCCGTCGGGGCCAAGGTCCGCGTCCGTCGGGCGAAGGCGCGTTGGCTGCCCGGGAACAGCGTTCCACTGTGCGCCGCCGTCGTGCGATACAAAGAGGTTCTCCTGCCCCATGAGGGAAACTAGCGCGTACACCGTGCTCGTAAAGGCGCTGTCGCTTTCTTCGGGTGCGTGAATAATGCGTATTATGCCCGCTCCGGCCTGCCAGCGTAGCCAGTTTTCGCGTTCCTCGGGTCTTAGCGTGTCAGGGCTGCGTTCCATGAGGTCGGGGAACGTGGTCACGCGGCTCCATGTGCTGCCGTAATCGTCGCTGCGAAGCAGGCCGTCGTAGCGGGTGCCAAGGAGGATGGTTGCGCCGTTAAGCGGGTCCACGGACATGCGCTCTCCGTTGCCGCGACCGGTTTCGTTGCCGCCGAACTTTGCGGCGATTTTGATCACTTCAAAGCTTTTGCCCCTGTCCGCGGAGCGGAGGATGGCTCCGTCCGGGACTTGGGCAAGGGTGTATGTCCCGCAGGCCATGTAGAGCCTGTCGGGATCGGAGGGGTCAACGGCAATGCTCTCTACGCCCATGAGGTTAAGCTCGTCGTAGCTGAGCCAGTCAGTCAAAGGTATCCATTCGCCCTCGGCGCTGTCGCGGCGGTAGGCGCCGCCCATGTCCGTGCGCGCATAGGCGAGGCCGGGTTCGGCGGGGTGAAACACAAAGCCGCATATGAAGCCCGCTCCGCCCATGCGGACGTTGCGCCATGTGTAGGGCTGGCTCTTGGCGCTTTCCTGGTGGTTGTCTGCAAAGCTCATGTGTGCGATTCCAAGCGCAGCGGCGCAAATGATGGGGCTTGCGAGGTGGAGTAGTCTCATTTTGCGGGGGGTATGTTTGAAGTGTTATACAAATGCGCCGGTGGCCGCGCGTTTCCGCGCTTGTTTTAGCAGTGCGCTGGCGATGTTGCGCTTTGCTGTCCGATGGACAGCGCACGCATGGGATGGATTGCTTTTGTATCGGACCATCATATGCCGATGCTAACAATATCCCTCTACCCTTGGGAAAAGAAAAGGGGCATACCGAACTTGTCGGCATGCCCCCTTGAAGGTGAGTGATTTATATTAACAACAATGACTAGAAGTCGATGCTGGCAGACAGCTTCCAGCTCATGCCGGAGGCGTAGATGTTGCCGTAAACGCTCTTGTCGTCGCTGATGTTGTCAACGTTGAGTGCCACGCGCAGGTCATACTTGTCCTGAAGGCGGGTGGTGTACTCGATCATGCCGTTGATTGTGACGCGCTCGTCGGTCCACTTCTCGATCAGCACTTCGTTGCCGGCCAAGTCCGTGTATGTGCAGACGTTGCCCGAGGAAGTGAAGCCGGTGAACCACATGCGCTGATCTTCCCACTGACCACCAAGACCGATTGCAAGGTTCTTGAGGAAGGGGGTGGAACCAAACGCGTGCTTAAGCTCGTAACGTGCCCACAGTGTGACTGTGTTTTCCGGCGAATCATCCATGCTCTTGCCGTAAAGCGGAATCATGGTGATCAGGTTGCCGTCTGAATCGAGCATGTATGTGGACGCGTCGTTGATGTCCGCATAGGTCTCGATTGCCGTGGCTTCGCTGAGCGTGCCGTAGGCGTAACCGGAGTCGAGCCACTTGGCACCCGGGGAGTACTCGGCGTCAACAAACACGTAGCGCTTGCTTGTAACGGTGCGGTTGAGGTGCGAGAAGCCCATCATGACCTGAAGCTCGGGAATGGGCGTCCAGGTGACGTTCATATCCCAGCCCTTTGCCTCGTCGCTCATGGCAACAAACGCACCGTTGGCGCCGCGGGTGTTGTTCACACCAAGAACGGAGTCGCCTGTGCTAGCATCACGATAGAGATAGTGCTCGCCGTTGTTGTTGGAGTACAGGTTGCCCGTCCAAGTTGTGGAATACAGCTTCGAACGAATGAGGGCTGCGACGTTATCGTCTGTCAGACGAACGAGCGGGAAGTACACATCGGTTCCTTCGACAGGAGAGTGCGAATTAGCCGAAGCTTCGCTGAACAGGCTCCAGTCAGAGAGAGAAGCACTGAACGTACCAAAGTCGCCCCAGCTCCATGTGCCGTGGCTGTCGTAGGCGTTTGCGGATGTGATGTTGTTCGTCACGACGTAGTTATAAACTTCGTCGATTGACGGCCACCAGCATTCGGGCCACTGGGACTTGATCGTCGCAAGGCAAGTGGCTGGATCAAGGCCCGAGTAGGCGAACATGTCGTAGAACGCGTCAGGCGTGCAGTAATCCCAAAGCATTGCCACGGGTTGACTGTCGATGAAGCCGTTGTAGAGGTCTCCATTCGGGTTCGGCGCCCACCAAACGAAGTAAGGAACGTTTTCGCGTTCCAGCTCGTAGGCACTGATCGTGCCGGAGAGTTTTCCTTCGAAGAAGTCGAACTTGAGGCCGATTTCCTTGCTCTTGGTCTTTTCCGGATCGAGCATGTCGCCGTTGCCGTCAAGGGCATAGTAGTGCGGCTTGGTGCCTTCGGAATACACAGCGAAGAGCGAGATCTGGTCCGTCAGGGCATAGTTGATGCCGATCTGCGGGGATGTCGATGTGTTCGGGCTCCCGTTTGTGTCGTAAACTTCGTCCACACGGCCATAGGTGACAGATGTCCCGTAGGGGTCTTCGCCACCAATGAGTGAATTGGCGTAAGGATAGCTCCTGACCTTGTTGAAGTCGTTGCGGTCCCAGCGCAGGCCACCGACAAACGTCAGCTTGTCCTGGAAGAACTGGCCCTGATAAACGGCGTAGTAAGCCTGGTTCCAGTTGTTCTCTTCGACATTCTGCCAGTGAACCTTCGGGTTGTCGGCAATGCCGTCGCCCTGCACGCCGTATTGGAACGCCGTGAAGTCAGATAGGCTCTTGAAGCTGTAACGGTCCACGTCCGAGACCTGATGCGAAGCGCCGATGTCGGCAACGACGCGGCCCTGATCGTCATAATAGGTTTCCGTCCAAGTGGAAGGCGGGCAGTACAGGTCCGAAACGGTGTTTTCCTTTTCGTAGCTGAAACCGCCGATGAAGGTGTGGTTACCCCAGTTGCCTGTGTCCAGCTTGTAAACTACTTCAGCACGAACCTGATCGCGAGTCACTTCCTGCGTTGTGTCCTGCCAGTAGTAGCCGAGAACGGCGTCATAACGGGTCGTGGGCGCGGAAGTGTAGGTGCCGAATGTGCCACCTTCTACGTAGGGGGAATACAAACCACCGGAATATATGCCCGTTGTGGCATCTCGCGTTCCGGCGCGATCCGTATACGTCTCGCCCGTCCAGATGCTTGTGTAGGAACCTACAAGAGCGTTACCGGCCTGGCTGAAGAGATTGGTGATAATCTGGCGCGTATCGAACTCCGCCTTGGAGTGCGAATAGCCGAGCTTGAAGAACAGGTTGTCGCCAACGGACTGTTCCAAGTCGAAGGTGAAGTTGCGGAACGGTCCCTTGGTGTAGGTGTCGTCACCGGACCAGCGCCATGTGCGATAGTCAAGATCGGGGTTGGGCTGGGAGTTCACCGTATTGGTGCTCTCGTCCCACACGCGAAGGTCGGTCACCCATGCTGCGTTCGTTCCGGCTTCGCCGTCACTTGCGCGGATGTTCTGGAAGCCGTTTCCGGTCTCCTTCTTGTCGCCGAACTCTGCTCCGAGAGTAATCGTGGTGTGCTCAAGAGGCTTGAACGAGAAAGCGCCGTTTACCTGCCAGTGCTCCTGGGTGTAGTAATCGGTGTAGTCTTCATTCTCCTCGTATGCGGCGGTCAGGCGGAAAGCGGGCTTGTACTTACCAAGCATGCTGCCCTCGCTTGCCAAAGGCAAGTTGACGTCCATCTCGCCACGATAGAGGCCGTAGCGGCCCACCGTGGTACCGAAGTGGTACATCTGCTTTTCAAAAACGGGCTTCTTGCTGATGAAGTTGATTACGCCACCAGCGTTGCCTGAACCGTAGAGCAGAGCCGAGGGGCCGCGCAGAACCTCAACACGTTCGATGTTGACCGTGTCAGCGGAGTACACGCGGTGAAAGCCATCCTGAAGGATGTAGCTGTTCTCGGTGCCACGCATCTTGGTGGTGGAGTCACCAGCCGTGCGAGTGGCGCCTTCGGTGTTGTTGGCACCGCCGCCGCCTGTACCAGCATAGCCGATAGTAAAGTCGCCGGACTTGGAATTGTCGAATGCGTCAGCCTGAGACTGAAGCACAAGACCGGGGGAGTAACGCAGAGCGTCACGAAGATTTGTAGCACCAGTGTCCTTGATGAACTTGCCGGTGATGACCTCAAGGTTCATCGGAACGTCTTTGATTTCCATGTTCAGGCGCGTGCCCGAGATGGAGTTCGTAGCCAGATAGCCGACGTCCTTTGTGGTCTCAACAACGAAGGGGGACAGCTCGATGACTTCTTCGTCATTTGCGGTGTCTGCCTCCTGCGCTTGAGTGAACGCCGGGCTGGCGCCAAGAGCGAGCACTGTTGCAAGTGCCAGCCCGTGCTTGCCGGGTTTCCAGTTTTTCATAGTTGGGATGTATGGTTTGCAACCCTGAGTGCAGAAAGAATCTGTCTGGACTACGTTACGGCAAAGGAACTAGTTGCCGATGGGATGAATCAGACCAGAGGGGTATCCGGACAGACCTTTAGGTTCAGAGGTGGAGTGAGTAAGCACTATCGAGGGAATTACCGTTAAGATTTAACGATAAATCTCCAACAGTCGGAGCGAACGATTTAACGATAAATCACCTTAGTCAAGAAAAAATGCTTTCACCTGCGATTTCCCAAGCAAAACAGTGGGATTTCGGGCCAAGTGTTAAGTAAAGCACACATGAAAGTTTATCAAGAATGTGTGCAACATAACACAGAGGTGGCCTTACTTCAACCAGAGCACTTTCAAACGCTTTTTGTACGCAAAAAAACGGCCCAGATTTATATCGGAGCCGCTTTTTGAGCTGAAGGATATCGAGAGGGATTATTTCTCGACCGTTACGGACTCTATGACCTGATCTTCCACGGGCTTGTCCATCGGACCGCGCGGGGCGTTCTGTATGGCCTCCACAACGTCGTAACCTTCGATTACTTCGCCGAATATTGTGTGACGCCCATTGAGCCAGGGGGTAAGAGCGGTCGTTATGAAGAACTGACTGCCGTTTGTGTTCGGACCAGCGTTGGCCATAGCGAGAATGCCCTTCTTTGTGAAGGTGGCCACGGGCACGCACTCGTCCTTGAAGGGGCGCCCCCAAAGGGATTCTCCGCCGCGGCCAGTGCCCGTCGGGTCACCGCCCTGAATCATGAAATCTGGAATCACGCGGTGAAAGATCACCCCGTCATAGTATCCCTTTTCGGCAAGACCAATGAAGTTCTCGCAGGTCTTGGGCGCGATGTCGGGCATGAGCTTCAGCTTGATGCTGCCGCGGTTGGTATTGAGCGTGACTATTGTTGCTTTGTTCTCCATGCGCTCATGCACCTATCAGAGCGAAGCCGCCTTGATAAGCCCAAACTGCACCGCAGCCGTAGAAGAGGCCCTCAGATTACGTAATCGAGCACTATATCCTTCATGTTGATATAGTGATCCATTGTGATTGACGGGGCCTCGCACTTTTCGCGCCCTATGACGCGGGCCGGAACACCGACCGCCGTAGTGTGGGGCGGGATGTCGTCCAAAACCACGCTGCCAGCGCCGATTCGCGCGCCTTCGCCAATCTCGATATTGCCCAAAATTTTCGTTCCCGCGCCAATAAGCACGTTGCGACGCACCTTCGGGTGGCGGTCCCCGCGTTGCTTGCCGGTTCCGCCAAGAGTCACCTCGTGCAACATGGACACATCGTCCTCCACGACAGCCGTCTCGCCAATGACGATGCCCGTTGCGTGGTCGAGCATTATTCCGCAGCCGATGCGGGCGGCAGGGTGTATGTCCACACTGAACACCTGCGAAATAAGGCTCTGCAAATACAGGGCGATGTCCTCGCGTCCGTCGTACCAAAGGCTGTGCGCTATGCGGTAGGCCGTCATCACCTGAAAGCCCTTGTAGTACAGGAAAGGAGCAAGCTCGTTCGGACAGGCGGCGTCGCGCTCGTTTACCGCGACAATGTCTCTACGCACCTGAACGCCAAGCTGGGGATGCCCCGAAAAGGTCTCCATGAAAAGGTCGTGCAGATACGGTTCCGACAGGGCGTGATGGCCGAGCTTGCGCGCTATGCGGCGACTCAGAGCCTCCTCAAGAGTGCGGTTGTCCAACACACTTTGCCGAAGCAGTTCGGCGAGTACGTGCTCATTCTGTGCAGCCTTTACAGCCTGCGCACGTATAGCCTCCCACACCGGATCGTTTGCTTTTTCCATAAAAATGCACTGCGAACGGGATTACCGATACAAGACGCCCCGTCTGAAAAGAGTTATGCCAGATAGAAAACCGTACATTGGCATTTATTTCAACATGAGAACGCGATCATGAGAAATTGCCGCCTCCCACCCCAAGCATCCCTTCAGGAATAACGCCTCGCAATCGCGCCTCTAGATGAAAAGGATTACTGCAAAAATCACTTCCCCACCTTTGCCCCAAACCACAATCAGCACTCATACGAAATGAAAATTTTTCTCTCTCTCATCGCTTCCATCGCAATTTGGAGCGCGAGCGCGACTGCCGCAACTCTGGTAAACGGGCAAACACCGCCCGACTTCACCCTTCAGTCCGCCAAAGGCGAAAACGTGAGTCTTGACCAATATCAAGGACAGGTGATCGTAATTGAGTGGTTCAACCACAACTGCCCCTTTGTGCACAAGTTCTACGAACCTGGCAAAATGCAGCAGTGGCAGGCTGAAGCTATTTCAAGAGGCGCTGTATGGCTGACAATAGACTCCACAAACCCCGCCCATCAGGACCACCTCACAAGAGAGCAGGCAGCGGCAGTGTTTGAAGAAAGGCACATGGTAAGCACCCAGCTACTGCTCGACCCGGAAGGGAAAGTGGGCAAGGCGTACGGAGCCATTACAACGCCACACATTTTCATAATCGGCAAGGACGGCAAGCTGCTCTATCAAGGCGCGGTTGACAACATTCGAAGCAGCAACTCCGACGACATAGCACTGGCGGACAATTACCTGCTGAAAGCTCTCGATGCCGCGCTGAAGGGAACAAGACCCGAAGCGGACAACACCCGTCCCTATGGTTGCAGCGTAAAATACGCACAGTAATCAACGGGAAAATACAGGTCTGGAGAATGAGTAGGCCACTGGCTAAAAGGCGGCAGTTTACACCGTCTTACATCGCGGTGTCTGCCCGGTAAACGCGCTGCACGCGCTTTGTTATGGATGTGTAGGATTCCCACGGGATCTGGCCGGACCAGGCGCTGAACTCCTCGACGCTGATGCTGCCCCCGTCCTGCTCTCCGATAAAAGTGGCAATGTCCCCCACCCTTACATCCTCAAGCTCGCTCGCGTTTACAACTATCTGATCCATCGTGACGCGGCCAAGAATCTGGCAGCGTTTGCCGCGCACGAGCACCTGTCCGCGGTTACTCATACCCGTGGGAATGCCGTCGCCGTAACCGGCGCAAATAAGGGCAACGCGCGTGTCGCGCTCCAGCTTGCAGGTTCTGTTGTAGCTTACGAAAGCCCCCTTGGGCAGCGTTTTGACAAGCCCGATGCGAGAGTGCAGGCTAAGGACAGGCTCGGCATGAACGTTTGAAAGCAGCGATCCCTTGTAGGGCAAAACGCCAAACTGCAAAAGCCCCACGCGCACGCCGTTAAACGGCCCGCCCTCGGGCAGGCTCTCGATACCCGCGCTATTGTCCGCGTGTATGAGAAGGTTCGCGGTGTCCAGCCCGCGCATGTTGGCCAGCGCGGCAAGGAAGCGTTCCCGCTGCGTATTCGTGTATTCGGCGCAACTGTCCGCGCTGGAAAAGTGGGTGAATATACCATCGAGGCGCAAATGCGGATTCCCCACAATGGCATCGTACATGGCGGGGGCGTTCTCGTGCCATACGCCGAGACGGCCCATGCCGGTGTCGATTTTCATGTGCACGGCGAACGGTCTTCCCGAAGCCCGCCCAAGCGCGGCAAAGCGTTCCACCTCGTCCAAACAGGAGACAGCGGGCATGGCCGAATAGTCGAGCAGCATCTGGTCTTCCTGCGGCAATACGGCGCTAAGGACAAGAATCGGCCAGCCGGAGCCTATTTCGCGAATCTCCGCCGCTTCGCGCAAGTTGGCCACAGCGAACGCGTCCGCACCGGCGCGCATGAGCCGTGCCGCAGTGGGCGCAAGGCCGTGCCCGTAGGCGTCCGCCTTTACTACTGCCACATAACGGATGTGAGCTGGCAAAGCGGCTCGAATGCGCTTGAGGTTGCGCTCAAGCCTTCCCAAATCGATCTCAACCCAGCATCTGGCATTTATGTTCGTGGCCACGGATGGGATTATAGAACCGCTTCGGCGGGGCAGGAAAGGATGAACTGCTGCAAGCGTGTCATACGGCGGACAAGCTCCGCCTAAGGAGCGTCTGACAATTCGACACATTTGCTAATGTTTGCACTCTTTCAGTGTTGCAATGCGCGGGCTTTCTTTTTCGTCTTGAGGCGCTATGTCAGACCTGCCTTCAATCGCACTGGGTTCCGATCACGCCGGGTTCCGCTACAAGGAACTGCTCCGCAACGAACTTTCAGCGCGCGGACACAAAGTGAGCGACTTCGGCACTTTCAGCGCGGAACGTTGCGACTACCCGGACTTTGTCCGCCCCGCCGCCGAAGCTGTGGCCAAGGGCGAGTGCGATCTGGGCATAGTGCTCGGAGGTAGCGGCAACGGCGAAGCCATGGTGGCCAACAAGGTCCACGGCATCCGTTGCGCGGTGTGCTGGAACGTAACAAGCGCGAGGCTCTGCAAGGAGCACAACAACGCGAATATCATTTCGCTGGGCGAGCGCATGTTCGAGGAGAGCGAGCTGTTCGACATTGTCGATGCATGGCTTAACTCCACTTACGAAGCGGGCCGCCACCAGCCGAGGCTGGACAAAGTGGACGCGATGTAAGGGCACAAGCCCTCCCCTCATCCAAAGCACTTTGGGGAAGCACAAAACAACGGGCCGCCCTCCATGTGAAGCGCGGCCCGTTGTTTTGTCTGAAGACACATTACCTGCCTTCAAAACGCTGATATTCGCACCTTGGCTGCTACCATTCCTCGTCCGCCAGGCCCAGTTCTTTCAGCTTAACGTAGATTTCGCGGCTTATCCATGCGTCAGTTGCTGCGTACACGGTCTGCGCCTCGCTCAGGTTGTCGCGGCTCCAGTTGGAGACCTGCGCGCCCTTTGAAATGCGCACCCCGAGGAATATGCCCGCAAGGCTGCGAAGCCCCGTGTTGAGGATGTCCGCCTTTTGCGTGATGTCCGCCAGCTCGACAAAGCCGGCAGGGATGAAGTCCTTCTCTTCTCGCAGCTTGCGCACGTCGTCGCGTATCGCCACCCCGCACTTGATAATGTCGGGATCTGAAAGAATCTCCAGAACGGGCGTGATATCCTCGATTTTGAGAAGCTGGAACAGATACACCTTCTCCGCGCCTCCAAGCTGCAAAAGCGCAGGCGGATAGTTGCGTCCGCGCTTGAAGCTAGGGCGGGTTTCGGTATCGAAGCCCAGTATCTTTTCTTTTTTCAGCTCTGCGACGGCAACGCGAATCTGCCCGGGTGTGTGAACAAGCTCTATGGGGCCTTCGTATCGGCTCAAAGGCAGCTCGTTAATCACTTCCTTGGTTATCGTTGTCGGAAAGCTCGGTTCTTGTGGTTTGTTGCCCACGGCTGAAACTGAAATTTTTGCAGAATATAAAAGAAAGCGCAGCAGACCGCAAGCGGGGCTGCTGCATGGGTAAGTACTTGGGAAACTGTCAAAAAAGTCGCAATCTCCGCTATTCGCGGCTGCCGCTCTTTAGACAGGTTCCAAACACTCTCACCTGCAAGAAAAGGCAATATGCAAGCGGCTGCAACCGTTTTTAACGGCCACATGCCAGATGCCTCAACATCAAAGCTCCTTGCCTAACTACATGCGCGCAAAACTAAACACAGCCAGAAGCCCCTTATGGGCAAAGGCGTCGTTCCAAGCTTCAGCCTGCACAGGCAAAGAGTGTTGCGAAGCAGATGAATGGAGAGTTAGCTGACATGCATTCCCACTTCTAGAACAGAATGAAAATCGGCGGCATACAAAAAACCTCTCTAATAGACTTTCCCGGGCGCGTCGCGGCGGTCCTTTTCACACAGGGCTGCAACATGCGCTGCCCTTACTGCCACAATCCTTCGCTCGTTCTGGCGAAGCAGTTTGAGGAGCCTGTCGATGAAAAGGAGCTTTTCGACTATCTGGAGCGGCGCCGAGGAAAACTCGACGGCGTGGTGATAAGCGGCGGAGAGCCGTCCGTCCACCGCGATCTACCCGACTTCATCCGCAGAATCCGCGCGATGGGCTACAAGATAAAGCTGGACACAAACGGCAGTAACCCATTCGTATTGAAATACTTGCTAGAAGGAAGGCTGCTAGACTTCGTGGCGATGGACCTAAAGGGAGCGCCAGACTGCTACGAGAAGTATTGCGGCGCGGCCATCCCGACAGAGTCAATCAACGCCTCGATTCACATGCTGATGTCCGGCGAGGTCGATTACGAGTTCCGAACGACCGCAGTCCCGGGCCTGCACACGCTGGAAGATTTGAAGGCGCTGTGCGAATGCATACGCGGAGCAAGAAGTTACGCGATACAGGCATTCAAGCCCGGTAGCTGCCTGAAGGAAGACTACTGCACCCTGCCCGCTTACGACATGAGCGACCTGATCCGCGAAAAAGAATGGTTCGAAGCTCGCGTGAAGCACTTTGAGCTGAGGGGCGCGCCCGAGCGCATCGAGGTCTAGCAGAGAGCGTCCAGAGTGCGCTCTACACTCTGGCGTACTCGTTCTTGAACATCTCCAAAAGCTCCATCGTGGCGGCGGCTGGCGGCATGTTTCCGTCAGCAACTGCCCTTTCGAGCATCGGCAAGTTATTGCTTACGTGCTTGTCGTGATAGAACATGTGGCGCAGCGCCTCTTCTATCATCGAGTGCATCCACTCCACATCCTGATGGCGGCGACGGCTTGTCCATTCACCGCTTTCGTTGGTGTTTTTCCGGTAATCGAGCACCGTCTGCCACAATTCACTAACCCCTGCCTTCGTAAGGGCGGACGCTGTAAGCGAGCGCGAGTTCCAACCCGGGGTGGCAGGCTGGAGGTAGTGCAGCACGCGGTTCATTTCCGCCATGGCTGCGTTCGCCTTGTGCAGGTTGTCCCCGTCGGCCTTGTTTATTACGATGAGATCGGCGAGTTCGATTACGCCCTTTTTTATGCCCTGAAGCTCGTCTCCTGCACCGGAAATCAAAACGAGCATGAAAAAGTCCACCATAGAACGCACGGTAACTTCGCTCTGCCCTACGCCCACCGTTTCGATAAGCGCCACGTCAAAGCCCGCCGCCTCGCAAAGAACGAGCGTTTCACGGCTTTTGCGGGCCACGCCACCGAGCGCGCCGCCTGAGGGCGAGGGGCGAATGAAGGCGTTCTTTTCCCGCGATAGGTCTTCCATGCGCGTCTTGTCGCCCAGAATGCTGCCTCCGCTGCGGGAGCTTGACGGATCAACGGCCAAAACGGCCACCTTGTGCCCGTCCTGGCAAAGCTTGGTGCCCAGAGCCTCGATTAGCGTACTCTTGCCAGCCCCGGGGACTCCAGTAATACCCACACGAATGGAATTGCCAGCATGAGGCTGGACCCTGCGCAACAGCTCCGATGCAAGCGCCTGATGCTCGGGCAGGTTGCTCTCAACAAGAGTGATGGCGCGGGCCAGGATGGTGCGGTCTCCGGCAAGGACGCCCTTTTCGTAGTCGTCCATGCTGAGGACGGCCCTGCGCTTACGCGGGCGGTAAGGTGCGCTGTCGCCGTCGGTCCCAGGCCTTACTTCACTGAAGAAGCCCTCGCCCCCATCTTTGGGTGCCCATTCCGGCAACTGCTTTCCATCGCTATTATCGCTCATACTGGGACAATGACCATTAAGCGGCAGCTCCGCCAGCGCAAGCGTCAACTTGCACCCTCCCGCCCCCACCGAATAGCCCGAAGGCTATTCAGGGAGAGGAAGGGACTGGCAAAACAGAGCGGCTTGACGCTATGACTGGGCCTGCTTTTGAGCAGCTCCGCGCTTGGCTGCCTGAATCTCCCTCGCGCGGACAAGCGCCGCGTCAATATCCGGGCAGATGTTTTCAAGGCCGAGCCTTTGTATGAAGCCGGAGCGGTTCATAACCTGCAAGGGCTGCGGCTGCGGTGCGCTTAGAACGATGACGCCACCGCGGGCGGCAAGCTTCTCGCGCAGGTTGACAAGCGCGTTAAGCCCCGTGGCGTCCATGCTCATGACCTTGCGAAGGCGCAAGATGAGCACGTCCGGCTCGCTCTTGAGGCGCTCAAGTATGGTTTCGAGCTTTGAGGCAGCGCCAAAGAACAGGGAGCCCATCATGCTGTAAACCATTACGCCATTGGGAATATCCTTGCCGACAAGGGAATGGTGCGCGCCCTCTTCCTCGCTCTTGGAGTCAACGAGAGAAACGTCGCTGGTCTCGGAAGCGCGCTTGATAAACAGCAGGGCTGCCATGACTACGCCCACCTCGACGGCCACGGTAAGGTCCACCACCACGGTCAGGATGAAGGCGGTAAGGAACACCATCGCATCGCTACCGGGCCAGGTGCGAAGCTTGCGAAAGTTGTGCCATTCTCCCATGTGAATTGCCACGTTGAGCAGCACCGCGCTTAGGGCTGCAAGCGGGACAAACTCCGCCAAGGGGGCGACAAATATCAATATGGCCAGCAGCACGGCGGCGTGGATTATGCCAGCGACAGGGCTTCTGGCACCCGCGCCGACGTTCGTCGCCGTTCTGGCAATGGCGCTCGTCGCCGCGATACCGCCAAAGAATGGGCATACGATGTTGGCAATGCCCTGAGCGACAAGCTCCTGATCGGAATCGTGGTGATCGTCCACCATGCCGTCCGCAACCACGGCGCAGAGCAGGGATTCTATCGCAGCAAGAAGAGCTATCGTTATGGCTGGCTGCACCAGCGAGGGCAGACTGGCCCAGTCGATGTGCGGCAGGCTGGGCATGGGAAGGCCGGTCGGAATCGAGCCGAAGCGCGAGCCGATTGTCTCCAAAGGCAGGTTCAATAGCTGCGTGAGCAGGGTCGCGATTATGATCGCCACGATTGTGCTCGGCGCGTAGCGGCGCAGCTTCTTGGGCCAGTAGCGTATGAAAAGAAAGGTTCCAATGGAAACGAGAGTCGCGGTCCACGAAATGCCCGGCATCGCGCGGAAAAGCACGCTCATCTTTTCGAAGAACTCGCTGGGCACATTCTCGACGCTCAGGCCGAAAAAGTCCTTAACCTGCGTGCTCATAATGAGTACGGCAATGCCCGAGGTGAAGCCCATCGTCACCGGATAAGGCATGTATTTGATGATTTTGCCAAGGCCCGTGAAGCCTAGCAAAAGCAGGAAAACGCCCGCTATTATCGTGCATAGCACCAGTCCGTCCCAGCCGAACTTGGCCAGTATGCCCGACAGGATTATTACGAAAGCTCCCGTTGGGCCGCCAATGCAGACCTTGGCCCCGCCGAATGCGGATATAATGAAGCCGCCGATGACGGCGGTTATTATACCCGTTTGCGGCGGTGCGCCGGAAGCGATAGCAAAGGCCATTGCCAGAGGCAGGGCCACGATGCCCACGGTAATACCGGCCCCGAGGTCGGCTCCGAAGGTAGACTTGTTGTATCCCTTGAGGGATTCGACGATTTTCGGACGGAAATGCGGCAGTTTCATACCGAGCGGTTTACCCCATCCGGCGTCCTCTCCGGCTCGCGTTGCGGGCGGCGGGGGCGTCGATTTGTTTTTGTATCAGTTTTGCCCCCCTTGCCGGATGCGACTTGGGCGCGCAGGCGGAGCGGAGGCGTGTCAATCAACTCTTGCGTTTGCGGATTACTAAAAAAGAGACCATCTGTACAAGTCTTTCTAAGCCGCGCAAGAGGATTGCGCAAAATAATGCGCAAAGAAGCTCATATTTCAGAACAGGCCCTATTGTTCGCAGAAAACCTGACCAACGCCACTCGCGACGCGCCCAATCGACAAGCGATTAAGCGCCCTGCGGCTCGTCTTCTTCCGGCTTTGTGGCGATCAGGCTCTGCCATGCGTCCATCAGTTCCTGAAAGAAGCTGCTCGCCTCAAAGGGCCATTCGACCTCGTCGTTCACAGCCCAGAGAGTGCTGGCGGCCACCTGCTCGACCATCCATTCAAAGTAGCCTTCGTGGTCGGTGCGCAGGCAGAGCTGACAGTCCGGCGTGCGCCTTGCGGCCAGCATTTCGAGGAGCTGGCTCTGGACGATACGGTTTTTCCAGTGCCGCTTTTTCGGCCAAGGGTCGGGAAATAGCACAAAGCAGCGCCCTATGCGCACATGCTCGGGCAGGGCCTCAAGAAAGCCCAGCGCCTCGGCCTTGATAAAGTGCAGCTTTTCGAGGGCGCGCTTTTCCTTCTTGTTACGCCCTTTCTGCACGCGCTTGGTGACTAGGTCCACGCCGACGCAGGTCTCGTCCTGATGCTCCAGCGCGTAGGCGGTGAGGAAATGTCCGTGCCCGCAGCCGATTTCGAGCGTGATTGTGACAGGCTCGGGGAACAGTTCCGCACATGTGCGCTCGAGATTCTCGCGAACCTCTTTCATGCGCGCCTCGTGCACTTCACGGGAATCTGCACGCATGGCCTGCGCACTGCCCTCACTCTGCTTGATGCCTGTATCGTCCATAATTGGAAAAAGACAGCAATTACAGGGCGAAAAGACAGAGCGCGAGGGAAAAAGAAGGGCTATTGCGCCGCTTCTTCCATTACACCCGTACCATCCCGCAAAGGCGCCTCCGCATTGTCGGCCCCCTCGCCTGCCGGAGCCGCAGCATCAGAGGCTTCCTGCATCGCGGCAGCCGCTGCTGCGTCCTCTTCAGAAATGCGCTTCAGCAGGCGCATTCGGGTAGCGGCGAGGAAGGGTTCCACATCTTCTCGCAATAGCTTGAGCGCGTCCTTTCGCTGACCCTTTTCGCAGAGAACGCGGGCGCGGTGCAGACGCACGACGTCTCTTTCAAACTTGGTCAAGTCAGCACGTTGCGAAACTTCGAGCCAGTATGCGTCCGCCCTGTCCCAGTCCGGTTTTGCGAGGTCGTAAAATGCCTCGCCCATGCGGAAGGCAAAGTCCTTGTTCGCGGGATCAAGTTCCACGGCCTTGCCAAAGGCGCTCATGATGCCTCGGTCGAGCATGTCGTCGCTGTAAACGAGGTCTTCCTTGAAACGGTCGCGAAAGGTGGCGAGAAGTTCGCCGATTCCGTAGTGGTACACCGCCGTTTCAGGCTCAAGCTCCTGAGCGCGAACGTAGTAGGCGAGAGCTTCGGAATACTGCCCCGTCTCGGCCAGATAGTTGCCGATTTGCTGCTTTAACACGGCGATGTCGTCCTGCAACTGGTCGGCGTGGGAGAACATGACGTGCGCGCGGTCGTTCTGATTTATGCGCCGGAGGAACTTCCCGTAAATAATGAGCAGGTCCACGTTGTTCGGGTTGGCCGAGATAAGCTCGTCGTAGCGGGAAGCTATGACAAGGATGCGCCGCTCAAAGTCGTCTTCGGAAATCTGCGCCTTGCCCATGCGCTCGAACAGCTCTTCCTGCTCTTTTGTGATGTCCAAGAGCTTGCGCTCAAGAACGGACCGCGCGGGGCCCGACGCCTCTTGGGCGGTTGCGCGCGCCTGATCGTCCATGCTGGCGCAGGCGGTGAAGAGACACGCGGCGGAGACACACAGGGCCATTAACGCGACGCGGCGAACCTTGAAGGAAGTGCTCATCAGTTTTGTACGGGAGAATGCATGTTTTGCGGAAGGCGCTTATGGACAGCGGCTGGTGCGAAAAGCTCCGCGAATGTAGGAAAATAAGCCAAATACGCGTTCTCTGACGGACGGGGCAAGAAGGAGGAGAGACGTGCCAAGGCATCCGGCGGCGCCAGCGGCGAGCAACTGCACAAAGGCCGTTTCCGACTGCGCAAGCCGCGCCCCGATGCAGAACTCCACTATGAGCAGCGCCCAGAGCAGAAGCGGCCCGCGCAGCGCCTGCCACATGAAGGCGAAGCCGAGAGTCGTTTCCCGCCCCGTTCTCCACACGCGAAGTGCAAGTATCAGCGCCTGCACCAGCGCGTAGGCGAGCGACATGCCGAGCGCGCCCCCTGTCCAGGCGCCGCCCATCAGTGCCAGCCCCGTCAAGGGTGCGCTCCAGAGGCCGAAATCGCGCAGCTCTGCGGAGCGGCCAAGCTGCGTCTCGGCCATGTTCAGAACCATGAGCGGGATGCGGGCCATTTCGCCGATGGCCAGAAGGCGCAGCATCGAGGCCGCGCTCTCCCACTGGCCGCCGAGAAGAAAGCCGAGACTTTGCGAGGGCAGAGCCACCAGCAGGGCGAGAAAGGCGAACCAGATGTAGTTTGTAAGGCTCATCACATGGGCGCAGGCGCGGGTGAACGCGGCCATGTCGCCCTGAAGGCGGGCAAGCATGTTGGGCACGACTTGGCCGAGGGGCAGGACGAGCTGCCGGCGCGGAGTGGCCAGCAGGGTCTGCGCACGGTTGTACATGCCTACGATTGCGGGGTTTGTGAAAAGGCCGAGCGAGAAATGGTCGAAAGTGGACGAGATGTTCTGCACAAAGCGGAAAAAGCTGATGTTGCCCCCGAATGCGAGAAGCCCTTCCGAGCGGAGGCGAAAACTGCGCGGGCGCCAGCGGCAGAAGAAGGGTTGCAGCACAAGGCAGCAGATTTCCTGCCCCATCACCTGAAACACGAGCGCGTCTATGCCCCGCCCTTCAAGCGCCAGCCATATCGCGCCTCCCGTGCCCACCAGTTGCGCTATGGTAGTGACTACGTTTATTCGCAGAAACTGCATCCTTCTGGACATCAAAGCCTGATAGAAGGACACGACGCCGCCCGCCGCGAACAGGGGCGATATTTTGACGCAGGTCTCCGCAACAAGAGGCTCTCCGTAAACCCAGGCCAGAAGAGTCCCGAGGACTGCGACAAGAGCCGCCAGCGAGAGTCCGCCAATTAGCGAGAGCCAGAACGCCGAGTCGAGAAACTCGTCACTCGCGCAAGGCTTCTGTATCACGGCTGCGCCGAGGCCGAAATCCTTGCTGTTGTACAGAAGCACGAGGAAGGCCCAGGTCATGCCGAATATGCCGAAAAGCTCCGGCGGCAGTATGCGCGAAAGAACTATTATCTGCCCTGCCGATATGAGAAGCCGCAGCGCCTGCCCGCCAAAGGACAGGGCCAGCCCGCGAATGCTGCCCCTTTGCAGCACTTCCCTGTCAGCACTGGTCCCTTCGTTTTCCATATTTCAAGCAATGATAGGAAGATGCACGCCCATGCCGCAATTTATCTCGCTCTGCATACTCATAAATCAAGGCCACCACTAACAATGATCTTTTTGAAATGGAGTGCGTTTTCCCATGCCATTTGCAGTTCGAGTCGTAAACCAATATCATACAGACACAAATAGCAAATAGCCCGTTCCGTCATCTTGACATATGGGGGGGCGGGATGGTACAAAATGCAGTCCACTTGGGTTAACGCGGCAGCACTAACATGGGCTGCGATGCGGACGTAAACGTATGGAGGCACCTGTACATGTCGTAATCGTGGCTCTGCTTGCAGGGCTTTTTTCTGCTACGGGCCTTTGTTGGCTGATTTTCAGGCGTTTCATACGTTCTGAAGGCGACAGGATGCAGAAGGAGCTGGAGGAGGCCCGCCTGCAAGTGCGCAAGGAGGCCGCGATTCGGATGAAGGAAGCCGACGCCATGCTCCAAAAACGGCAGGAGGAGCAGGAAAGAGCGTTTTCCCAGCGTGAGAACCGCGTAATAGCTCGCGAAAACGAGCTTGAACAGGCCGAAGTCCGCCGTGCCGAACAGAGCGAGATTCTCGACAAGAGAACAAATTACATCGAGAAGCGCGCCGCAGAGATCGACGCCCGCGCCAGTCAGCTCGAAAAGGACATTTCAATTTACAAGGAGCGCCTTCAGGCGGTGGCGAACATTTCGCCCCAGAAGGCAAAGGAAGAGCTTCTCGAAGAGGCCCGCCGCGAGTGCGAGGACGAGATTCGCCAATACAAGAACGAGATTCTTGGCAAGGCCGAGGCAGAGTTGGACAAAGAGGCCAAGAAGATGCTCGTGGCCTGTATGCAAAGGCTTTCCTCCACCCCGCAGCAGGACGCCACGGCAACAATCGTAGCCATCCCCAACGAGGAGATGAAGGGGCGCATAATCGGGCGCGAGGGCCGCAATATCAAGGCTTTCGAGAGCGCCACTGGCACGACGCTCCTTATCGACGAAACGCCGGACAGCGTGCTCGTATCCTCCTTTGACCCCGTCCGCCGCGAAGTGGCCCGAATCGCCCTTGAGAACCTGATTAAAGACGGGCGCATTCACCCGACGAGCATCGAAGCGGCGGTGAACGACGCGGACGAACAGGTTAAAAAGAGCGTCGTCGGCTTTGGTGAAGAGGCGCTGCGCCGCGTGCGCATACAGCGCGTGCACCCGGAAATTGTCCAGCTGCTTGGCAAGCTGCGCTACCGCCTTTCGTACAATCAGAACTGCCTGGACCACACCGTGGAAGTGGCGCAGCTTTGCGGTCTTGTCGCCGCCGAGCTTGGCCTGGATACGGAAATCGCCCGTCGCACCGGTCTTTTCCACGACATTGGCAAGAGCCTCGACGCGGATTACGAGGGCAGTCACGCCACGGCTGCCGCAAACATTCTCAAGCGTCTTGGCGAAGACGAGACAATTGTGAACGCCGTCGCCGCCCATCACGACGAAGTTGCGCCCTCTTCCCCCTACGCGGCGGTCCTGAAGATTGCGGACGCGGCCTCGGCCGTGCGCCCGGGTGCCAGAGCGGAAAGCATGGACTCGTTCATCCAGCGCGTGCGCCGTTTGGAAGACATCGCAAGGGACATCCAGGGCGTTAACGACGCTTACGCGATTCAGGCAGGGCGGGAGATTCGCGTAGTTGTCTCTCCCGACAAGGTGGACGACGCCGCGGCAAGAGATCTTGCCCGCCGTCTGCGCCGCCGTATCGAGGACGAGCTTCAATATCCGGGCACGATTAAGATCACCGTCATCAGGGAGTGCCGCTACGTGGAACAGGCTCGCTAAAGCTGTTACAAACGTGGCATTATCCGTTACAGGGAAACTAGCAAGCCTTTCACTAGCGTTGCCAGCCCTGTATTTTCCCCACTTTTGCGCTACTCCCACTGATGAACGCCCGACGGCAAAGCAAGGCCAAGAAAGCGGAAAGCAAAGCCCGCTTCGGCAGCTCCACCCCGCAAAGGTCAGGCATTGACGGGCGCGAGGTGCTGCGCCGCGGCAGGCCAGTGTTCAGCGGCATTCGCATCCTCTCGCACAGCGGCTGGGACTGGATCGCCCCGCTTTGCATTTTGATTCTTGGCGTTATGGGCGTGATGTTCATCTACTCGGCCCAGCATTTCACGGGGTCGAGCTTCTGGGTGAAACAGATTTTGTGGTTCGCCATCGGGGCGATCGTTTACGGAGTGATTTCGTGGCTGGACTATGGTTTCTGGTTTCGCAACGCGCACATCTGCTATGCGGCAGGAGTAATCCTTTTGCTACTTTTGTGGACGCCGATCGGGATGGAAAGGGAAGGCTCGCGCCGCTGGCTGAACCTGCCGGGCATAGCCTACCAGCCTAGCGAGGGGGCCAAGATAGGGACGCTCATAATGGTGTCCGCAATGCTCGCCAGAGAGCGTTTGGGCACGGTTCGCGAGAGCCTGTGGGCACTGGTCAAACTGGGAATTGCGGTATCCATTCCTATATTCTTGATATTTCTGCAACCCGATCTAGGTTCCGCTCTTGTATTTGGTCCTATGATTTTTTCTTTGCTATACGTTTCAAGACTCTCCCAGCGCTTTTTTATCGTGGTGCTGGCGTTGTTTCTTGGCGTACTGGCGATTATTGGAACGGACATTTACAAATATCACCAATTTCTGAAAGACAGCGGCAATGACGCGCATACCGTGGTCGGGCAATACCAGGAAACAAGCTGGATGCCACTCCGCGATTATCAACGAAACCGCATTCTGGGCTTTATTTCCCCCGAATCGGTGGATCCGCGCGGCATAGGTATAAGCTGGAACTCCCGCCAGTCGCTGCAGGCGGTAGGCACGGGGGGACCGACCGGAAAAGGTTGGACCCAAGGGGATCAGGCCCAACTGGGCTACCTTCCCCGCTCCGTTGCGCATAATGACTTCATCTTCGCCGTTCTGGCGGAGGAAACGGGTTTTGCCGGCGCTTCTTTGATAGTCGGCACTTTCCTAGTTCTTCTCATCAACAACTTGAGAATAGCCGCTCAGGCGAGGGACCGTTTCGGCCTTCTCCTCGGAGTTGGCGTCAGCGTGATTTTCATGATTCATGTTTTCGTAAACATCGGCATGACAATCGGGTTGACGCCGATAACCGGCCTTCCTCTTCCTTTCGTAAGTTACGGGGGTTCGTTTATTCTCAGTTGCTGCATTCTGCAAGGTCTGGTACAGAGTGTGTACCGTCATAGGCGCAGTTTTGCATAATCAACTATTAACCCCACAAGATGAGAAGCCCCACAAAACCCTTTTCCCCTGCTGGTGACGGTCAAACATTGTACAAATGCACGGTATTAAAGCCGTGCTACAGGCCGGAACAAGCACATGAAAGATTCTTCTGATTCATCAGATTTGCCAATTTCACAGGATTACGACGACGATAACTTCAACTCCATGGAGGAGGAAGGCACTGAAGACCTCGACAGCGGTCAGATTCAGGAAGCCGCGTCCCAAAGGGCCAAACAAGGCTCGATTGTCCAGCGCATAGCGCGGGCCATTCGCAAGGACGATGTCGCCTACCGTGAGATTATCATCAACTCGGAACCCCTCGAGAAACGCGTCGCGCTGCTCGAAGACGGCGTTCTGGAGAAGTTCGACATGGAGCGCACGGGCGACGACCGCCTCGTGGGGTCCATATTCAAGGGCAAGATCCAGAACCTGGAGCCGGGCCTGAAGGCCGCCTTCGTGGACATTGGCCTGCCCAAGAACGCCTTCCTGCACTACTGGGACATCCTGCCCAGCGTGGCGGACAGCTCGGTGGAAATCGTGCGCGACACACGCACTGCGGACCAGCTCAAGAAGAAGGACCGCATCACGATCAAGGACATTCCCAGCCTCTACCCGATAGGGAGCGAGATTGTCATTCAGGTGACCAAGGGCCAGATAGGCACCAAGGGGCCGCGCACAACGACGAACCTGTCCCTGCCGGGCCGCTACCTCGTCCTCATGCCCTACGGGGGTCAGTGCGGCGTATCGCGCAAGATCGAGAACGATCAGGAGCGCCGCCGCCTGAAGGAAATCCTGCGCAAGCTGCCCATCCCCGAGGGCATGGGCGTTATCATCCGCACCGCGGGCGAAAACAAGCGTTGGACCTACTTTGTGCGAGACCTCGCCATCCTGCTCGACCAGTGGGAGGAGATCAAGTACCGCATGGAGCACAGCAACGAGCCGACCTGCCTTTACAAGGAGCCGGACATCATCGAGCGCACCGTGCGCGACTTTCTCACCGAGAACATCGACCGCGTCCTCGTGGACAACGCCGAGGACTGCGAGAGGATGCAGGAGCTGGTCGGGCGCATCTCCAAGCGTTCAAAGAACAAGATAGCCTTTTTTGACGAGTCCATCCCGATTTTCGAGCGTTTCAACATCGAGCGTCAGATAGAGCAGACCTTCCACCGCCGCGTCCCCCTGCCCTCTGGCGGAGAGGTCGTCATCGAAGAGACGGAGGCCCTCGTGGCCTGCGACGTGAACACGGGCAGCCACAAGCAGAAGGGTGACCAGTCGAGCTTCATCCTTCAGGTTAATCTGGAGGCCGCGCGAGAGATTTCGCGCCAGATACGCCTGCGCAACATCGGCGGACTGGTGATTCTGGACTTTATCGACATGAAAAGTCCCAAGGATCGCCGCTTGGTCCACAAGGTGATGAAGGAGGAGATGGAGAAGGACAAGGCCAAGTGCCACGTTCTGCCCATTTCGCAGCTCGGCATCATGCAGATGACCCGCCAGCGGCACAAGGAGAGCACTTCGAGCGGCATTTACACGCGCTGCCCCTACTGCTCCGGCCGCGGGATCGTGAAGAGCGTGCGCACGATGAGCGTCGAGATTCAGCGCAGGCTGGTCTCCATCATCCGCCGCCTGCGGGTGATGAAGGGAGGCACTGAAAAGCAGATTTCTATGCGTGTGTATTGCCACCCGCATGTCCTTGAGCGCCTGCGTCTGGAGGACGAGCGCCTTCTTGTGGAGATTGAGGAGCGTTACGGGGTCAAGCTGGCCTTCCGCAGCGATCCTGCCTTCCACAACGAGAACTTCCGCATAGTGGACGCAGAGACCGGGCAGGAACTGCGCTAGGGGTATCCCTTAAACCAGTATTGTCCGCAACAACAGGTCCGCCGCTTTCCTACAAGCTGCGGGCCTGTTTACGTACGGGGCAAGGCAATCAAGCGACGAACAGCATAGAGCCATTATTCGGGATTAGAGCGTTTCTGGTGTTACGTCCGTCATACTTGGGAGCGTTTGCAAATAGAACTCCCGTCGGAATACGGGCGTCTTTATCTCGGAAATCCATCCCGCCCCCTCGGTCCGTCTATTTGCAAACGCTGCCTAAAGAAATCGGTACAAAAAAAAGGCGCGGTCACCGTTTCGATGCCGCGCCTTTGAAATGTGATTGGCTTTGTTGCTAACGAGTGTCTTCCAAGGCTTTAGGCACTGGCAGCTTCTTCAGCATCCTCGGCGGCTTTGCGGGCCTTGAGGTCGGCTTCGATCTCGGCGACTTTCTTGTCGTTTAGCGGATAGAAGCTGACGACAACCATCGAGATTACGCCGAAAACAGCCGGAATCAGGCTCATCATGAGCGTAAGATTGCTTTTCACCGTCTCGTTAGGCTCGGTGTTTGCTACGTACCCGGACCAATCCAGCATCCAGCCAACGAACAGGGCGGCAAATGCCCAGCCGTATTTCTGCGTCATTGTGGAGGCGGAGAATACTAGGCCCGTCGCGCGGCGGCCGCGCTTCCAGTCGGAATAGTCAGCCGTGTCCGCATACATGGCCCAGAGGAGCGCAGCAATAGTGCCGCCGCCCAGCGAGCCTATCACCTGCAATACGAGCATGATGCTAACCTGTTCGGGCTTGAAGAAGTAGTATGATGCCGTTCCGACGATGGCCGTTGACATAAGGACATAGAAGGACTTCTTCTTGCCGATGATGGACACGAGGAGGGGCAGAATTAGAACGCCCACAATGGATGCGATCTGCCCAACTCCGTTAAAGAGCGACACGATGCCTTCAAACTCCATGGCCTTGGTGCCGATGTAGGGCATCCAGTTATCGCCAAAGAACAGCCATGTTACGTTCTGCTCGCCAACAAAGTACTTAAAGTAGTGTGCCGAACATGTGGAACGGATGGCCGTGAACATGATGTAGGTGATCGTCGTGCCAACGAGCAGCCACCAAGGGGCATTGCCAAGCAAGTCCTTGAAGTCCAGCTTGAGGTTCGTCTTCTGGTTCTTGGAAGGGGTTACACGCTCGTGTGTACCGAAGAATGTGATGAGGAAGAACACTATGACCATTACGCCGATAAAGGCAAAGGCCATGGACCAGCCGAACTGGGTGCGTTCGAGGATTTCCGGATAGGCGTCCATCTTGCTGCCCGGGTTTGCGACGAGCCATGCGTCAACGGTTTCCTTGTTCGCTTCGTAGAACTGCTTCACTCCGCCAAGCGACTTGGTCATGGGCAGGAGGAAGAAGGAGATTAGCGTGCCCGCGCCAAAGGCGAACATGAACTTGATGGACGATACCGTGGTGCGGTCCACGGGGTTGGGCGAAATGACGCCGAGAAGAGCCGTGTAAGGGATGTTGATGGCCGTGTAGAGCATCATCAGCGGAATATAGGTGCTGTATGCCCAGGCTATCTTGCCGCCCATGCCCATGTCCGGCGTTGTAAAGGTCAGCCAGCCGAATATGGCAAGAGGAACTACCATCCAGACGAAATAGGGACGGAACTTGCCCCAGCGTGTGTTTGTGCGGTCGGCAATGGCGCCCATCAAGGGGTCGTTGACGCCGTCCCAGATTCGGGCCAGCAGAAGCATCGTCCCTACGGCCTTGCCGCTGATGCCGAATACGTCCGTGTAAAAGAACATTAGATAGACCATGAAGGTCTGCCAGTAGAGGCAGGAGGCAAGGTCTCCGAAGCCGTAAGAGAGCTTCTCAGTGAAGGGGATTCTATCCGATTTTGTCATGGTGAGTGGGGATTGTTGTGCAGCCGGAGGCTTGTCACTGGCGTCGCTTATGCTACGTGCGTCGCCTTGTCCTGCCTGGACTGCTGGAGTGTGGGGTTAACTTGTGCCAGATGCTCTGCTTTATGCGCGGCAATGCCATCTCAACGGGTGTTGAACGGGCACGACGAACTTGTGCGGCATCTCGATAAAGTCTTTAGGCTGTGGTGCGCTTGAAACACCGCGTTGTTCCCGGGTTTCGCTTGATTTGCGAGCCGAAAAATATGCGCAAGCGTTCCTGGCGCGTAGGTTAATGTGGAGTGTATGTGGGGAACTGATGCGGGCACCGAGGGGGCGGCGGCGCTTGTGTAGCATTGAGCAAACAGGCGAGCAACCGCATCTGCACTTCCAGTGGATAATCCGGACGGCAGACGTGGTGTTCTTGATTGCCCAAAACTGGCGCAATGCCAGCAATTCAGCCATTTTCATCTTGCTGGCCCATGGCTGTATGTCGAGCCTGCTTTTTAGCTTAACAAAAGAAAGAGGCCCGAACCTTTCGGCTCGGGCCTCTGCAATTTTCTTACCTTTGTGTTCTTAGCTCAGGCTTTTCGCAAGAGCCATTGTACCCTTTAGGACAACTTAGAACGTGAAGGTGTTGGTGATGTACCAAGTGGTCTCTTCCGGGATACGGGCGGAGGCAACGCTGTAGTCGTCGTAGATGCCGTCGCCGTCGTCGTCAGCCGGGTTGACCGTAACGGGAATCAGATCGTCGTCCGCGAAGAGGTTCTTCACGTTGAGCTGAATTCTCCAGGTCACGTCGTCGTTGATGGCGTGCTCGTAACCGATCCAGAGGTCGAAGTACTGTTCGTAATCGCTCTCCCAGGGGTTGTTGAGGTCGTACTGGCTGATGCCGTCAACCTGAACGAGTTCACCGTCAGATCCGTAGAGGAGCGGGTACCCGATCGTGGTCTTGTCCTGCCAGCGGTATGCACCACCGATGTTCATACCCTTCAACATGCCTTCGGAGAAGGAGTAGTTGGTGACGAGGTTGAAGCGCCACTTGCACAGTTCAGGAACGTTAGCGCCTTCAAGTGCCTTCTGGAGAAGGAAGTTACCGTAGTATTCGCTCTTCCACTTGGTCACGAGGATTTCGCGGCCGGACCAGGGGCCCCACAAGCAAGCCTGACCGTAAGCGGTGTTGTATGCAGCAACGCGCTGATCGGTGAAGTCTGAGTAGGTCTGGGCGAGGTTGAGGCGAACGGCTTCCGTCTTGGCCAAGTTGGCTGTGAGGTTCCAGTTCGGTGTGATCTGGTACGAAAGTTCGAATTCGATACCTTCGGACTCGATGTCACCGGTGACCTTCATATTGTTGCTGCCGGAGTTGATGTTACCCCAGAAGGACGGTTCTCCACCGGCCTTAACACTGGCGAGCCACTCGTCGAACGTTGTGCCGTTGAACCAGTTGCGCTGGAAGGCTTCGCTCGGGTAGTAGGTCGGGTTGTTGCTGAGGGCGGCGGTGTAGTCGTCGTTGCAGTTAAACCATGCATCGGCAACACTGTGGAACAGGGCCTGCGTTTCCGCATCGGTTGCGCCGTCCTTGTTTTCCCACACCTGGAAGTCACCAACGGTGGTGTCTGCACGGCGGTCCGTGGAGAAGTCACCGGTGCGCATCAGCGCCTGCAGGGTATACATGTATGACCATCCTTCACCCATGCCGAGCATGTAGTAGTTGGTGATGGCATCGCCGACGTCGGCGTTGTTGACCTTGCTTTCATACCAGTTCACCTTGAGCATGAGCTTGTCGTCGAGGGCGCTAACGGTGAAACCGTAGTCCTTTGTCGAACCCTGCTCTGCCGCAATCGTGTTGCCGAAGAGGTCAACGCGCTTTGCGTTCGGGCGGAAGTTGTCCGAATCATTGTAGAAGAGGCTGATGTCAAGACCCAGCGGCATCTTCTTGCGGAGCGATTCCGGCATACGGGCTACGATGCCCCAGCTGGTGGTGTCGCCCTTTTCCATGTTGTATTCGCGATTACCCTTTGTGGTGTCGAGAACACTGGCCTTGGCTTCCGCAGCCGAAGAGGGAACATACCATTCAGGATCGCTGAAGTTGGCTATGCCGTTTGCCGAATTGATCGACGCAGCGCCCGAGCCGAAGAACTTCTGCTCGTCTTCGCGGTAGCTAACCGTCGGGACAAGAATGCTGTCCAGAAGATAGCCGTTCCACACCATACCCCAGCTTTCGGTTTCAACGCGCTCATCGTAGCACTGGCTGCCGATGTAGAGGTTGTCCATATCGTCAGAGTTGGCATCGCTCCACACATCGAACGGGGTATTCACGTAGCTTGTGCCGTTCCACATGTTAATGCTGGAATCGGTGGGGTTACGGAGTGCGTTGATGCGCTGCGCGTTCACCTGGGAGGCCGAGGTCGTACCGGTGAGGCCGCCGCTTAGGTAGCTCAGGGTTGCAACTTCGCGGGCACCTTCGGTGATGGCCTTGCTGTCGTAGTAACCCGTGCCGGAGGTGTTACCTTCCCAGCCGCGGTGTACTGTGTTGACAACCATGTGCGAGTAGTTGGCCTGGAACACGTGGCGACCAAGGATCTTGGTCAACAGGCTGTCCGGGTCCATGAACTTCTTCAGGTCGAGGTCAACAAAACCTGTAACGCGGAAGCTGTTACGCATTTCCTCGTCGCTGTAGCCGTAGCTGCGGGAGGCAACGTATGCGCGGCCAACGTTCGGGTTGGGCGTACCGTCAGAGTAGTACTGCGAGATGTCAACGCAGAGAGCATAGCCGTTCGGGCTGATGCGCGAGCGGTAGGTCTGCAAGTCCTTCTGGTAGTCGTAGGCAACGTCTACACCGAAGAGGCCGTCCATGAACGTCTCTGTGGCGGTGATGTTGAACGCATCCCACTCTTCCAACTCTCTCTTGGTGTCGCCATCAATGAGGTTGTTGTAGTAGTCGAAGATGCCTGTGTCCTGAACGACGACACTCTTCCAAGCGCCGATGTCATAGCCGTCGAGCTTGGCGTTCGTTGCCATCGTGGGCGTTGTGGCGATACCAAACGCGAAGATGTTTGTCGTGGGGATGTCGCCGATGCCGGCTCCAACGCCTTCTCCGTTGGCAACCTTGACGCTTTGTCCGGAGTCAACGTAGCTGTAGCTGGAGGAGTTCACATCGTCATAGATGTAAACCGGTCCGTAGTAGTCAGAACCCCAGTATGCGAGCCAAGGCGTGTAGTTGCGGGTGCCGACAGTTGTCGAACCCCACTGATCGCCTCCGTCGTCATCAGCGGCATTGCCGTTGTTGGCGATAGCGCTATTGTAGGTCTTCTGACCGAGGGCGTCGTACCAAGCACTGATACGGTCAACCGGAGGCGTGATGCGCGGACGATTGGCTTCGATGTCGCCCTTTTCGTAGCTGGCCTTGACGATCAGCTTGGAGGTGCCGATTTCCATGAACTTCGGTTCCCAACGGGCGGCGACAAAGATGCGCTCGTCGCGTTCGAAGGCCGGGTCCTGGCGGTACTGCTCGTCTTCGTAAAGACCAGCGATACGGACGGAAAGTTCGCCGTCAAGAAGAACGCGATTGACGTTGATCGAACCACGGACTGTGCCGTAGCTGCCGACCTTCATCTCTATCTTGCCTTCGTTGAACATCGAGGAACCCTGAACGTCCGTGTTAACGATACCGGCAGGGCTGCCAAGACCGAACAGAACGGCGTTTGCACCGCGCTGGATCTCAACGCGGTTAACGTTGTAACCGTCCCACGGAAGGCGGGTCAGGAAGAAGTTACGCGCATTGTCGGCGGAGGAAAGACCGCGGACGCGTGTGTTTGATTGCGGGGATACACGACGGGCGGTGTCGTCAAAGGACGAACCGTCACCGAGGTTGGAGAAGTTACCGCCGATGCCACCTACTTCTGTGTTGGTGGTATAGACGAGCAAGCTCTTGGTGTCTGTCGCGCCGGTGTCCTGGAGGAACTGGGAGTTCACAACCTGAACGGCGTTGGCGACGTCCCTAAGGTCTGTGCGCAGGCGGGTTCCGGCCAGAGTGTCTCTGGCTGCGTAACCTATGGTACCTTCGCTCGTTACTTCGAACGGGGTGAGGTACACGATGTCTTCATCGGTCGTGGCTGCATCTTGCGCGGTGATTTGGGACGCGCAAAGCAGAGTCGAACCGAGAATCAACGCCCTGCTTGTTAAGCGTGCGGGATATCTCATTTGTGGGGAGTGGTTTCAGTGTAGTTAGTCTGACACATCAGCGATCATACGGAATAAAAACTCCGCGACCGCGCTTTTGAAGCTCTGCCTTATACCCTGACAGAGCTGTAAGCGACGATGATTCTACATCCACCGTTCAATAGGTTACATGCAATTGCGCGTGTAAATCTTGCGCGTCTTTACCCCATTCCTCCAGCAAGGTTGGCTATACGCATTGCATGCATGAGATCCATTTCACAAACATGAGCCCCTTTACGATTTTCAGCCACAATAAGTACAAAAAACGAGCAACAATTCCCAGTTCGACAAACGAGGACAGGGATGAACCAGCTCTTCTTAATAAGAAGAAGCGCCCTGCAAACAGAAACAATCTGGAGAGGCAATATCGTATTACACAATACCCACATAACATTAATTACAACCCACACTTGGCAGACCTAAACCCCTCATCATTGTTCATACACTTCATCCTTAATCTTAACAATCAAAAAAAGAGGCCCGAACCTTTCGGCTCGGGCCTCTGCAATTTTTACATTTACGTTCCTACCCTAGCCGGAGCTTGAGCAGACCTGCGCGAACGCACGCCTAGAACGTGAAGGTATTGGTCAGATACCAAGTGGTCTCGTCGGGGATGCGAACAGTCGCATACGTGCCATCGGGCTGGCATGACACGGGAATCAGATCGTCGTCCGCAAAGAGATTCTTCACGTTGAGCTGAATTCTCCAGGTCACGTCGTCATTGATGGCGTGTTCGTAGCCGACCCACATATCGAGGTAATGTTCGGCATCGCCCTTGTAGGGGTTATCGATGTCGTAGGTTTCGTTGCCATCTGCATCGTTAATGACCGGATAGCCAATTACGACCTTGTCCTGCCAGCGGTAACCCGCACCGACATTGACACCCTTTAGCAATCCTTCGTCAAAGGAGTAGTTGGTTACGATGTTGAAGCGCCATTTGCAAAGCTCCGGCACCTCGGCCCCTTCCAAGGCGCGCTGCATCAGGTAGTTGCCATAGAAGGTATTATTGAACAGGTAGCGCAGAGTCGCGGTCTGGTCGTAATTGCCGTTCCACAAACGTGCGTCGCCGTATGCACCGGCATAGACCTGCGCACGGTTAAGCGTGAAGTCCGTAAACGAACCGGCAAGGTTCATGCGCAGAGCCCTGGTCTTGGAAACATTAACCGCCACGTTCCAGTTCTTGGTAATTTGGGCCGTAAGCTCGAATTCAATACCCTCGGACTCTGTGTCACCTGTGATGGCGCAGTCCTTGGGGTCTTGAATGTTGTTCCAGAAGGTCATGCTGTGCGTCGGGTCCGCGTCAACCTGCGCCCTCCATTCCTTGAACGTTGTTTGGTTGAACCAGTTACGCTGCCATGCCTCGGTGGGGTTAAGCGGGTTTTCAACGTTAAGGTATGCCTGAGTGCCCACCTGATCTGGCGACACACCGATCATTGCCGTGTATGAAGCCTTCCAGAGAGCGAGCGTTTCAGCCTCTGTCATGCCGCCGCCCGGCTGCCAGGGCAGGTATTCGCCAACGGTCGTATCGCTGCGGAAGTCCGTTGTGAAGTTACCCGCGTGGTAGGCGGAATTTAGCATCTGCTGATACGCCCAGCCTTCTCCCTTGAACGCCCAGAGGCCGGAAATGGCGCTGTTAAGCGTGGCATTTGTAACCTTGGACTCGTACCAGTTGACCTTGAAGGTCACTCTGTCTTCGAACGCGCTCAAGACAAAGCCATAGTCCTTTGTCGTTCCGGTGGGCGAAGCGAGCGTATTGCCATAAATGTCAATACGGCTGGCATCTGGACGGAAGTTGTCCGAATCGTTGTAGAACACGCTGAAATCAAGCCCCCAGGGGAGCTTGTTCTTGATAAACTCCGGCGTGTGCAGCACAAGGCCCCACGCAGTGGTGTTGTTGTCAACGGAGGCGTAACGACGACCTGTCTTTTCACCTGTGGAGGTGAGCGCGTCGGCCTCGCTGCTGGGCAGATACCATTCAGGACTTGTGAAGTCGGCAATACCGGCATTACCACCCGTGGCAGGCCCAGTGTAGCGGTAAACCTGCTTGTCGGAACGATAGCCGACGGTTGGCACGAGGATGTTGTCGAGCATGTAGCCATTCCAGACAAGGCCCCAGGTGTCGGTCTCGGTCTCGGACCTCCATGTGTTGCTGCCGCGGTAGAGGTTCTTCATGTCCTCTTTGTTGCTGTCGCTCCAGATCGTTATTGGTACGTTCTGGTACGAAGCGTTCGCGTAAGTTCCGTCCGGAGAGTCAAGAAGCAGGACCGAGCCTGACTGGGCGTCACGAGTCGCGTTGATGCGCGAAAGGTTAAGCCCCGAAGGCGTCGATGTACCAGCCACGCTGGAGCCACTGAGGTAGCTCATCGTGGAGACAAAACGGCCAAAGGTGCCTATGTCGGCTGAATCGTAGAAGCCCTCGCCCGCAGTAAGGCCCATCCAGGTCTTGAAGTCGCGCTCCTGAACAAGGTTGGTGTAATTGCCTTGAAACACCTGACGGCCCAGTATCTTCACAAGAAGGCTTTCAGGGTCGAAGAACTTCTTGAAGTCCAGATCCACGTACGCGGTACCGCGAAGAGTCTTGGAAACCTCCTCATCGCTGAAACCCTGACTGCGGGAGGCCACATAGACCTTGCCAGCGTTGGGGTTGATGGAACCGTCCATGTAATACTGGTTCAGGTCTATGCAGAGCGAGTAACCCGCGTTCTGGATTCTGGAGCGGTATTCCTGTTCGTCTCTTTGGTAGTCATAGGAGAACTCTATACCGAACATGTCGTCCATGAAGGTCTCGGACATGGTGATATTGTATGCCTCCCAGTTCTCAAGCTCGCGCTTGGTGTCGCCGTCGAGCAGCTTATTGTAGAAATCGAATATGGACGGATCCGTAATCATCTGGTCCTTCCACGCTCCGATTCCGGAACCAACTGCCCCAACTCGGCCAGCCCAAACACTGGTGACTGCGATACCCGCGTTGGATAGATAACTAGTCGGAGCAGTGCCAGTATAGGTGGCAAAGTTCCGGTTCATCACCTGCCCGAGGAATATTACGCTCTGCTCGGGCGAATTGACATCGGGGAACACGACAATCGGTCCTCCCGTATCGCCACCCCAATAAGTCAGCCATGCGCTGTAGTTGGGGTTGGCCGTCCCGTCCGTAAAGGAGCTTTGAAGCGCTCCGTATGAACTGGCGTTAGCCGCTGAGGGATCGTAATTGGCAGCGTTGTTGTTGTTAATTACAGAGCCGTCATAGATCTTGCGGTTGATCTTCGGATCCGTCCACCAAGCGGTCATGCGGTCGTAAGGGGGGGTGACTCGTGGGCGATTGGCCTCGATGTCTCCCCTTTCGTAATTCACTTTAAGCGTGAACTTGGAAGAGCCTATCTTCATGAACTCCGGCTCCCAGCGGGCGGCGACGTAAATGCGCTCGTCCTGCTCGAATGCGGGGTCTTGGCGGTACTGCTCGTCCTCGTACAATCCGGCGACGCGAACGGAAAGCTCGCCGTCCAGAATGACGCGGTTCACGTTGAACGAACCACGGACCGTGCCGTAGCTACCGACCTTCATCTCGATCTTGCCCTCGTTAAAGAGCGTGGCGCCCTGCATATTGGTATTGATAATACCGGCGGGGCTTCCAATGCCGAAGAGAATGGAGTTGGCACCGCGCTGTATGTCCACGCGGTCAACGTTGTAGCTGTCCCACGGTGTGCGGGTCAGGAAGAAGTTCCTCGTGTTGTCGGCAGAGTCCAGACCGCGAACGCGGGTGTTACTCTGCGGTGAAACGCGGGACGCTGTGTCGTCAGGGGCGTTGCCGTCCCGAAGGTTTGAGAAGTTGCCGCCAACGCCACCTACTTCCGTATTGGTGGTATAGACGAGCAAGCTCTTCGTGTCCGTGGCTCCAGTGTCCTGGAGGAACTGCGAATTCACGACCTGTACGGCGTTTGCAACGTCCCTCAGGTCTGTGCGCAGGCGGGTTCCGGCCAGAGTGTCTCTGGCTGCGTAACCTATTGTTCCTTCGCTCGTTACTTCGAACGGGCTAAGATATACGATGTCGTCGTCGGACGACACTGCCTCTTGCGCCACACTCCCAGTGGCGCACAACAGTGTAGTACCGAGAATACACGCACCGCTAGTCAAGCGTACGTAATTTCTCATGTGTGGGGGTATGTTTCAGTGTAGTTTGAATAACACGAACCGACCGACCGAAATGGGTATTCGCAGTCGGCGCCTTCGGTCCTGCCCAATACAGAACGTCCAGCAACGGGATAATACACCGAAGAATCGATTCATCACATGCAATTCTTCGTGTAAAGATTGCACATTACCAGCACGCAATGGTTCGTATATGCGGACGCCCACCGCCTTATTGAGTTATTTTTCACGCGCTTGAGTTCTTTTGTGTTTTTAATCTCATTTCTTGTTGCTTTTTTGGCATCGACATATTTCTCTTTGTGGAATGTTCGAAGGACAGCCCAAGCACATAGCATTGGTAATGCAGACACGGATGCCCGAAAATGCAGGCATCCTGAAGGGGATTGCACACTACGAAAGGAACAACGCCAACTGGCGTTTCTTTCTGGACGATCAGGCAATGGCCGTGGCGAATCCTTCATGGCTTTTCAGGCGCAAGTGGGACGGAATCATATGTCGCCACCGTTTCTCGCTGCTCCTCGAAGAGTGCCGCGCAAGGGGCGTGCCCTGCGTTGACTTGGAGGATTCCGAAAACCACGTGCGCGGAGTGCCGAAAATCCGCCCGGACAATCGCGCCGTCGGCCACGTCGCTGCGGAGCATCTTCTTGAACGCGGCTTCGGCTCCTACGGTTTTTGCGGCTTCTCAAGCGAGATGTGGTCGCTGGACCGCAAGAGCGGCTTTGTCGAGGCGCTCGAAACAATGGGCCGCTCTTGCAGCGTGTTTGAAACGGCCTACTCCTACGAACTTACGCCGGACTGGGACGTGCAGGAGCGCGACGCAATCCGCAAGTGGGTGGAGAGCCTTCCCCGCCCCGCCGGAATCATGGCCTGCAACGACATGCGCGCTCTTCAGGTGATAGACGCCATTTCGGAGGCAGGTTTTGTAATTCCCGACGAGGTGGCCGTCCTTGGCGCGAATAACGAATCCATACGCGCGGAACTTTGCCACCCGCCACTTTCGAGCGTGCCGATGAACACTTTCGAGTGGGGGCAGGCAGGGGCCAAAGCTCTTGACCAGCTACTCCAAGGGCAGACCCCGCCGGAGATGTCGTTTATCGAGCCGATGCCGGTAGTGGTTCGCCGCTCGACGGATACGCTCGCCGTGGACGATCCCGCCGTGGTGCAGGCCCTCATGATCATCCATCAGGAAGCCTGCCAGAACCTGCGCGTGGATGACCTTGCGCGCCGCGTCTGCATAAGCCGCAGCCTGCTGGAGCGCCGCTTCCGCAAATATCTGCGCCGCAGTCCGCAGGAAGAAATTCGCAACGCCCGCATAGCCAAGGCCAAGCACTACCTTATAGAGACGGACAAGAAGCTGGAGGAAATTGCGGAAATCACCGGCTTTGAACACCCCGAGTATCTGAGCGTAATGTTCAAGCGCCTCACAAACGAAAGTCCGCGCGACTACCGCCAGCGCCACAAGGGACAGGGCGCATAGGCCGGCAGCAAGGTTGCCCCAATTTTACAGACGCAGCCTACTCTTCTTTCATAAAACAAAGGACGCCCCCGTAGCCGAGGGCGTCCTTGAAATGTACGAAACCTGTAACTGCTTACTCCGCTGCCGGAGCTTCGCCGGTTTTCTTTGACGCGGTCTTCTTGCGCGGAGCGGCCTTGCGCTTGGGCTTTTCCTCGCCCTCGGCCTTGGGTTCATCCGCAGCCTTCTTGGTCGTCTTGGCCTTGGCAGGCTTTGCCGCAGTCTTCTTCACGGACTTGGCGGGAGCCTCGACAGTAGCAGCCGCTTCAGCAGCCTTGGGCGCCGCCTTTGACGCGGCAGGCTTCTTTGCGCGGGCAGCACTCTTTGCCTTGGGCTTTTCAGCCGCTTCGGGCGCGCCCTTCTCAAGCACGGCCTTTTCCTTTGCAGGCGCGGAAGCCTTGGCCTTTGGCGCGGCTTCTGGCTTTGCTTCAGGCTTGGCAGCAGGCTGAACAGGCGTCTTAGGCTCGGCCCTTTGCGCAACCGACTTGGGCTGGGCTGCGGGCTTTGGTTCCGCCTTAGGCAAGGCGGCGGGAACAACCGCGCTCTGCGCCGGTGCGACCGGAGCGAGACCGTTGCCCGAAGGCTTGCGGTTACGACGGTTGCGACGGCGGCTATCACGCTGCTCGCTTTCGGATTCTCTGGGCTGCGCTGACTTGGGTGTCGAATCAGCCTGCTTTACGGGCTGTGCAATCGCATCCTTCTGGGGCGGCGGCAACTGGCGGTAGCCATTGTCGCGCTGCTCGCTGCGGCGGTCATCGCGGCGAGGTTCGTCACGGCGCTCGTCTCTACGCGGTTCGTCACGACGATCGTCGCGGCGCGGTTCGCGCTCTGCGCGGGGCTGGCGTTCGTCGCGTTCAAAACGATCGCGGCGCTCGTTGCGCTCCGGTCGTTCAGCTCTGTCAGAGCGTTCAAAACGTTCGTTGCGTTCGCCTCTTTCGGGACGCTCGCCACGCTCCGGACGACGCTCGTTGCGATCATTGCGCACAGGCCGCGTATCGCGTTCAAAACGAGCATCGCGCTCTGCACGAGTCTCGCGGCGCGGAGCTTCGCCGTTCTGCGGCTTCTCGCGCGGCGCTTGAGCCTGTTGCTGAGGCTGTTCCGACCTTTCGCGCCTTGGCTCCTGCTCGCGCTGTTCGGGCTTGCGTTCGCCATTCTCGCGCGGCTCGCCCTCTGCGGGAGCCTCTCTGGAACCATTCACAGCCTCGCCATTCTGGGGCTGGCCACGATCGCGATTGCGCCCGCCACGCCTTCCACGACGGCGACGGCGGCTGCGGCGCTCGCCGTTGGGGCCAAGTTCGCCTTCGCGAGGCTGGCCGTTCTGAGATGCGGGGCGCTCTTCGCCGGAAGCGGCCTCTTCGCCCTCTTCCGACTCGTCAGAATCGTCCTCGTCGCGCTCTTCACCCTCGCGATCGAAACGCCTGTCGTCATCATCGCGGTCAAAGCGTTCCATCGGCTCGGCGCCGTCTTCCTCCCAATCCTCCTCGTTTTCGTCGATACCGGCATCCTCGCGATCACGGAGCTGCTTGAGAAGCTCGTGCTCGTGCCGACGGATCTCGGCCCTCGTCTCGGCGACGCTGATGTGCTTTTCCTCCTCGCGCGGGCTTGTCCTTGGCAGGGGCTGCGGCTTGGGATAAGGCACGTTGAATGGCGGCGGAACGGGCTTTTCAGCCAGTCGCTGCGGGCGGATTACCAAATCTGTAACAACGTTGTTGTAGCGGTTTAGGATGATCGAGCCAACGGCCTCGGCCACGGCATCCAGATCTATCGTGCTTTGCGGGCGCTGCTGCGCTGGCACGCTGCCGTCGGGGCGCCACTTGTTGGTCTGCGGGAACACGCTCGCGACCTTCACTCCGTCCTCGCGGAGCTGCTCAAAAAGCGCCTCGCCCATCCAGCGAAGGCCGCCCGCGGTCGCAGCGCCGATTGCGCCTCCGCGTGCGTTCTCGGCCGTGTTGGCAACGATGTTGATAACAAAGCCGCCAAGGCGGACAAGCGACGGCAACGCCATCTTGGTAAGGAAAATCGGGCAGAGAAGGTTCACCTTCATCACGGCCTCGATTTCCTCGTTGCTCATCTCGTCCAAGCCCTTGTGCAAGTATAGCTTGGCGTTGTTTACGAGAACGAAAACGTTGTCCCCCTCTCGTGCGATAATCTGCGAGACTTTCTCGCGGACTTCATCCATGTCCGCCATGTTGCAGGGCATGGGAACGAAAAACTCATGGTCGAAACGAACGTCACCATACTGGCCGCCAAGGCCGTAAACGCGCAGTCCCAATTCGATAAGCTTGCGCGTGATGGCCAGACCGAGTCCGGACCCCGCGCCAGTAACAATTGCAATATCCATAATCCGTGTTTTCTACGGTAGAAATGTATGCCAACGCTGCCGACATGGCGCTGATGGCATGTGCGAGTGTCTAGCATGGTGAAGCGCAAATTGCAACAAGGCTGTTGTCCCTCCGCAAATGTCTGCAAGAACGGGCCTTGAACGCAGGCCAGGAGGTCGCGTTCGGCTTGGGAGCGTCATCAAATATGCGGCAAAATACGGACAAATGCGTGCATTTTCCGTACAGCAAAGGGCCGCGGCTCCCGACCGCGGCCCTGCAACCACTAGACCAACCCTAACTAACGCTTTCCTAGCCTGTCGTGGAGTCTTTTGACCGGGCCTCCGAGGGTTTGTCCCCGGCTGCTCTGCCGGTCTTTTCTCCCGACACTATCTATATCGGCATTAAGTAGTTGGACTTCATCAGAACCGCCGCCGAACGCCCCGTTTTACAAAGTGTTGACAAATCGAAAACACAAGACGTGACGTTTTGCATTAACATGTTGCGGTTTAAGCGTTTGTGCCAAGGCCACCACCTGCCATCAAGGATGTTTCCAACACGCGGAGGCGACCTCGCGAAAAAGGAGCACAGTAACGACTCCTTGGACAGTCCGCATATGTGAAAAAAACGGCGCATTAGCACCCAAACATGGCAGTAAACGCTCTATTCGCTTGGCTTTGTGCAAGCGGCCCCGCTATCGTATGCAGCAATATGGAACGCACACTGATTCTCTACAAACCCGACGCATTCACCACGCGCAAGGTAGGCGCGACGATCAGCCGCTTCGAGCAGGCTGGCTTCGAAATTGTCGGCTGCAAGATGATGCAGCTTACAAGCGAACTGCTCCGCGAACACTACGCCCACATCGCCCACCTGCCCTTCTTCCCCGAGATCGAGGGTTTCATGTCCTCCAAGCCCGTCATTGCGATGGTGCTGAAGGCGGACGGAGTCATCGCTCGCGTGCGCAACCTCGTCGGCCCGACAAACTCCGCCGTCGCTCCCGCCGGTACCATCCGCGGCGACTGGGGACAGGACAAGATGCACAACATCGTCCACGCGTCCGACAGTCCCGAGGCAGCAGAGGCCGAAATCAAGCGTTTCTTCAAGGCTGAAGAAGTGCTGGGTTAACAGCCTGTAAAGTCAACTTTCCCCAAGGCCGTCCGCAGTTTCCCCTGCTGGCGGCCTTTTTGTAAGCCTGAAGCGCGCCGGTAATTCTCACAAAATCAGCATCGCGTCGCCGTAGCTAAAGAAGCGGTATTTAAGATCTATAGCCTCTTTGTATATCTCGAGCATCCACTTTATCCCGTCCGTCGAACCAGGTGTCAAAAATGCAGACACAAGGCAGAGCAGCGTGGAGCGCGGAAGGTGGAAGTTCGTCAGCATATGCTCAACGTGGAATGTTGACGGCGGGTAGATAAATAGCTGGGCATCGCCCACATATGCCCCGTCCGGTCCGGGCCTTGCCCCCTTGCGGGAAAAGTCCTCGATGCTGCGCAGGCTGGTTGTGCCGACGGCCAAGCGCGGCCTTGAGGCGTCCGCAAGCGCGGCCACCGTAGCGGAGGGGATAAAGTAGCGCTCGGAATGCATTTTATGCTCTTCGAGGCTGTCGGTCTGTATGGGCTTGAAGGTGCCGATGCCAACGTTGAGCGTCAGGGGCAGTAGTTCGTGCCCGCGGCGAAGCAGCTCGGCGTCAACTTCGGGCGTGAAATGCAACCCCGCCGTGGGCGCCGCCACCGCGCCAAGGTGACTTGGGTCGGCAAAGGTGGTCTGGTAGCGCGTCTCGTCCTCGCGCGTGGAGTGTTCGCGCTGGATGTATGGCGGGAGGGGGATTTCGCCGTGCGCGCTGGCAAAGCTTTGCACGTCGTAGCGGGCCGGCAGGTCAAACTGCACTAGCGCCCTACCCTCGTCCGCCTTGTCCAACACGGTGGCGCGTGCGCCTTCGGCCAAGATGAAGTGCGAGCCTATCTTGAGCTTCTTCCCGGGCCTTAACATGCACCACCACTTGTGCGAGTCTTCACCCGGATTGAGCAGCAGGCACTCCACCGCTCCGCCAGAGAGGCGCTGGCCGCGAAGGCGGGCTTTCAGTACGCTCACATCGTTGCGAAACAGGCGAGTGCGAGCGGGCAAAAACTCCGGCAGGTCTTTGAACAGGGCGTGCTCGGGCTTTGCACAGCCGCGACGGACGACAATCAGGCGGGATTCATCCCTTTTGTCTGCGGGGCACTGGGCAATGCGTTCGGGGGGAAGCTCATAATCGAAAAGTGACGAATCCATGTGTAAGCCTATACTACAAAGCGCGAAGTCTGCACATGGCGAGCCATAAGAGTTCGGGACTACTTGACAAAACCGCCGACTAGCAAAGCTGAACGCGCACGCAGATTCGCCAACAACCGCTTATCAGCTATAAAGACCGTCCGGCAGAAAAAGAGGGCAAAACGTATGTTTTGTAAGATACTGCCAACGTTCTCTTAAACAAAGGAACACACATAACGAAGAAACATAATACCCGCATGGACTTTCGTTAGCCCAAAGGGAGAGAGTTCCAGACATCCCTTGCGCATAGTGATGGGGAGCGTCTGTCGAACCAGACAGAGATACTAGGGGGACGCATCAGGGAGAGGTGCGTCCCCCATTTAGTAAACATAGAAGGCACCCGAACCGGTTAGAGGGGAAAGAGGCGTTTAACGGCCTTAGTTGCGGCTAGGATCACGGAGCTTCTGCCCAGCCCACCTTTCAAGGCACAGGCGGATATCCCTCTTGCGAACTGGCTTGCAGAGGAAGTCCACAATTCCGCTAGTTACGGCAAGTCTTCTGTCCTCTGGCGTATCCACGCCCGTCATGGCGATAACTGCGGGAAAGGTTCTCAGAACATCTTGCGATTCCTGCTCCATGCCGCGGCGGCGAATGGCGGAGGCAACATCAAAGCCGCTCATGTCTGGCAGGCGTAGATCGGTGAACACTATGTCAAAGTCCTCCATGGCCTCAGCATCTATTGCGGCGGCACCGGAATTAACGACCGTCGGGATGACGCCGAAACTCTTGAGCATCAGCACGGCCACGCGCTGGCTGACGGGGTCGTCCTCCACGATCAGCACCCTTGCGCGAAAACGTTCCTGACGCGCCCCATTGGTGCTTACGATACTCTTGAGCGCATCCGCGGAAGCCTTTTGAAATGGCACCGAGAGAATGAATTCGCTCCCCGCCCCTAGCTCGCTGACGCAGCGAATGTTCCCACCCATCAGGTGGGCAAGCTGCTGCGATATGGCCAGGCCAAGCCCCGTTCCGCCGTAGTTTCTGGCCGTTGACGAAGTAGCCTGCTGGTAGTGCTGGAATAGCTTATCCTGGGCCTCTTGAGAGATGCCTATACCGGTGTCTTTCACCGAGATGCGTAGCAGTATCTTGTCGCTACTCTCGTTTTCTATGGCGACTTTCAACGTCACGCTGCCTTCGTGCGTAAACTTCAGCGCGTTGGACAGGAGGTTGTTCAGAATCTGTCGCAGGCGTGTCGGATCTCCGAGGACAATCGAGGTTCCCTCGGGGGGGATGTCCAGATGAAAGGCGATACCCCTGTCCGCAGCAAGAACACGGTTCATCAGGGCGATCTCTCCTGTCATTGCAATCCAGTCAAACGGTACGCGCTCAAGCTCCAAACGCCCGACTTCTATCTTTGAATAGTCCAGAATGTCGTTGAGTAGCTGCAAGAGCGACTCCGCGCTGCGAGAGGCCGTGTTCAGGTAGTTGACTTGCGTGCTGTTCAGCTCTGTCTCGCGCAAGATTTCCAACATACCCATGAGGCCGTTCACAGGAGTGCGGATCTCGTGGCTCATCGTGGCCAGAAACGCGCTCTTTGCGTTTGCGGAGCTTTCCGCCCGCTCCTTGGCCTGAAGCAGCCGCCCGTAAAGAGAGTCTTTTTCGAGGCCGAGTATTATGCCGTGCTTGAGCCTTACGTAATGCTGATAACCGAGGGAGTAGGCCATCACCGTCAAAATGAGGACCATCGAAAGCGAGTTTACGAAGTTGTCCCTGCCGTGATTGCAAAAGGCCAGAAAAATCCCCAACGCCATCGGAATCGAGTACGCGATTCCGATGGCGGGCTTGGAGCTGACGATGGATGGAGTCAGCGTCATCACGCCCATGAAAAGCAACAGAAAAGGAAAATTCAAATACTCGTCCGGTCCATACAGGTAATTGTATGCCAGCGTCGCCCAAGTCACACTCACAAACATCATCAACGTGTATGCAGCATATAGAAATGGGCGGGCAAGCATAGCCTCGGGCGATAGCTTGCCAGTGCGGTAAACCAAATACATTCGCCCCATGTAGAGCAGGGCCAAGATAACGAACAAGAATTCAAATAGAGGTTTTTCCTGCACCGGCAGCATTATCAGCCCAAGTGCGACAACACTGATGAGTCCTGTAAGGGTACCAAAACGAAACTGCGTATGGAATTCCTTAGTCAGCTCGTCATCAAGCTGGCTTCTCATGACCTTGCTGGCCGTGGGATTATGGAATAGGTTGGGGAATAAACGCATGAACAGGTTTGGTGAACAGGCAGTCAGTGCAAGGCCGTCCCCTCGTAATTGGACGGACTCTGGCCCCTATGTTATCGGAATAGAGACATATAATTAAAGAAGACAGGGCCTTTCATATAAACGGTCGTTTAAAAGAACTGACTGGTCATTTTATACGCAGACGGCAGAAAAGCCCACGTTTTGTTCCATTGCACGCCAGCAGCAACTTTAGCTGTGCATCAAACTAATTGATAATCTGACTTTCGAGCAGGTGTCAGCCCATTTTTACAAAATAATCACGCATTGCGAGTATTACAATCCAACACCTAACTTTGGCCGATAAGCTGGAACACTCATCCACGGTTGTACACGCAGGGGACTGGGAAGGCGTGATACCGGTACGCGACAACGCGCCACAAACCCTTGGGCCGCGGCGCGTTGCGTATCAATCCGAATTGTCTTGTTCAGTCTGCCTTGCGCAATAACGCAGGCGGCTTGAACGACTATTCGCCTGCGAAGACGATGTCAGGTTCGTAATTGATGATTAGTTTATACTGCTGCCCCGGGCGCATGACGAGCGGGTGTTCGCGAGCGAGCACCTGAAGGTAATGCACCTTGCCGTAGCAGGTCTTGAACGAAGGCTCGTCGGACACAACTTCAGGGCTCTTCCAAGCGGCTTGGAAATCGTCCCTCTCCACGCTGCAACGGTGCCCTTCGGCGCCGAGCGTGAAGGTTGTGCCGAGGCGGTAGCGGCTGTGCGGTGCCGCGATGGGCAGCACATAGCGCATGGATTCGAGCGTCGTTGTCGTCTTGACAGTGAATGTGAACTCACTGCGGACGCTGCGGCCCTGGAACTTCCACTCCACCTTGCAGGAACCCAGGTCGGGGACGATTTTCTGGTCCACCGAAATGAGGTCCGGCTGTTCAAAGCGGAAGTAGATGGACTTGCGAAGGCCCATGCCTGTAACGCACTTCTTGCCGTAGAAGCTGGGGATGACGGTCGCGCCTGCGAACTTCAACTCCGGCAACATTACGGGCAGGTAGCGGTTTACCGGCCAGTCGAACACGCCCGGGCAGTGCGGGAAGGCCAGATAGTCGCTGGACTCGTTCTCGCCGCCCACCAGCGGAAGCTGGATGTGCAGGCCGCTTTCGGAATCCTGATATAGGAACAAGCCCTGCTCCTTCTTGTTGCCCTTGTCAAAAATGACATAACGGCCACCGGAACGGGGAGCCACAGGTGCGCCGCCGAGGCTGCCGCCAATAGAACGGGCTAGGCGCGCCCATTGGCAAAGGTAGCGTGCGCCGTCGTAGTCGGCAATGCGGCTGGTGTGGCTGGGCGTAGTCTCGCGTTCGCCGTCGCGCACGACAAGATAGCCGTGCTCCTGATCCAGATACGTCATGAAGAAGAACTGGAACATGCGGCGAAGCATGTCATTATAAAGGTCTTTCTGCTCGTCGGCAATCCAGCCGTCGCGCATCGCCTGCATGACAAGACTTATAAGATGCATCTGCCCGTAGGCACCGACGCTGCGCCCGTAGGCCCAGCCGAGGCCGTCGCTGCGGACCATGTCCGGCAGCACGCGAAGGTACTTGTCCGCCACGGTGCGCAGGCTTGGCAGCTTGCGCTCGCGCAGGTGCATATTTGCATGAAGCTGTATGCACTGCCTGAGGAACACGAGGCTCATCACGCCGCTGACATCGAACATGCCCCCTACGCCCATCTTTGGGGCATCGTCAACAAAGCCCGCGCTGCTGTTTTCAGCCACGCGCTCTACAAAACGGTCGAGAAGACGCCCTGTCTCGTCCTTCTTTGAAAGGCCGAGGCTGAAACGGGCCACGCTCTTGGCGACGTTGAAGCACTGGAAATGATCGTAGCACTTGTTCGCGGGGTCCGCGGCAAGCTCGTCATGATCGGTGCGCATCAACAGGCGCCGATCAAGGGCTTCTCGCGTGGGGTCAAGCAAACGCTCCCACACAAGATTCCTGTCCTTGGCAGGACCGAAGGCAAGAAGGCCGAGCGCGGCGTAAGCCAGCCCGTTCTCATTCTCCTCTCCGGAAAAGGCCTGCGCGGTTATGCAACGCGCTGCCAGGTCCACCAGATCGAACGTCTGACCTTGTGAGGTCTTCAACGTCGTCTCTCCGGTGGCTCGGTAAAACTCGCCTATGGCCATGGCGGCGTGGCCGGACTCGTCCGGGCGCGACAGCTCGCCTTCGACAGGGACGATTGTGCCGTCCTGTCTGATAGCTCCAAGGTTATGGCCCAACATCGAATGGGCCATATCAAGACATTGGTCCGCAAAATTATGCATGCGACAAAGCCCTATACCTTTGGGCTTAATACCGAGGCCAATCAAGGAAAAAACCAGAACTAACAAAAAAAAGAATGAATTAAATAAGTGTAACGCACCCGCATACGCGCACGCGCGAGAACGCACGCTTTTGTATACGCCTGCGCACACATTCGCAACGGCACCCCGGCGAAACAGAGCTGAAACGACTGCGACAAATGAAGAAAAAGAGGCAAAACGACCAGAAATGACTTGAACAGGATGCAGCAACGTCTATTACTCGCTCCCTTACAAATTGCACGATGGCTGTATGCAAAGCCGACGAGCGCGATAAAATGCCACGCAATGCGGGAAAATTAGATTGACCCGAGGCTTGGTATTATCAAACTCTGTCTCTTTGCATCTTTTACAGTCTTGTTGCGCCCTTGTAGCTCAGTCGGTAGAGCGCGTCCTTGGTAAGGACGAGGTCGGCAGTTCAAATCTGCTCGGGGGCTCCATTTTACTAGACAGTAGAGAAACACTTAAGTCTTACAGAGTTAATACACAAATCCGCTAACCTCCATGGCCAAAGAAACATTCGAACGCACCAAGCCGCATGTGAACGTGGGCACAATCGGTCACATTGACCACGGCAAGACCACCCTCACAACTGCAATCCTCAAAGTCCAGAGCGACAAAGGCTTGGCCCAGTTCAAGTCTTATGCGGACATCGCCAAAGGCGGCACCGTTCGCGACGAAACCAAGACCGTCACGATCGCAGTTGCGCACGTGGAATACGAGTCCACAAACCGCCACTACGCACACGTTGACTGCCCCGGACACGCGGACTTCGTAAAGAACATGATCACTGGCGCGGCCCAGATGGACGGCGCCATCCTCGTGGTATCCGCCGCTGACGGCCCGATGCCCCAGACCCGTGAGCACATCCTGCTCGCCCGTCAGGTCGGCGTGCCGAACATCGTGGTGTTCCTCAACAAGGTTGACCTTCTCGACGACGAAGAGCTTCTCGAACTGGTCGAAATGGAAGTGCGCGAGCTTCTTTCCAAGTACCAGTACGACGGCGACAACATCAAGGTCGTGCGCGGTTCCGCCACGGCAGCCCTCAACGGCAAGCCCGAAGGCATCGAAGCGATTGGCAACCTCATGGACGCCATCGACAGCGAAATCGCCACACCGGAGCGTCTCGTTGACCAGCCCTTCCTGATGAGCGTCGAAGACGTGTTCTCGATCACCGGCCGCGGCACAGTCGCGACGGGCCGTATCGAACGCGGACGCATCCACGTTGGTGACAACGTTGAAATCGTCGGCCTCACCGACACGCGCACCACCACGGTCACGGGTGTTGAAATGTTCCGCAAGCTGCTCAACGAAGGTCAGGCCGGTGACAACGTCGGTCTTCTTCTGCGCGGCGTTGCCAAGGAGGATGTCGAGCGCGGTCACGTTCTCGCAGCCCCCAAGAGCATCAAGCCCCACACCAAGGCTGAAGCCCAGGTTTACGTCCTCACCAAGGACGAAGGCGGCCGCCACACTCCGTTCTTTGACGGATACCGCCCGCAGTTCTACTTCCGCACAACTGACGTTACCGGCATCATGAACCTGCCCGAAGGCGTGGAAATGGTCATGCCCGGTGACAACATCGAAGTGAAGCTCGACCTGCAGAAGCCAATCGCCATGGAGCCCGGCCAGCGCTTCGCAATCCGCGAAGGCGGTCGCACCATCGGTGCCGGTCGTATCACAAAGATCATCGCCTAGTTAATCTCCGGCGATCCGGTCGAAAGACACCTTACAGGGGTGGCCGGAAGTCTGGAAACAGACTTCCGGCTGCGCCGTCTAAAAGACAATTTCCTCAAAGGAATACAGGGCAATAGCTCAATTGGTAGAGCGTCGGTCTCCAAAACCGTAGGCTGGGGGTTCGAGTCCCTCTTGCCCTGCCATTCTTTTTTAAGAACTGGTTAGAGAAACAACACGCAGCAAGGAAGTCCGGGCCATACACGGAATCTAGACATTATAGAGCCGAAGGAACGCAACCCGGACCAAACGCAAATGGCAAATCCCTTCCGAAAGACAAGGCAGTTCTACCACGAGACAATAGGTGAACTGAAAAAGACCGTGTGGCCCACACGCACCGAACTGCGTAACTCCACAATCGTTGTCATCATCACAATGTTTCTGCTCGGCGGATTTACCGTCGTGGCAGATTTCAGCGTGTACAGCTGGGTTCAAATGCTGACCAAACTGGTCACAAGGCAGTAACACACAGCCCATTCGCGACCCAACACCCCGCCTTAACAAAGCACGATGACACAGGAAAATACAGCCAAGCAAGGCCGCTGGTACGTTGTCCAGACCCTTTCCAACCTTGAAAACAAGGTAAAGAACTTCATCGAGAAGCAACTGGCCTTCCAGGAGATGGAAGACTACATTTTCGAGGTTCTCATGCCCACCGAAGTAGTCACCGAGGTGAAGAACGGAAAGAAGTCCCAAAAGACGCGTAAACTCTACCCGGGCTACGTATTCCTGCACATGCGCCTCTACGACGAGGACGGCAAGCTGCTGCAAAAGCCCTGGTACTATGTCAACGGCGTGGACGGGGTCATCGGTTTTGTCGGTGGGCAAAGCCCGCACGCGCTCAAGGACGACGAAATCGCCCGCATTCTGGACAACGCCAAGGAAGCGGTAGGCAAGGAAGTGCCTAAGGTTCAGTATGAAGTCGGCGAAAACGTCCGCATCACAGACGGGCCCTTCCTCAACCTTAACGGCACTATCGACGAGATTGACCAACTCGCCGGAAAGCTGAAGGTATCCGTATCCATTTTCGGTCGCTTCACACCTGTCACACTTGAATTCTGGCAGGTGGAACGAGTCGTCGAATAGCGCAAAGAAGCGCAACAATTTACAATAACAAGCCTTTTATCCGACCATCATGGCTAAGAAAGTCACAGGACAGATCAAGTTGCAACTCCCTGCCGGAGCCGCCAATCCGGCTCCTCCCGTCGGCCCCGCCCTTGGTGCGGCTGGCGTGAACATCATGGCATTCTGCAAGGAGTTCAACGCGCGCACAAAGGACCAGGCAGGCATGATCCTGCCCGCTATCATCACCGTCTACGCCGACCGCTCCTTCACCTTCGAGTTGAAGAGCCCGCCCGCCTCCATCCTTCTTAAGAAGGCTGCGAAGGTGGCTTCCGGCTCGGGCGTGCCCAACCGCGACAAGGTTGGCAAGGTGACCAAGGCCCAGGTGGCAGAAATTGCGGAGATTAAAAAGGCCGACCTCGGGGCGAACAGCGCCGAAGCCGCAGCCCGCATCATCGAAGGCACAGCCCGCTCGATGGGTATCGACGTAATATAAGTTTTTTCAGGCCACAAGCCCATGCACGCCAAACAAACGGCGAGCACAGGCGCACGGCCTTTGGAGCCAAGGCATAAAGGCGCCCGCGTTCATAATAACAAGAGCGCCATCGTCAAAGCCTTTGCTCAAAACACATCCAACAAGTCCGTTCACAAAAATAAATTCTCGGGAAGGGAGTTTGCACTAACATGTATCACAGCAAACGTTATCGCACCGCCCGCGAGCAATCCGACGCCCTCAAGACCTACCCGGTCGAAGAAGCGGTAAAGGTGCTCAGCGGTTTCGCAAAAGCCAAGTTCAACGAAACTGTTGAGCTGTCGGTCAACCTCGGCGTTGACCCCAAGCAGAGCAACCAGATGGTCCGCGGCATTGTCAGCCTGCCCAAGGGCAGCGGCAAGAAAGTCCGCGTGGTTGTCTTCACCGAAAACGCTGACGCAGCAATCGCCGCCGGAGCGGACGAAGCAGGCTTCCTCGACCTTATCAAGAAGGTCGAAGACGGATGGATGGACTTTGACGTAGCCGTCGCAACGACAACTGCCATGAAGGAAGTTCGTCGCGTAGCCCGCGTGCTCGGTCCCCGCGGACTCATGCCAAACCCCAAAAGCGGCACAGTTACCGACGACGTAGCGGGCGCCCTTAACGCCATCAAGCTCGGCGGTCGCGTCGAGTTCAAGATGGACAAGACGGGCAACGTCGGCGTCGTGGTCGGCAAGCGCACACACAGCGAGGCGGATCTGGTTGAAAACATCAACGCCGCCATCGAAGGCATTGCCAAGGCAAAGCCGGACGCAATCAAGGGCCGCTACATCAAGAGCATGACAATCAGTGCCACGATGAGCCCCTCCGTGCGCCTCGACCCCGCAATCTTCGCCAGCATCTAATACAAGGGAGAATACAAAACAATGAGACCCGAAAAACAGTTTCTCGTAGAAGAAGTCGGTGCCTATCTGGACAAGTCCGACTACGCACTGCTGGCGGAATACACCCGTTTCACCGTGGCCGAAGTGGCCCTGTTGCGCGGCAAACTCAAGCCCCTCGGCGCGGAGTTCCACGTCATCAAGGGCACCATCCTTTCCAAAGCGGTTGAATCGCGCGGCCTTCCCGCCGTGGACAGCCTCCTTGGCGGCCAGCTCGCCCTCATAAGCGGCGGCACGGACGTAGCCAGCATTGTCAAGGCCCTCGAAGCATTCTTCAAGGACAAGGACAAAGGCGAACTCAAGGGCGCTCTTCTGGCCGGTCAGCTCATCGGCAAGAACCGCATCGGCGAACTGCGCACCCTGCCCACCATGGACCAGGCCCGCGCACAGCTTCTGGCCCTTCTCAACACACCGGCCACGACGCTCGTCCGCCTCATCGGCACGCCCAGCCAGCAGCTGGTCAACGTTCTGGACGCGCTCGTTCGCAAGAACGGCGAAGCGGCCTAGTTCAAACCTTCAGTTTATCCACTCTTAATCAATCTCAACAATATAAGCCCGTTAGGGGAAAAGAGACCCTTAAACGAACCCATACAACTTGGGACGCTAACAGGCGAAAAGGAGAATACCATGGCAGACATCACCAAAGAAGATGTAATCAACTGGCTTTCCAGCCAGAACGTGCTCGAAATCGCCTCCCTCGTGAAGGCCCTCGAAGAGAAGTGGGGCGTTAGCGCCGCCGCTCCCGTAGCCGTCGCAGCCGCAGCAGCCCCCGCTGAAGCAGCCGCCCCGGTCGAAGAAAAGACCGAGTTCGACGTAATCCTCACAGACGCCGGTTCCAACAAGATCGCCGTCTTCAAGGAAGTGCGCGCCATCACCGGTCTGGGCCTCAAGGAAGCCAAGGACTTGGTCGAAGCCGCCCCCAAGGCCCTCAAGGAAGGTGCCAACAAGGAAGAAGCCGAAGAGATCAAGAAGAAGCTCGAGGCAGCCGGCGCCAAAGTCGAAATCAAGTAATTTCCGAGACTATCACAATATTCTCGAACATACTTTCCGCCACAGCCAGAGGGCTTTCGGGAGAACCGAAAACCCTCTGGCTCGTGTGCGTTCATTTGTTAACCGTCCGCATATAAACGTCTCTTTACGAAGGCTGACCACAGAGGGAAATATTCAAAGGATGGTGAATACAGCCAGTCATTCTGCTTGTTTCACGCATCGAGCAATTCCCTTTCTGTTCCGCTTTCAAGACGTTCTCTAGAGCCAACAACCAGCTAATCGCCATGCCCGACCGTATTAATTTCGGCAAGCTCAAGGAAGTAATCGCTCCCCCGAACCTGATTCAGATTCAGATCGACTCCTATCGCGAGTTCCTGCAACAGGACAAAAGTCCCACGCAGAGGGAAGCCCTTGGACTGGAAGCAGTGTTTCGTGAAGTGTTCCCCATCGAAAGTTACGACGGGAACACCCAGTTGGAGTATGTCTCCTACACGCTCAACGGGCCCAAGATGACCGAGATGGAGTGCATCCGCGAAGGTGTAACCTACTCCATATCGCTCTACGTAAAGCTGCGCCTCAAAGAGGACGAGTCCATCAAGGACGAAGAAATCTACATGGGCGAAATGCCCATGATGACCGACCGCGGCTCGTTCATCATCAACGGTGCCGAGCGCGTGATCGTATCCCAGCTGCACCGCTCCCCGGGCATCGCCTTTGAAGTGGTCCCCCACTCCAGCGGCAAGCTGCTCTACTCTTTCCGCATCATCCCCGACCGAGGCACCTGGCTCGAATGCCAGTTCGACCAGAACGACCTGCTCTACGTCTATCTGGACCGCCGCCGCCGCCGCCGCAAGTTCCTCATCACTACGCTATTGCGTGCGATGGGCTACTCGACAGACCACGACATTCTGAACCTTTTCTACACGATTTCGGACCTCAACATAGCCGACGCGCTGGAGATGGAAAGCGTCTCCAAGCTCGTGCTGGTAGAAGACCTCGTGGACGCGGAAAAGGGCGTCGTTCTTGCCCGCAGCTTTGAACCGCTCACCCGCACAATCGTGCGCGGCATCGAAGCGGCCGGCATCACCAAGGTGCAGGTCATCGACACCTCCGAAGACGAAGGTGCCATTGTCCGCTGCTTGAAGAAAGACCCCACGCGCAACGAAGAAGAAGCGCTCAAAGACATCTACAAGCGCCTCCGCCCGGGCGAGCCGCCGACAACGACGAACGCCAAGGCCCTCATCAAGCGCCTTTTCCAGGACCCCAAGCGTTACGACCTTGGCCGCGTGGGCCGCTACAAGATCAACCAGAAACTCACCCTTTCGACAGATCTTGACACGCGCATCATCACCGTCGAGGACATCGTCGAAGCGACGAACTACCTCACCCGCCTCAAGAAGGGCGATGGCGTTCTCGACGACATCGACCACCTTGGCAGCCGCCGCGTGCGCAACGTGGGCGAGCTGATGATGAACCAGTGCCGCATCGGTCTTGCCCGCACGGAGCGCCTCGTAAAAGAGCGCATGACCCTTTACGATCAGAGCGTTGACTCCATCACGCCGCAGAAGCTGATCAACCCGAAGGCCCTGTCCACGGTAATACGTGACTTCTTCGCGCGCAGCCAGCTCTCGCAGTTCATGGACCAGATCAACCCTCTGGCCGAACTCACGCACAAGCGCCGCCTCTCGGCCCTAGGCCCGGGCGGTCTAAACCGCGAGCGTGCGGGCTTTGAAGTGCGAGACGTTCACCCGTCCCACTACGGACGCATCTGCCCGATTGAGACGCCGGAAGGCCCGAACATCGGTCTTATCAACTCCCTTTCCACATACGCGCAGGTCAACGAGTTCGGCTTTATCGAAACGCCCTACCGAGTGGTCGTGGACGGCAAAGTCACAGGCGAAGTCGTCTATGTGAACGCCGACAAGGAAGAGGGCCACATCATCGCGCAGGCCGACAGCGTAATTGCCGAAGACGGCAGCCTCGTCGGCAAGGTGACAGCCCGCAAGGGTGACGACACCCTCGAAGTTGACGCGCACGAAGTGGACTACATGGACGTGTCGCCCAAGCAGCTCGTCTCCGTGGCCGCTGGCCTCATTCCCTTCCTTGAGCACGACGACGCCAACCGCGCGCTCATGGGTTCGAACATGCAACGTCAGGGCGTGCCGCTTCTCAAAACGGAAGCCCCGCTCGTTGGAACGGGCATCGAAGGCCGCGTGGCCTGCGACTCGCGCACGGTGACTCAGGCCGAGGCCGAAGGCATCGTGGCCAGCGTGGACTCGCGCCGCATCATCATTACGCCCGACGGCAAGTGCCCCAACAAGCCCGACCGCCAGCTCAAGACCGACGCCAAGGCGGGCCTTTACGTGTATCGCCTTCGCAAGTTCCTGCGCAGCAACGCTGGCACCTGCTTCAACCAGAAGCCCATCGTCCAGAAGGGCCAGAAGGTCAAGGCCGGTGACGTTCTGGCAGACGGCGCAGCGACAGACCACGGCGAGCTTGCCATCGGCAAGAACGTCCTCGTGGCCTACATGCCATGGAACGGCTACAACTTTGAGGACGCCATCCTCATCTCCGAGAACCTCCTGCGCGACGACGTCTATACCTCTATCCACATCGAGGAATACGAAGTCACCGCTCGCGACACAAAGCTCGGGCCGGAAGAAATCACGCGCGACATACCCAACGTTGGCGAAGACGCGCTGAAAAACCTCAACCACGACGGCGTCATCCGCATCGGAGCCGAGGTAAAGCCCGGCGACATTCTCGTTGGCAAAATTACGCCAAAGAGCGAAACCGAGCTGGCACCTGAAGAAAAGCTCCTCCGAGCCATCTTCGGCGAAAAGGCCGCGGACGTTAAGGATACGAGCCTTCTGGTTCCCTCCGGCGTTTACGGCATCATCATGGATGTCAAAGTATCCAGCCGCACGGACGGGGAAAAGGACAAGCTCTCCCCCTCCGACCGCCGCAGGCAGGTGAAGAAGATCAACGAAGAGTACCGCGCGCAGAGCGACAAGCTCCGCGAGCAGCTCACCGAGGCCCTCTCGAACATCCTTCTTGGCGAAAAGATTCCGCTCGATGTCACCAACAGCGAGACGGGCGAAGTAATCATCGCGGCAAACCGCAAGATTACAAAGACCCTGCTCCGCCGTCTGGCCAGCGTTTACAAGACAATCGACATCGACCCCTCGCCGGTCCGCATCAAGATAATGGAAATCGTCAACTCCTTCTCAATCAAGTTCGACGAACTTGAAGGCGAGCAGGACCGCAAGACGCAGACCATCGAAGCGGGCGAGGACGTCGAACAGGGCGTCATCAAGAACGTCAAAGTTTACATCGCCACCAAGCGCAAGATTCAGGTCGGTGACAAGATGGCAGGTCGCCACGGTAACAAGGGCATCGTCGCCCGCATTGTGCCGCAGGAAGACATGCCTTACCTACCCGACGGAACTCCCGTCATGATGTGCCTCAACCCCTTGGGCGTGCCTAGCCGCATGAACGTGGGACAGGTTCTTGAGTGCCACCTTGGCTGGGCTTGCAGCAAGCTGGGCATCAAGATCGCGACGCCCGTATTCGACGGTATCGACGAAGCCGACATCCACAAGTACCTCAAGCAGGCAGGCCTGCCCGAGGGCGGCAAGAGCACGCTCTTCGACGGCCGCACCGGCGAGCCGATGGACCAGAAGGTCGTCGTGGGCTACACCTACATGCTAAAGCTGAACCACCTTGTCGCGGACAAGATTCACGCCCGCGCAGTCGGCCCCTACAGCCTCATCACCCAGCAGCCGCTCGGTGGCAAGGCCCAGTACGGCGGCCAGCGATTCGGCGAAATGGAAGTGTGGGCGCTCGAAGCATACGGAGCCGCCTACACCCTTCAGGAACTGCTCACCGTCAAGAGTGACGACGTTCAGGGCCGCACCAAGATCTACGAGGCACTGGTCAAGGGCGACAACTCATTGCAGGCAGGCACACCGCAGTCCTTCAACGTTTTGATGAAGGAAATGCAAAGCCTTTGCCTCGATATCCGCCTGGGTGACCAGGACGAGTTCTCCGCCGCGGCCGCCGCGCTGGAAAGTCAGGGCTAAACCACCGAACAGACAGCCCCGACACACCACAACAAAACAATTCTTCTAGCCATGTCAGACGAACAGGATCTGCAAAGCCGCGAAGCGCGCGATTTTCTCGGATACGAGAAAGACCAGTCATTTGACCACGTCTCCATAGCCGTGGCCAGCCCGGACATTATCCGCAGCTGGTCCCGCGGCGAGGTCAAGAACCCCGAGACGATCAACTACCGCACATTCAAGCCCGAACCCGGTGGCCTTTTCTGCCAGCGAATCTTCGGCCCGGTGCGCGACTACGAGTGCGCCTGCGGCAAGTACAAGCGCATCAAGTTCAAGGGCGTCACCTGCGACCGCTGCGGCGTCGAAGTGACAATGTCCCGCGTGCGCCGCGAGCGCATGGGCCACATCGAGCTGGCCGTGCCGGTGTCGCACATCTGGTTCCTCAAGAGCATGCCAAGCCGTCTTGGCCTGCTTCTGGACATCACTGCGCGCAATCTGGAACGAGTCATCTACTACGAAAACTACATGGTGACCGACCCGGGCAAGACGCCGCTTGAAGAAAAGCAGCTCCTGACCGAGGCCGAATACCAGCAGGCCCAGGCCGAGTACGGTGAAGAATCCTTCGTTGCCAAGATGGGCGCGACCGCTGTGCGCGAAGTCCTCGAAAAGCTCAACATGGAAGCCATTGTTGAAGAGCTTTACGAGCAGATGCACAACACCCGCTCCAAGCAGATCAAGAAGAAGATCTCCAAGCGCCTCAAAGTAATCCAAGGCTTCATCACCAGCGGCACCCGCCCCGAGTGGATGGTGCTCGAAGTGCTCCCCGTCATCCCGCCGGACCTGCGCCCGCTCGTCCCGCTCGAAGGCGGCCGCTTCGCAACGAGCGACCTTAACGACCTTTACCGCCGCGTCATCAACCGCAACAACCGGTTGAAGAACCTGTTGATGCTCAAGACGCCGGACGTCATCATCCACAACGAAAAGCGCATGCTTCAGGAAGCTGTGGACGCGCTCTTCGACAATGGCCGCCACGGTCGTGCCGTAACCGGCGCGGGCAACCGCCCCCTGAAGAGCCTCTCGGACATGCTCAAGGGCAAGCAGGGCCGCTTCCGTCAGAACCTGCTCGGCAAGCGCGTGGACTACTCCGGCCGTTCGGTCATCGTCATCGGCCCGGAGCTGAAGATTTACCAGTGCGGCCTTCCCAAGAAGATGGCCCTCGTCCTCTTTGAACCCTTCATCATCCGCCGCCTGAAAGAACTCGGCTTTGTGCACACTGTTCGCGGTGCGCGCAAGATGATCGAGAAGCGTTCCCCCGAAGTGTGGGACATTCTTGAAGAAGTGACCAAGGGGCACCCGGTTCTTCTTAACCGCGCCCCCACCCTGCACCGACTCTCGATTCAGGCCTTCGAGCCGACGCTTATCGAAGGCGATGCAATCCGCCTGCACCCGCTCGTTTGCGGCGCATACAATGCGGACTTCGACGGCGACCAGATGGCCGTGCACGTGCCCCTGTCGCTAGAAGCGGTGCTGGAGGCCAAGCTGCTCATGATGAGCAAGCACAACCTGTTCAGCCCCTCCAGTGGCGACCCGATTCTGATGCCCTCGCAGGACATCGTTCTTGGCGCCTACTACCTGTCGCTCGAACCGCGCACCCGTCCGGCAGAAGGCGAACGCCTCCCGCTGATGGGCACCACGATGGAAGTGCAGATGGCAGAGGCGGACAGCGCCGTTAGCAAGCACCAGTGGATTCGCTTCGTCAACCCCGACTACGGGCGCGACACCGTTTACGGCAAAAAGGACAAGAAGATCATCATCACCACACCGGGTCGCGTGTTCTTCAACTCCATCTGGCCGAAGGAACTGGGCTTTATCAACTTCTCCGTGCCGAAGAAGAAGCTCGGAGAGCTGATCCTCAACACTTACAAGACCACCGGCAAGCCCAGCGCCATCGAAACGCTGGATAAGCTGAAGGAAATCGGCTTCAAATACGCCACCAAGGCCGGCATCTCCATCGGCATGGAAGACATGATCATCCCGCCTGAAAAGGAGGAGATCGTCGTCCGCGCCCGCCAGAAGCTCAAGGACATCATCACGCAGTACAACCGAGGCATCATCACCCGCGGCGAGCGTGACAACAAGGTCATTGATATTTGGACAAGCGCCACGGACGAAATCGCCAAGGCCGTTTACAAGGGTCTGGAATACAACAAGGGAAGCAAGGAAGTAAACCCTGTCTTCCTAATGATGGACTCCGGTGCCCGAGGCAACAAGCAGCAGGTGCGTCAGCTCTGCGGCGCGCGCGGTCTTATGGCCAAACCCTCCGGCGAAATCATCGAGCGCCCGATTCTGTCCTCCTTCCGCGAAGGCCTCTCGGTTCTGGAATACTTCAGCTCCACGCACGGCGCCCGCAAGGGTCTTGCCGACACGGCGCTCAAGACAGCAGACGCCGGTTACATGACGCGCAAACTCTGCGACGTGGCGATGGACCTCATCATCACCTGCCCCGACGACGGCAACCGCGACGGCATCTGGAAGGCTGCCATTTACGAAGGTGACGACGAAGTGGTGTCCCTGCGCGACCGCATCATCGGTCGTTGCTCCAGCGACAACGTGCGCAACCCGATCAACCCCGACGAGATCGTCGTCAAGGCTGGCGAGTTGATTACAGACGTGATGGCACGCCGCCTGGACGAACTGGGCATCGAGCGCATCAAGATCATGAGTCCGCTCACCCACGCCACATGCAGCGGCCTGCCCGCGAACGCCTACGGCATCAACCCCGCGTCCAACGAAGTCGTTGAAGTGGGCACCGCCGTGGGCATCATCGCTGCCCAGTCCATCGGCGAACCCGGCACGCAGCTCACGATGCGAACCTTCCACATCGGTGGTATCGCAAGCGCTCTTGCCAAGGACAACGACATCAAGTCCCGTAACGAAGGTTACCTCCGCTACGAAGGCTTGCGTCTTGTGCAGGTGGCAGCCGGAGAACAGATGATCAACGTCGTTCTTAACAAGACAGGCTCCATCACCGTTGTGGACGAGCACGACAAGGAACTGGAAACTTACAAGATTCCGGCCGGTGCAGTGCTCATGTATAACAGCGGCGACAAAATCACCAAGGGGCAGGTTCTTGCCCAGTGGGACCCGCACAACGTGCCGATTATCTCCGAAAAGGGCGGCATAATCACCTTCCGCGACATGATTCCGGGCGTCACCGTCAAGCGCGAGCTTGACGCCGCAACGGGCCGTATCGCCACGACAGTTGTCGAGCACAAGGAAGACCTGAACCCCTCCATCGAAATCAACAGCGACGAGAACGGCCAGCCCGGCAAAGTCCTCGCCACTTACGCGATTCCGACCGGCGCACAGCTTCAGGTCAACGAAGGCGACATCATCAAGCCCGGCGCACTTCTGGCCAAGACCCCGCGCTCCACGTCCAAGACGCAGGACATTACCGGTGGTCTTCCCCGAGTTGCAGAGCTGTTTGAAGCACGCCGCCCGAAGGAAGCCGCAGAAATGGCCAAGATCGACGGTATCGTGTCGATGGGTGGCTCGCTGCGCGGCAAGAAGCGCCTCATCATTACGGACGAAGAATCCGGCAACGAAGAGGAGCACCTCATCCCGCACGGCAAGCACATCATCGTACAGCCAGGCGACGTGGTCCGCAAGGGCCAGCACCTGACCGAAGGCGCCGCCGACCCGCACGAAATCCTTGAGATTCTCGGGCCCAACGCCGTTCAGGAATACCTCCTGTCGGAAATCCAGAAGGTTTACCGCCTGCAGGGTGTCACGATTAACGACAAGCACATCGAAGTCATCATCTCGCAGATGCTCCGCAAGGTCCGCATCTCCGACCCGGGTGACAGCGACTTCTTCTGGGGTGAACAGGTCGATCGCGACAAGTTCCTCAAGGAGAACGAGCGCATCGGGGAAGCTGGTGGCAAGCCCGCAGAAGGCGAACCGATCCTGCTTGGCATCACCAAGGCCAGCGTCGAGACGGAGAGCTTCATCTCCGCCGCATCCTTCCAGGAGACAACACGCGTTCTTACGGAAGCGTCCACTCTTGGCAAGCGCGACGAGCTGAAGGGCTTCAAGGAGAACGTCATCATGGGTCACCTCATTCCTGCCGGAACGGGCCTGCCCAAGTATCGCCGCCTGAAGATCAACACGCTCGGTGCCGCCGAAACCTACGAGACAAGCGACGCAGTGTAACAGGGCTGTGCGCCGCCCATACATGGGAAAGATGCGCTAAGAAAGCATCCTCCGCAAAGAGCGACGTAACAGTAAAGCCAGAACAGGCCCCTGATTCCAAGGCCCGTCACCAGACAAGGTGGCGGGCCTTGTTGCGTTACTCAGCTGTCAGGGCATATCGTTGGAGTTCGCGCTATGAGCCCCACAATGAGTCAAGGCCCTCGCCGCATGTACAAGCAACGCGGGCGTCCCTTTTTGAAAGAAACGCCCGCGGTATTCGCTCCGTATTACAGGCCCTGTGCCTTATGACGCCGTGCAGTCTGCTTAGAACAGGCCGCTTGCCGCCGCGCCAACCGCGCTAATCGGCCCGCTGTCGCTCATGCTGCCCAGAGTCTGCTGCGCCTGACTTAGCAGGGCGCGAAGCTGGCGGTACAGCTCGTCATCGGTTGCCAGCTTGCCAAGCGTACCCTCCCCGCTGTTGAGTGCGGCTGAGAACTCGTCAAAGTTGCTGATGATGTTGTCGATCTTCTGGGCAGCCTCCTTGTCGTAGAGGAGTTTGCCAATGGCGCCCTCGCCCGTCTTAAGCCCATCCAGAGTGCCCTGCGCCTCGGTGATGAGCTTGCGCGCATCCTCGGCGGCACCCTTGATCTCCGCAACCGTGGCGAGCAACTCGTCGTGCGCCTCGCTACTCTCGATCAGCTTGCCAATAGTGCCCTTGCCCTCGCGCACATCGGTGGTGATGGACTCAAGGTTACTCAAGGTATTGTCAATCTTGCTGCGGTTATCGTCGATAATCTGGTTCAGCTTTGCGAAAAGGCTCTTAGGCTCCTCGCCAATGTCCGCGAAACTGTCCGCAGCCACGTTAAGCTTGCGCCCCAGCTCGTTCAACTGGCTTAAAACCGCCTCGATGCTGGCCGTCGGCTTTGTGTCGAGCGAGTCGCCGTCCTTCAGGAAGCCGCTCTGCTCGTTTCCGTATTCGATGGAAACGAAGTTGCCGCCGAGCAGGTTACCCATGGAAATGCTCGCAACGCTGTCCTTTGGAATGGCGTCGTATTTGGCATCTATGAGCATGACGGCAAGGCCCCTGCCGCCCTGAATGTTGGTCTCCGTCACGCGGCCAATCTTAACGCCGGCCAGACGCACGTCGTCGTTTGGCGAAAGCGTGCTCATGTCCGTGAACAAAGCACTGATTGTATAGCCGTTGCCAGCGTGCAACTCCTTGCGACTAAGCGCGAGATACACTGCGTAGGTAAGCAGCAGCCCGAGGGCGAAAAACAGTCCTACCCTGATTGCGTAAAGGGCGTCTTTCATGGTCTTATGTCCTTGCGAATAATTTATTTGGCAACTTTGTCAGCCTGTTTGCGAAAGCGTGGGTTTTCAATGTCAATAACGGGGTGCAGAAATGCCTGCACTGCCGTGTCCTGACATGCGGCAAGCTCCGCCGGCGACCCCTCAAAAGCAATGCGTCCCTGCCTTAGCAAGGCCACGCGCCCCGCGATGGATGCGGCAAGCTCGCGATCGTGCGTAACGACGATGCTGGTAAGGCCCGTCTCCGCCCGGACAGCGGCTATAAGCTCCGCCGTGGAAGCGGCAAGCTCCGGGTCCAGCTCGCTGGTCGGTTCATCATAAAGAAGTAGCTGCGGCTGCATCATAAGGGCACGGGCGACGGCGACGCGCTTTTTCATGCCACCGGAAAGCTCCGAAGGCATAAGATTGTCCGCCCCCTGAAGGGAGAGCATGGCCAGCACCCGCTCGATGCGTTCGCGAAGCGCCTTCTTGTCACAAATGCGATGCTCCAGCGGATAGAGGGCGAGGTTATCGTAAACGCTCATCGAGTTGAACAGCGCGCCGTCCTGAAACACGATGGACGTAACATATTGCCTGTGCGTAGCCGTGTCGGAAGCATCCTTGCCCTCGATCAACACCTTGCCCGAGTCGGCCTGCATCAGCCCGATTATGTGGCGCAAAATCACGCTCTTGCCAGAGCCGCTCGGCCCCATAATGGCGTAGATTTCGCCGGGCTTTACCGAGAAGCTCACTCCATCGAGCACCTTTTTGTCGCCAAAAGACTTGTGCAGGTCTTTGACCTCCACCCCCACCGGTTCCAGTTTTACTGTCGGACAGCTCATGCGAAAGATTCTCCTAGTGAAGCGAAAGAAGCAGTTCAGTCACGAAGTAGTCCGTGAAAAGAATGTATATGATGGACAGCACGACGGCGCGGGTCACGCTCTCGCCAATCTGGCGCGGGCCACCGCTCGCCCTCAGGCCCACGGCACAGCTTATCAAAACAACGCTTACGCCGAAGAACTCCCCCTTCAGGATGCCGTCCGTCACGGCGCTGTCGGTCACAAAACGGGCCAGCGTGTTGTAGTAGCTCATGTAGTTGAGGTCTATCCACGAGGTGTTGTGCGCCACAATAGCGCCCCCTGCCCAACCCGCCACTATGGACATGAGCGTCAGGATGGGCATTATGAACAGAATCGCCACAAGACGGGGCGTAACAAGCAGCCTCTCCGGCGGGATGTTCATCGTGACAAGTGCATCGACCTCCTTGTAAACGCGCATCGAGGCAATCTCCGCCGTTGTGGCCGAACCTATGCGCCCGACTACGAGAATCGCCGTCATGACGGGGCCAAGCTCCCTTACCATGGAAAGACCCACGATGCTGCCTATGTATTCCTTGGCACCGAAGTCCTGAAAGGAATAGCCGGTCTGGAGCGCGAGCACGGCACCAATGGCGAAGGAGAGCAGAATCACAAGCCCCACGGTGGCGTTGCCCATGAAAAAGCACTGGTCGAGCAACCTGCGCGGACGGCGAAACATCGGCCCCACCTGCGCAAGCGAACGCCATAGCAGAATGAGCGAATAGCCCAGTAGTTCTAGAAAGTTTCTTGCGGCGAGGATCATACGCGTTCCTTCATCTGCATGTGTCTAAAATGCCCCCCATAAGGCAGTCCAGCCCTCCGGCCCGTGCCCGACAAGTCCCTTGAGAATGGACCAGTCTTCAGACTCTGGCTTGCTGGATATTTCAAAAATGGGGCCGATTGAAAAGCTCTTTCCATCTTCGTCACGCTCGTAGAGGAATAGATCCCAGAGCACGCTGTAACGGGCGGCGTCCGCACTTGCCTCGTAGCGGTACAGGGCAAAGAAAGGCGTCCAAGTGTTGCGCAGCATCTCGTTGCCGGAGATGAGCGGCTCAAAGGGGTTTAGAAACATGAACTGGCGCTCGCCAGCCCCGTTGTCGGCATAGCCGAAGAGGGGCCAGAGCTGCGTCTTGCGAGCCTTGAAGCCCTGCTCTGCGGCCTGCTGGACCTCGTCCTTGTAGATAAAGTAAAGCAGCGTGTCCTTGCTTATATCAAGGCCCGCCTCGCTGCGCTCCTCGTGTTTAATAAGCGGCCATGCGTACCAGCTCTTCTCGTACCCGGGCTTGGTCTCGTGCGCGTAGAAGGGGAGCCAGCGGTTCACGGTCTTCACCTCGCCCTGCCCCTTCACCCACAGGGGGTACAGGTAGCGGATCTCGCTGTAACTTTTGCGCGGAGCCACTTCCTTTGTGTAACCGAAGAAGGGCCAGACGTAGCTCTCGCTCTTCATACCGGGCGCTGTTTCGCGGGCGTAAAAGGGTAGAACGCCGAAAGTGTGGTAATCGCCCCCGCCCTTGGTCTCCGGCAAGTAGCGGTGGTTGTTGTAAACAAGCGGCCAGAGGGCGAACGTGTTGTCGTATTTGCCCTCGCCCTCGAAATGTCCGTACAGGGGCCAGAGCGCCCAACCGCGCTGCCCCTCGCCCTCGCGCCAGCGAATGAAGGGCCAGATTACACTCCTGTCCACATGGTCCTCTTGCTCAAGACGCAGGAACGCGGGAAACAGGAACCAGTCTATGCGCTTGTGAAACAGCCGGTTGCGCAATGTGCCCGCAATCGGGAACACCGCATCGTAGGATTCCTCGGCTACGCCCGTGTCGTAATGCCAGAACAGCGGCCAAAGCTCCAGACTGCGAATCGGCTCTCCATCGGCGGATTCGGCCCTTGAGCCTACGAGTAGCTCCATGACGTTCCAGCGATGCCCGCCGACGTAATCCCTGCGCGAAAACAGCGGATACATGCTTGCCACCCAGGAGCTGGTGCTCTTGCCGTCTTCGCCAGCTACAAAAAGCGGGCGAAGGGCTGTCACGTTGCGGCCCGGGTCCTTTACATCCTCGTAAAAGGGGCCGGCGGCCCTGTCTCGTTCAGGAAGGGAACCCAGAGGCTGGCCATCCGTGAAAAATGGGGCATGATTGTCTGCTCCCGCCGAATAGGCGTGATTATTCAAAAACAATGCGGCCAATATAAACGCCGCCCGGAACTTGCGTAATTTGACAGACATCTTCTTTGCCAACAGAAAACACCGTAGGCAGTCCCTATCGGACCAACCCGCGTTGCGTTACCCGGTTAGATACGCTAGCGTATGTATATTCCTTGTCAATTCGTAAAACTATTTTCAATAAGCTCCAACACTTCAATAATATGCGCATAACGGGAGGAATTGCCAGAGGCATACCGCTTCAAACCGGTCGCCGCACAGACGTACGCCCCGCCACGGACATGATGCGTCAGGCCGTGTTTTCAAGCCTTGGCCCCCGCGTGGAAACCGCGCGCTGTCTGGACCTTTTTGCAGGAACCGGTGCCTACGGACTTGAGGCCTTGAGCCGCGGAGCGGCGCGCGTGCGCTTTGTGGAACAAGAGCGCGAAGCAGTGGCCGCCATTGCAAAGAACATTCAGGCAGTGTGCAAAAGCATGGGCGCGGATGCCGCTTGCGCCGAGGTCGAACAAAGGGACGTATTCACTTACAAGGCTGCGGAAGCGTCGTTTGACATTGTGTTTGCCGACCCGCCTTACGCCATGCTCCCGCAGCGGGCGCGGGAAATCACAAGGCTGGCGGCCTCGCTGCTTGTGCAAGAGGGATTGTTGATTTTTGAAATGCCCGGGAGCGTGGAAGTCATAAGCGAGGAACTCTCTCTTATGAAAAGACTCGGGAAGGGCAAAAACGACCCTTCCGTGTGCTTCTTTTCCAAAAGATAGCCTGTTTCCAAGACCTAATTAAAGCCGGTGGGTTCCCGTCCGATTTACGACTTTGTAAACTAATGTCCTCATCCAAGAGAAAGGCACTGGGCTGTATGCTTGTCGTGCTCGCGTCCGGCGCGGGTGCGTGGGGCGCGCCTGTGCTTACTCAAAACTCTGGAGAGAAACAAGGCCTGCCGACCCAGACATACAGAGGAGGCCAGTCTTGGCAAAGCAAAGACGGCACGGTGCTGCGCCTTTATAATTCCAAAGGCACGACAACCTACGTCATAAAATGGGGCCCCAAAAAAGACGTTAAGCCCGATCCGATTAAGCGCGAATACCTGCCCCGCACCGGCGCCGCATCGCTGAGGCTTACGGCCAATAATACGTTTGACCGCAGCAGGCTTGTGGACCCCGACGCCTTCCTCTTCGCGATTGCCGAAGAAAAACGACTCGCCGAGGAAGCACTGGCCCTTGAAAAGGCGAAAAAGGAGGCCGAGGCCGAAGCTCTCAGGCAGGCTGCCGCGCAAGCGAATGCTCAGGAAGACAAAGCGCAGACAGGGGGCGAAACGAACGTGGCAAACTCAGCGCAGCCCGACGCGAACGGCTCCGTCCGCAACAATGCGCAGGGGCCAAGCTCCATCCCGGGTTCGCAAACAAGCACAAGAGAGGTTTTCGACCCTGAGCTGCTTCTTCGCTACTTTGACAGCGGCAGGGACGACGATGCGAGCGTGCGCGTAGGCATTCCTTTTGTCCTGCCATATCAGGAACAGGACCCGCTTATTATGGACAGCAGCGCAACTTACAGACAAAGTAACACGCGCCAGGAGAGTCCACCCGCCGGCCAATGATTTCCAGAACGAGCAAGTTACTGAAGCTCCTGTTGCCGCTAATCGCGGTGGCGACGCTTTCGCACGCCGAAGATTTGCCAGGCGACGAGGCAGCAACGCCCGTTTCATCCCCAAACGCCGCCCAAACCGCAGACGAGGAGGACGGCTTCGACTTTTCCGCGCCAGAGCAAACCCAGCATACATTGGCCGATAGTCACTCTACGCAGGCGAATCCGCCCGTTGTGGACACCCCCGCGGAGCTTCTGGCCCTTGGGGACGGCATGGTGTTCGGCCAGCAGCCCGCGCCCACGCCCGTAGAACAGGGCTATCAGCCCGACTGGAGCCGCTTCGAAAAAGAGGGCCTCTTCGGCGTTCGTAAAACTGGCCCCGTGACGGCCAACACTACGGTGGATCTTCACGCTGCCGAAGCCCACTATCTTGAACTTCTCAATATGAAACTGCCCGATGCGCAGAGGCAGAAAACACTGCTCGACCTTGCGCAACTGTACGGCAAATACAACGTAAGGCCCAAGGAGGCTGCCGTTTACGAGCGTTACATCGAGTCCTGGCCCCAAGACCAGATGGTGCCTGAGATTTACATGCGCCTCGGCTTCATCTACCGCGAAATAGGCGCGTTCAAGACCTCGCTTTCCAAGTTTTACTCCGTTCTCAATGCCACTCTCGGCGTCAACCGCGCCGAGATGGACACTTACAAGCTGCTCTCCTTGAAGGCGCAGATCGAGATTGCGGACACATACTACGCAATGGGCGACTATGGGCAGGCGGCTAAGTTCTACATGCGCCTGAAGCGGCTGGACATGGCGCAGGAGGATCGCGTGCGCGTGGACTTCAAGTTCGCCTACACGCAGTATCTCTTGAAGGACTACGCGATGACGATTTCGGGCTTCAAGAGCTTCATCCGCGAATACCCCGACGACTATCTTGTCGCAGAGGCCCACTTTGTTCTGGCAAGCGCGTACAAGCAGATAAACCAGCCGCGCGCCGCGCTTGAGGAAGTATTGAGCCTGCTAAAGTACCAAGACTCGCGCCGCGAGAACGCCGCGATGTGGACCTACTGGAAAAAGCGCACTGGCAACCAGTTGGGCAACGAGTTCTACGAGCAGGGAGACTTTGAAAGCGCGCTTCGCATCTATCAGGCCATGGCTCCACTGAGCGCGGACCCTGAATGGCAGTGGCCGGTTGTGTATCAGATAGGTCTCTGCTTTGAGAGGCTTTACATCATCACAAAGGCGGTTGAAGCCTACGACTACATCATCAGTCAGGCCGAGACGCTTCAGAAGGACGGCACGCAGCTTTCCGAACGCCTTGGCATAATACTCGACCAAGCGCGCTGGCGCCGCCAGCAGATTAGCTGGCAGAACGACGCAAACCGGCAAGTGCAGCAGATAATGGCCAAGTAGGCGGATAGGAACTGCGGTATCCGCATGGACCAGAGGCGCTAGAGAACTTCTCAAAGAAAAACCAAGAAACCCAAAATAAGAGTATTTAACCGCAGATTACGCAGATTATCACAGATTACCAAGAAACAAAGAGTTACTTATTATATCTTGGTTAATCCCTGCTTATCTGCGGATAAAACATCTTGTTGTATTTGAGAAGACTTTTGGCAACCGCTCTATCATCAGGAAATCTGTGTAAACCTGTGAAATCTGTGGTTAAGAAAATCCTTCTCTTTCTATTTCGGTAAACTTTTGAGAATCGCTATAACAGCAAGCGCCGCCTTCGCGGCAAAGAGCAAAGCAGGGTCTTGAATAAACAAAGGCAGGGACACCTTATAGGATACCCCTGCCTTGAACGGATTAAGTTGACTGTCGGAAAGCTCTTATGCTCTCGCACGACGGCGACGCCATGCGGCAAGAGCAAGGACACCCAGTCCGGCAAATGCGGCTGCCTGCGAAGGCTCAGGCACGGCGCTTATTTGAACCTGCGAGATAGTAAATAAATTATCATAGTTATCAAAATACGCATAGTGACTGTCCGACACATCATAGGTCCCGACGTACGAGCTTAAAAATGTGCAAGGATTTGCCGTAGAGTCCAAATCCGTCGGCGCGAAGCCAGTTAGTGTAACATAAAAGCGTACAGTGCTGAGTTCTGTTCCCGAAGCCGACAGTCCAATACCGTAATCTTTACCAGTACCAGCATAAACCTCCAGGACTCCCGAACTATTATATAATAGCCTTGAGTAAGGATCGGAAGCAAATTGCGATGGACGCTCCCAGACGCCTGTTAAGCCCGTCCCGCTTATCGACGAGTAGATGTCAGCATCGTTATATGTATTCTCGTCCTTAAACGTGGCCACACTGTCATCAAAACTTCCCGTCGTCATCACCGCATCATTCAACACGATGGAAAAACTCACGTTTTGTCCGATGGTGTATCCGAAATTGGTGGTATCCGACGTACCTGTGAATGTGAGTGTTACGTTGTTTGCTGACGCCGTGGACGCCAGAACCAACGCGGCACATGTGGCTGCGATTGCGTTTAGTATTTTCATGCGGGGACCTAGTATTAACAAATACTCATCACGTTTGGCATGTTGAGTCAACTCCGCAAACCAGGACATTACCGCTATGGCAACCGGCTTCGTGGCAAGAACGAGGCTCCTGATAACAATGGGCTGATTTTCAGCGCAATACGCATTTTCCCAACGATAGTAGAAATCGTGGAAAACTTAGATATATCCGCGGCTCTTGTGGACTGCGGCCTCGTGGACGTATTTTTCTGCCCATGGGCGCAGACTCGCCCTTTCCTTGTCAGTCAAGGGGCGGATCACTTTTGCAGGCATACCTAGAACCATCGAACCGGGCGGCACAATCGTACCCTTTGTCACAAGCGCGCCAGCGCCGACAATGCTCTGCGCACCGATCACAGCGCCATCGAGCACCGTGGCACGCATACCGATGAGGCACTCGTCGCCGATCTCGCAAGCGTGAAGCATCGCCGCGTGACCGACCGTCACGTACTTGCCGATTTTAACGCCGTAGTCGTCCGCAAGGTGCACAACGGTGCCGTCCTGAATGTTCGTTCCCTCCCCGACTTCGATCGAGTTGATGTCTCCGCGAAGAACCACGCAGGGCCACACGCTTGTGTTGGCACCAAGCGTCACGTCGCCGCAAATGACCGCGCTCTTTGCGACAAAGGCACTCGGGTCGATGCTCGGGGCCTTGTCCAGATACCGTTCAAGTCTTTCATCCAGATTCATGAACGTATGATGCGCCTGCAAAGGACTTTCGTCCAGAAAAAGAGATTCCGTCTCAGTTAAGAGATTAACTTGTTAAGGGCCAAAAGCGGTCAAAGCTGCCCTTGAAGGCCTTGCTTGATTTCCTTCCAGCGGGCGAGCCTATCCGCCATCGAGGCCTCTGCACCCTGAAAACGCGGATCGTATAGCTTGATGGGGTCGAGCATGTATTCCTGCCCGCTGATGTTCTCGGCGGCTTCGTGGCTGTAAATGTAACCCTCGCCGTTGCCCATCGCCTTGGCCGTCTTGGTGTGGGCATCCTTCAGCCAAGGCGGTACGTTCTGGAGCGGACCGCGCTTGATGGCCTCCTTGGCCGCAAAAATGGCGGTAGTCGCGCTGTTACTCTTGGGAGAGATCGCAAGAAACAGCGTCGCGTGGGCAAGGTTCAGCTCGCACTCGGGCGGGCCGACAAACTCCACAGCCTGCTGAGCGGCCACGGCCACGGTCAACGCGCGGCTGTCCGCAAGGCCGATGTCTTCCGAGGCCAGAATGACGAGCCTGCGCGCAATAAAGCGCGGGTCTTCGCCGCCGGAGAGCATCTTGGCAAGCCAATACATGGCAGCATCTGGATCGCAGCCGCGGACGCTCTTAATAAAAGCGGAAATTGTGTCGTAGTGTTCGTCCTGATCCGCGTCGTAGCGAATGTGCCGCTCCCTTGCGAAACTCTTGAGGTCTTCCTGTGTCACTTCACCGCCGAAGGGCGCCGCGAGGACGAGCGTTTCGAGCGCATTCAGGGCACGGCGGAGGTCCCCGTCGCTTATTCGTGCCACGCTTTGCAAAACCTCTTCACTTGCATGGACTTTCGTCCCCGCAAGGCCGCGTTCCACGTCATCCATCGCCCTTTGCAGAACGGTCAGAATCGCTTCCTGCGATACCGGCTCAAGGCGGAAGAGGTGGCTGCGCGACAAAAGGGGCGCGTTCACGTAATGACCCGGGGAGTGCGTTGTGGCTCCGATCAGGCGCAGGTTTCCAGCCTCGATGTCGGGCAGGAGCAGGTCTTGCTGGCTTTTGTTAAAGCGGTGGATCTCGTCGATAAAGAGCAGCAGGCGCTCTTCGGGCCTCGCCCTCGCCCAGCGCAGGATGTCGCGCAGCTCGGCCACGTTGCTAAGTACGGCGTTCACGCGCACAAAGCGGCTCTTCGTCTGGGCAGCTATGGCTTCGGCAAGGCTTGTCTTCCCACAACCCGGTGGGCCGTAGAGCATTATGCTGCCGTAGTTGTTCGAAGCTACAAGGCGAGGCAGCAGGCAGCCCTCGCCAACGATATGGTCCTGCCCGATGATTTCGGCAAGGCAGCGCGGGCGCATACGGGCCGCGAGCGGACGTTGCGATATGCCGCCGCGCGTCGGCTCGGCTCCAATCATTTCCCCGGGTGCCTCTTCGGCGCTGGCAGAAGCGGAAGCGGCGGGTTCCGCGCCTGAAGCGGGAACCTTTGCCGCGAAAAACTCTGTCTGATCGTCTGCCACGATTCCTTTATGAGCGTTTTACGCGGCAAGGTCAAAGCGAGTATACAAATGTGGGCCACCTCTAACAACTGGTTTCGTAGCGAGAACGAGGATTTGCGGAAGGATGGCAAGGCCTCGTAAGTGAGTAGTATTGGAGAAATCCAGCGAACTTTCGAAACGAAGCCAGACGCCGCAAAGACCGTTCGTAGTAGAAATCAAAGTTGTTAGAGGTGGCATGTGTACTCTTTTATGCGATTAGCCGCCAGAAGAGCGCAAAGAGCGTGCACAGCACCAAGCCGAAGCCTAGCGGCATGGCGGCGGACCAGAAGGCCCAGCGCAGGCTCTTTGTCTCCTTGTATATAGTGTAAATCGTCGTCGAACAGGGGTTGTGACAAAGGCAGAAAAGCATCATGGACAAGGCCGTAAGCGTGGTCCAACCGGCGGCATCGAGCATTGCGCGGACGCTGCCCGCCTCCTCCGGCTCAAAGAGCATTCCTGAGCCGTTACCCGCCACCGCGCCGGACAGGGTTAGCGTGAGCATCAGAATCGTGGGCACGACGATTTCGTTCGCCGGTACGGCAATGATGTAGGCCAAAAGTATCACGCCGTTAAGCCCCATGAGCCAGCCAAGCGGGGAAAGCCCTTCTACAAGCCAGTAAGCGAGCGGAGCGTCCGCAATGCTGACGTTTGCGACAAGCCATATGACAGCCCCCGCGGGAACGGCGAACACAACGGCCCGCCACAGGACAAAGAGCGTGCGGTCGATTAGCGAGGTGTAGATAATCTGCCAGAGACAGGGGCTGCGAAGGGGCGGGATTTCAAGGTGAAAGGAGCAGTGCTCGCCCTTCAAGAGAGTCTTGGACAGCATCCACGCGCTAACCAAGCTAAGAGCCACGCCGAGCAGGGCCACCGCGAGAACGGCGCCCATTGAGGCCAGGCTGCCCCAGCCTTCGGGAGCGAGCGGAGCGACAAATAGCGAGGCAAGCAGGATGAGCGTCGGCCAGCGCCCGTTGCAGAGTGCAAAGTTGTTTGTAAGTATCGCGACAAGTCTTTCGCGCGGGCTTTCAATTATGCGCGCGGCGACGACGCCTGCCGCGTTGCAGCCATAGCCCATCGCCATAGTGAGTGCCTGCTTGCCGTGCGCGCCTGCGCGGGAGAAAAGCCCGTCCATGTTGAAGGCTACTCGCGGCAGATAGCCGAGGTCTTCAAGCAGGGTGAACATCGGGAAAAAAATCGCCATCGGCGGCAGCATGACAGCTATCACCCATGCTCCGGCCAGATACATGCCGTCAACCAGAATGCCGGATAGCCACGCTGGCGCGCCCGTCGCATCGACAAGGCCTTTTAGCTGCGGGTGCCCCCAGCCAACAAGAAGCTGGTCCAGAAGCGATGACGGGTAGTTGGCGCCTTGGATTGTGAGCCATAGCACGAGCGCGAATATCAGGAACATTATCGGGAAGGCGGTCCAGCGGCTCGTGAGCAGCCAGTCAAGCCCGCCGCGCCAGTCTACGCCGAAACGCGGGGCAAAGCTGCTGACGCATTCCTTCACAATGCGGTTGGCTTTTAGATAAAGGTCTTCGCTATCCGGCAGCTTCGCGTTTGGCGCTACTTCGCGCTGCGGTGCGGCCTTTGCCATTTCCAGGGCTTTGCGGCGCAGTTCGCCGATGCCCTGTCCGCGACGTGCCGCCATGGGAATGACGGGCAAGCCGAGAGAGGCTTCCAGCTTTTCGCAGTCCACCTTTATCCCGCGGCTCTGCGCTTCGTCTATCAGGTTGAGCGCGACGACGACCTTGCCGTGAATGGCCATCACCTGAAGGCATAGCAGGAGGTTGCGCTCCAGCGCCGTTGCGTCCGCGACGACGATTGTAAGGTCCGGTTCGGTGCTCCGCAGAAACTCGCTAACGACCTGTTCGTCGTTGTCGGCAGCTTCAAGGGAGTAAGTCCCGGGCAGGTCCACAATTTTGAAAGTCTTGCCGCCTTCCTCGAACACGCCTTCGGCCAGAGCCGTCGTCTTGCCGGGCCAGTTACCCGTGTGCTGGCGCATTCCGGTCAGGCGGTTGAACACGGTGCTTTTGCCCGTGTTAGGGTTGCCGATAAGGGCTACGAGGTAGTCGCTCTTGCCGCCAAGTAGAGCCATACGCGTTTGCATGGCTTTGCCGAGGGCACAGTTCGCACATGCTGCCGGATTGTGTGAGGACATGGGTGAATAAAATGCCTGTATGGAAACGATGCGACAATAGCCGCTTCAATCATGAAATACGCGCCTCTTTTGGGGAAGCGCGCATTTTGCAATAAAATGATTATCAGTGTTCTGTGAAGAGCTTACATCTCTTCCACGGCGACCATGTTGGCCTGGGCGGGGCGCAGAGCCATCGTGACACCGCGCAGACGGAAGGCTATCGGACCGCCGAACGGGGCCTGTTCAGCCCTTTCGATGACTGAACCCGGGACCAGCCCCAGATCCATCATCCTGCGCCGCTCAAATCCGCGGCAGCTCGGTGCCAGCTCGACAATTCTCGCTGCCGAACCGGGCCGGAGCGCGTCCAAGCTGCGGGCCTTGCCCGTCCCGACGCCGGAACGTTCATCCAGAACCCTGAACCTTAAACGCTTGCTGAAATTCATCATGGCTTTGACTTCCCTTTTCTACATACTTTGATTGCTCAAAATACCTTCTTTGTCAAATGATATTTTAGATTTTGTATTCCATCTTTTTATAGGAGCCACGAATCGAATACTTAATCCCAGCATTTTCAAAAACGACCTGCATCTTTTGCATTTGTTGGCTTTGCGCCCTTGCGTAAAGAAGACAAAATAGTGGACATGATAAAAATCGCCATTATCGGAACGGGTTGGTGGGCAGGAGTTCATGCGGGCGAATATGCCAAAGATCCTCGTACTAAACTTGTTGCCGTTTGCGGAACGAGCATCGGGAAAGCAGCCGCCTTCGCCGCCGAGCATGGAGCTGAGAGGGCGTATGATAACTTTAGCGCCATGCTTGCAGACGGGAATGTTGACGCAGTGGCTATTGTCACGCCCGACTGCACACATTGCGATTACGCCATCATGGCACTGGAAGCTGGGTTGCACGTAATTTGCGAAAAACCGCTGGCATTTTGCGTGGAAGAAGCCACGCGCATGGCCGAGGCAGCGAAACGCTCTGGCCGCGTAAACATGGTCAACTTCTCCTACCGCAAGAGTGCGGCTTTATATAAAGCCGTGGAAATGGTGAAAGCTGGCGAACTTGGACGAATCTATCACGCCGAGGCCAAGTATTTCCAAAACTGGCTCCTCTCCAAAGACCAGGGGGATTGGCGAAATGAACGCAAGTGGCTCTGGCGTCTGTCTTCGGCCCACGGGAGCAAAGGCGCGCTTGGCGATACCGGAGTTCACATTCTCGACTTTGCGACTCTGCCGCTTGGAAAGGCAAGAAACCTGCACTGCCGCCTCAAGACCTTCGACAAGGCTCCCGATGGGCGCATCGGGGAATATGTTTTGGACGTGAACGATACCGCGCTAATCGACATGGAGATGGAAAGCGGAGCTTTGCTAAACGTTCAGGTAACACGCATGGCCTGTGGCCACCCGAACAAAGTCAGCCTCTGCATATACGGAGAAAAGGCCGCCATAGACATCGACTTGGACAGGGGTTGGGACAGTCTGAAAATCGCCAGACTGGATGCCGACGGGCGTCAGCTTGACTGGGAAACGCTGAACCTTGCTCCTCTTCCATCCATATTCACGCGTTTCATCGACGCGGTGGGAAAAGGACGTTTGGAGGAACCCGATTTTGCAAGAGGGTTGGAAATACAGAGCTTGTTGGAAGCCTGCGAAAAATCGGATCAAGAGGCGGGAACGGCAATAACTGTAGGCTAAGAACCTGAATCCGAGCGAGTGTTCTCCACGCTTCCGCAAAGAGGTGAATGCCTTTCGCCTCTTTCAACTTCAAGCTCATCACAAGCTCCGTTGACGCGCCTTTGCAGGTCTTCCCAAAGCGAGGCCGCCTTTTGCATGATAAACTCGCGGCACAACTCCACCTCTGCCATGCGCCCGCGCATGTTCTCGTTGGCCATGTCTGCAAGGTCGCTGAACGAGTAAAGGAACACGTCGCTCAAATCCGCCACGGATTCGTCCACGTCGTGCGGCACGGCAAGGTCGATAAGAAACAGGGGACGGACTGCGCGGCGGTTCATTGCACTTCTTACCTCGTCCCTGCTTAGCACCACGGCAGGCGAGGAAGTACAAAGTATCACAATGTCGCTTTCCGTAATCTCATCTTTCCAAGACGAAAAATCAATTACGCGAGCGCCGATGCTCTCCGACAACGTCTGCGCATGACCGGCGGTCCTGCTCGTGACAACAATATCGCCCGCGCCACGCAGCTTCATGGCCCGCGCCACATCAGCCCCCACCTGACCGGACCCAACCACCATTATGCGGCTCTTGTCCAAGTCCCCGTGTATGCGCCGCGCAAGCTCCACCGCAACCGCGCCAAGGCTTACCTGCCCCAGGCAGATGCCGCTGTGCTCCCGCGCCCACTTGGCGGCCTGAAAACTCTTCTGAAAGAGCCTGTGAAGGGCTGCGCAAAGCTGCCCCTTCTCCGCCGCCTCGGCGTAAGCCTGCTTCACCTGCCCGAGAATCTCCGTCTCGCCTATCATCTGGCTGTCCAACCCCGAGCACACCTGCATGAGGTGCCGCGCGACATCCGCGCCCTGTCTCCGGTAGCCGTAACGCTCCAGACCGGCGATGCCAAGCCCCGTCGCCTTGCAAAAAAGCTCCTCCGCCCTTTCAAGCGCCGACGCATCGTCCGCAAGCGCGTACAATTCCACCCTGTTGCAGGTGCATAGAAGCAGGAACCCGTCCAGACGCTCAAGCGCGGACAGCTCTTTGCTCAAAGCGTCGCGCCGTACCGCGTCCAAAGACATGCACTCGCGCAAGCCAAGCGGCGCGGAGCGGTGACTTGCGCCGACGAGCAAAAGCTCCGGCCCGCTCACGGCTGCACCTCCACGGCGGAAGCCGCATCTTTGTTCGTGCCCCAAGCCCCGCTGTGCTGCACCGGGTACAGAGTGAAGAGGGCCAGCGCGAAGAGCAGTATCCCCGCCAAGGCAAGCCTTCGCCCGTGCAGAACGCCCAGCATTCTAAGCCCAAGTACAACGACGTAGCCGAACAGGACCAGCGACGCGAATAGGAGCTTCATCCCGCTGACACTGCCCTGCCCGAAAAGGTACCACCAGCAGCCCGCGCCGATAGCCGCCGTATATACGCCAAGGCCCACTTGCAGAAGGCGCAGGTTGACGGCATCCAGTTCCCGAAGCGAAGGAAGCAGCGCGAAGATGTTTGCCCAGCGGCGCTTGCGTATGCCAAAGAGCTGAATGAGATACATGGCGGAGTTTATCGCAACAAGAGCGAAAGCTCCGTAGGCAAAAAGGGACAGACCAGCGTGCGCGCTTACAATAAGAGGCAGTTCCTCGCGCATCTTTTCACTGCCGACGTAGTTTGCCCCCATGCACAACAGTCCGGCCAAAGCTGCGGTAAAAAACGCGGGCATAGAGGAGCGGAACAAGAGAGCCACGATGAAATAAGTGGCAACGAGCGACCAGGCCACGAAAAGAAGCAGCTCCTGCGCGTTGGCTATCGGGCAGTGGCCGGTGCGAATGCCGCTCTCGACAAGGCTCGCCGTGTGTAGCACAAACGCCGTTGCAAGGCCCGCCCAGGCAAGCCTGCCCGTAAATACGCCAGCCCTTGTCCCCCGTCCGTACAAGCGCGGCAGCCACAGTGCGAATGCGGCAAGGTAAGCGCAGGCAAGCAGCGCCGGTATCATGAAGTGGTCCATTGCAAAGAGGCAGTCGCTAAATTGTCAGTTCAGGCAGTCCTTCCTGCCACTGTCGGACCTTGTTTGCCAGAAAATCCAGAAACAAAGGATGTTCGTTGAGGCAGGGTATGAGCACCATCTCGCCACCGCCAGCCTCCTGAAACACGGCTTTGCCCTCGTTGGCAATCTCGTCCAGCGTCTCAAGACAGTCGGTGACAAAGCTGGGAGTGATTACGAGCAGGGAGCCGATTTTTTCCTCCCCGAAGCGGTGCAAAGTATCCACCGTGTATGGCGAAAGCCATTGCGCACGCCCGAGGCGGCTCTGGAAAGACACGGCGCATTGCTTGCCGTTCAGTCCGGCGCGGCGGACAAAAAGCTCTGCCGTTTTCAGGCACTGGTGCCGGTAGCAGGTATTGTGGGCGGGGTGCTTGCTGTGGCAGCAATCCCGCGTGTTTAGGCAGTGCGCGTGCGAGGGGTCGCTTTTTCGGATATGCCTCTCTGGTATGCCGTGGTAACTGAAAAGCAGGCGCTGAAAACCGTCCCCCAGAAAGGGCTTCGCCGATGCGACGAGGGCGTCTATGTATGCGGGTTCGTCGTAATAGGGCTGAACGAGGTCTATCTTGATAGCGGGGGCGATCTCGGCGGCCAGTTCCATCACGCGGGCGACAGCCGTCTCGTAACTGGACATCGCATAGTGCGGGAACATTGGCAAAAGAAGCATCCTCTGCGTGCCGTCGCGCAGCATCGTTTCAAGAGCCTCCCTTATCGAAGGGTTCCCGTAGCGCATGGCAAGGTGCACGGGCATGTCCACGCGCATCTGCAAGCCGTCCATCTGGCGCCGGCTTATGGAAATGAGCGGGGAGCCGTCGTCGGTCCAGACTCTCTTGTATGCCTGCGCACTGCGCTTTGGGCGAAAGGGCAGAATAAAGAAGTTCAGTATCGCCTGCCTCGCCAGAGTCGGAAGGTCTATTACGCGCGGGTCCGAAAGGAATTCGCGAAGGAAACGCCGCACATCAGGAACGGATGTAGAATCCGGCGAACCCAGGTTGACCATCAGAACAGCCTTGCGCATCTTGCGCTACAACTTGCCCGCAAAGCCGGCAAAACGCAACCTGTCAATCTCGTTCAAGAAGAGTCGCGGCTCTTTGCGTTGCGTTCACAAGGCTGTCTCCCGCCGCCGGACCGCCGCGGTAGTTACCCACTATTGCCAGGTTCGACCAACGCCCTTCCACCGCGTCCAGCGTATCCAGCGCAGATTGGAAACCCACGGGGAAATTCGGTATCGCCTTTGGCCAGAAATGGGCTTGTTCAACGACGGGCGCTCCGCTTACGCCGAGGATGCGGCCAAGTTCCTCGCGAACGAGCGCAATTTGCGCATGGGCGGGCATTGTGGCGTGCCGCTGCGAATACATGCCCCCGACAAAGGACAGTAGAGCCACATGTCCCTCCGGCGCGCGCCCCTCAAAGAGCGAGGATAGAAAGAGCGTGCCTATTACGCCGCGGCATTCCTTGCGCGGCACCAGGACGCCGAAGCCGTCCAGTGCGTGGGCCACATCCTCCCGCCGGTAGCCGGTGAACACCGTGGAAACGGGCGAGTAAGGCAGCGAATCGAGCGGAGCAAGCGCGTCGTGCAGTGCCTCCGGCAGCGGCAGCGAGGCAAGCGCGTACGCAGGAACGGCGATTACGAGCTTGCGGGCACTTTCAACGCAGCTCTCGCCCGCGCGTTCCCAGCGGACAGTCCAACAACCCGCGCCCTGCTCTATGGATGTCACATTAGCCCCGCATTGGAGGCTCTCGCCGAGGCTTGCGGCAAGAGTGTCGGGCAGCGTCTTCATGCCGCCCTTGAAAGATACGAGGCTTCGCTTGTACGCGGCTACGCCGGAGGCTTTTCTTTC
>JAFGLA010000055.1 GCA_016928295.1 Opitutales bacterium
AGTCGCCGTAAGGTGCAGGTGAAGGTGAGGCTTTGGGCTTTCTGGCTCGGGTTCGGCGGGCTTGGGCGGGGCGGCTTCGCGAATCGGCTTTTCCGGCTCTGTGTCCTTTTTAGCTTCCGGCTTGGGTTCGCTAATTTCGGGCGGCAGGGGGGACACTTCGTTGGATATCAGTTCCTCCGCCTCGTAAAGGCCAGCCGCGGCAAGGGCGCGCCCTTCCAGCAGGTCTTTCGTTCCCGAGCGCACACTCGGGGCGCCGTTTTCCCATTCGACGACTGAGTAAATGTCGTCGCGGCCAATCTTGCGGTGCACGATCAGCGTGTCGCTGTCTAGCTGAAGCTCCCTTACGTGACAATCCCTGTACAAGCCGCGCGCGTGTTCAAGCTCTTCGCGGTCAAAGTATTTTTCCCAGCTGGAAAGAAGGCGGTCGAACCATTTCTCGATCGCTATGGGTGAATATGTCCGTTTTGGTTCTCTGGCTGGCACGGCAGGAAGTCAGCAAAAGGGGAAATGTTAAGTAATGGCTCCGCACTTCGCAAGGCACATCGTAAGGGGAAAGTGACGCGGCGGGCGCATGTGTCTGCTTGTGCTATGGCTGACAAGTGTTTAGAGTAATTAGCCATGGACGCATTTTCTTACAGGGCCACGGTAAGTTTTGCGGATACGGACGCCGCCGGAATCGTCCACTTCTCCAACATCCTGCGCTATGTCGAAAGGGCGGAGGAGGAATGGCTTAGGTCACTTGGCACGGCTCAGTTCGAGGCGATGGATGGCGGAGGCTTTCGCGGCTTTCCCAAGGTCAATATACAGACTGATTACCGCTGTCCGCTTTTCCCCGGGGATAGCTTTGTTGTCACGATCGTGGCGCGCAAGCCCGGGCGCAGTTCCCTGCCTTACGAGTTTTCAGTCCATCGGGGCGGCGCGGACGGTGTTCTTGCCGCGCGCGGCGTGGTCACTCTGGCCTATGCGCTCAAGGCGTCGGCAGGCAAAATGAGTCCCATCGCCTTGCCCGAGTCTTTGCGTCAGCGTCTTGGCTGCTGATTGTCGGGGCAGGGGCGCTCGAGATACAGTGTGCCGTATCGCTGCTCTAGCTCAGGCGCAGTTTGGCGATTCTTATCAGGCGGTGAATCAGCCTGCTTGTCTCGGTCCACAGGCGGAACGGTAGCACCGTTAGGTATCGTTTAAGCCAGTGTATTTTCAGCTTCTTGTCGTAGCCGATGTTGGATTCCGCCTTTGTGAGCGATACACAGAAGGGGTGGATTGCGGCGTTTGTGAAGCCCATCGTCCAATCCTTTTCAAAGGCGTGGTCGTAGGGCAGCTTCATGGGCAAGAGCTTGCTAACTAACGCATTGGCCGCCTTGCGGTTTACGAGGTACGCAGCAGAGCCTGTCTGGCGCGTCAGGTCTATGCAAAGTGAATACCCGCCGCATAGTTTTGCGAATCTCGCCGGAGTGCCGCCGTGGACTCCGTGCAGGCGCAGCAGATCCCACTTCTTGCCGTGCTTGGCTATGGCCTCCTGAATTGCTTCGATGCAGCCGGGTTCCAGCTTTGCGTCGTCTTCCAGAATTATGGCGTAGTCGGCCTCGCTTGCGAGGAACTCCCGCATCACCTTCACATGGCTCAGGTAGCAGCCGATTTCGTTCGGGTTTGTAAGCTTGCCGTGCAGGCGTAGATACGCAGCCTCGTCGTAGTCATCGGTTGGCAGGCTGATGTGCCTGCCCTCCACGGCAGGCACTCTTGTGTAGGCTAGGCCCAGCGAGTCAAGATGCGCTGAAATCTGCGCCCAGCGGTCCTTGGCCCTGTCGAGGTTTATGATATAGATGGGGAGATTTGGGGTGCCTGAACTCATTAAGGAAAGAGTGTTCGTCGTGGCTGTGGAAATCGCTATAAACACGGTCTCGTGTTTGGGGACGATTGGGTTCAATTCTTGACTGACTTTACTATTCCGTTTGCCGCCCATGCTATGCCGTTGCTTCTTGTTTTGCGGCGAAGGGCGATGTTTTGCTCCACCAGCTCCTTTTTGACGTAGCCGCGACTGTGGTCCAGATGGACACAGATCGCGAGGTGGCGCGCCTGAATCGGTATCACGCCCTTGTTTACCATTCGCTCGCCAAGTTCGCGGTCCAGTCCGCCGTAGGACATGTCTTCGTTGAAGCCGTTTACAGAGAGTATGTCCTCTTTCCATGCCGAGGAGTTGTGCCCGTTCCAGCTTGGAAGGGTGGTCGTCAGCTTGTTGAGCAGTTTCGCCATGCCGCCTCTGGCCCTGAGCTTCAGCGGTACCTGCGGGCAGCCGTTATTGCGCAGCCATGCGGGGTCGAAGGGCCTTTGTTCTTCGATGTCTTCGCGGGTGATGGCGAGGCTCGTTTCCATGGGCAGCTTGCAGTAGCCTCCAGATATGAAGTGGCCCTTCTTGCGCAGGTCCATGTGCACTTGAACAAAGTCTTTGCGCGGTATGCAGTCACCGTCGGAGATCAGCAGGTAGTCGCCCTCTGCCGAGGATATGGCTTTGTTGAGAATGGCGCACTTGCGGAAGCCTTCGTCGGCGTGCCATACGTGGCGGATTGGGAAGGGGCTGTTTGCTGCCAAGTGTCGGACAAGGGCGGCCGTGTCTTCGCGCGAGCCGTCGTCGGCGATGACCATTTCAAAATCAAGGCAGCTTTGGCACTGGTAACCCCACACTACGCGTTCGAGCCATTTGGGGTTGTTGTAAGTGCTTATGATGACGCTTGTTGTCATGGGATGATGATTCCTTGTCCTTGCGTGGTTGCTGCCTGTAACGCGGGCGTGTAATAATTCAAATATGCCTTCGGCATCGGAGCAACAGCCAAAATTGGGCATTGCGCGTAAACAAGGGGAATGTTTGGTAGAGCCGTGCTTGAGACCGGCTTTCAAATGCCTTGGGCCTACCACGTATTAGGTGTGGCATTTTTCATACGAACAGGTATAGTGTTAGTTGTGAAACTACCTGAAATCATCCAAGGAGGTATGGGCGTGGCAGTGTCCAATTGGGAACTCGCCCGCTCGGTCTCCTCCGCAGGCCAGCTTGGCGTTGTCTCTTCTACCGGCATAGATTCTGTGTTCGCCCGTCGTCTTCAGGACGGGGACCCGGGAAGGCACATGCGTATGGCTTTGGATCATTTCCCGATTCCGGAGGTGGCCGATCGCATCCTGAAGAAGTACTTTCTGGAGGGTGGCCGTTCCGAGGGGCAGCCTTACAAGGTTAACCCGATGGGCAGTATCGACCCTTCCAAAGAATGGGAGGAGCTGATTGTCGTAGCCAACTTTGCCGAGGTCTTCCTTGCAAAGCTCGGGCACGCGCGCGAAGTGGGCATCAACCTTCTTGAAAAGATTCAGCTCCCGACGCTGCCTTCCTTGTACGGTGCGGTATTGGCCGGAGTGGACTATGTCCTGATGGGCGCGGGCATCCCAAGGGCCATTCCCGGGGTGTTGGACAAGTTTTCAAAGGGCATGGATGCACAGTTGAAGCTGGACGTGAAGGGTGCCGCCGCGAGCGACAATTTCTTCAGCCAGTTCAATCCTTCGCGATTTTTCTCGGAGCATTTGCCGGAGCTTAAGCGTCCGCGCTTCCTCGGTATTATTACATCCCACGTTCTTGCGCAGACTCTTGCCACCAAGGCGGACGGGCACGTTGACGGCTATGTCGTCGAGGGGCCTACTGCTGGCGGGCATAACGCGCCGCCGCGCGGAGCCATGGCGCTGGATGAGAGGGGCGAGCCGATTTACGGCCCGCGCGACGAGCCGGATATGGCCAAGATTCGTGACATTGGCCGCCCCTTCTGGATGGCTGGCTCCTATGGCAATCCCGATGGGCTTGTGCGTGCCAAGGAGCTTGGCGCCGCTGGTATTCAGGTCGGCACTGCGTTCGCGTTCTGTAACGAGAGCGGAATGGTTGCCGATGTGAAGAGCAAGATTATAGGCAGTTGCCGCCGTGGTATTTCCCGCGTGTTTACGGACTCCCGCGCTTCGCCGACGGGCTTCCCCTTCAAGGTGTTCGGCCTGGAGAACACGATGAGCGAGGATGAGGATTACAAGGGTCGTCGCCGCGTTTGCGACCTGGGCTACCTGCGCCACCTTTTTAAGAAAGAGGACGGTAGCGTGGGTTACCGTTGCCCTGCAGAGCCTGTTGACGCATATCTTCGCAAGGGCGGGGACGCCGCCGATATTGAGGGGCGCAAGTGCCTTTGCAACGGCCTTATGGCGACAATCGGCCTTGGGCAGAAGCGCAAGGACGGCGACGAGAAGCCTATCGTGACGGTTGGTGACTCGGTGCTCGAAACGATTAAGGCGATTGCCGCAGATCGCGACTCTTACAGCGCGGCTGATGTAATTCGCTACCTTCGCAGCAAGTTGACCGGAGAGGGCGCCGCTTCCAAAGAGGCGCACGTTTCCGCAGAGGCGTAGCCCCCGCAAGGGCTTGGGCGCTGTTCTGCTTGCAGACGCTCCCAAAGGATCTTCGTTTCGCTGGTCATTCCGTTCAACGCGGGGTGGCTTTTGCGTTGGCGTGTTGTTTGCTTCGTGGCTTTGGAGCGCAATTATGGATGATTCTGTCGAGCAGCCTATTGATGGCGTTTTGGACCTGCATACGTTCAGGCCCGGGGAGGTGCGCAGTCTTTTGGATGAGTATTTGCCGCTTTGTCGCGAGCGGGGGATTCGGGATGTGCGTATTATCCATGGCAAGGGGACTGGTGCCTTGCGGGAGATGGTGCACGCGCATTTGCGAAGGATGGCGATAGTGGAGGGGTTCGAGTTGGCCGATTCCGCAAGGGGTGGCTGGGGCGCAACAGTGGCAAGGTTGCGAGAGTAGGGCCGCTTGGGGCACTGATAAAGTGAGTCCTACAGGGCAAGAGCGTCGCTGCGTGTGTGGTTTACCTCAATACATGCCTGCTTGGGGACTGGTTTACAATCGGTCTTTTGCTTTTAGCGTGACGCTTGCGCTTCGGCGTGGATCTGGTAGATTTGACTTATGAGCACTGTCGAGGAGATCCGTTCGGCAATCGAGAAGCTGCCTCCGCGCGAGCGCAGCAGCTTGCGCACGTGGTTGGGCGCGATTGGGACCGCAAGATTGTCGACGATGCAGGAGCGGGCAGACTGGATGCGCTGGCAAACGAGGCGCTCGGGGAGTATTCAAAGGGCAAGACGATTACATCATCTTGACGATGGCTGCGACTGACTTGTCGATGAGCTTTGCAACATATTCAAACGAGTTTCAAATGCCTTAACTTCACCATGATAGTCAAGCATCTGGGCTTGAGTCATCACTTTTTTGAATGCCGGCTCAACACAAGTAAGCTTATCTGTAATTGTTTTATAATCACTTGCATTCTTCACGCCTGATGACTTCTCAATCTTGGATTGCTCAAGCAAGGCATTGTCATCTAGATTAAGAAATGATGACGTGACCAATGACGATATAGCAAGCATGTTATTTATATCATCTTGATCATGTTGCTTCGTAAACCTACTTAGCAGTAATGCTGTAAGAAGACAATGAAGTTCACTCTGCAATGTATCCACAGAAATGTCTTTACCAAAAGAAGATAGAGAAGATAGTCTATCTGCGATAATCTTCTCCCATGTATCCGTGTTTACTACCAAGGTGCGAGACATTGCGTTTAGCCCCACAAATACGCGCATTACTGTGTCAAACACAAGATATAGTGCAGGATAGTCAGTTTTTATAAAAACCAAGTCTTCTCTTGTGGATGTGATTAATTCGTTATATTTCTGAAATAGACGAGATGTAATAGGTGTTGTAATCGAAGGAAGTTCTTCTTTGACAAAGGCTAGCAATGCTTCCTCGCTTTCACAATCCGTCTTTGAATTTTTAAGCTTATACATAAGAGTTTGAAGCATGCTCTTTGTATCATCTACATAGACAACACTGCGCGAGATGTCGTGAAATAAATCACCGTCTGACATTCTATCCAATTGCTCAACAACTGCCTGAAAGCGAATAAGTAATTGTCTTATATTGTTTACTTTAGCATCGGTCTTGCTTTTGGAATATAAGCGATAGCCCTGCCAAAGAGTCATCAAGGCAACAAATGAACTACCAGCCGTTGCAATATCAGCAATTGTTTCAATATTCATGGTCTCGCGGTGTTAGACTCAATAGTAAACAACTTAGTCCGTATAATGTCAACTCAAATTCACTGCATCCGTATCGATCACCTCGGTTACATCCTTGTCCATTGGGAACTGCTCCCTTAACTCCAAGAGCTTCGGCATGAACGGCGTCACCCTTGGCATGAAATACCAAAGCTGGTAACGATAACTATCCTTGATCTTCTCTATCGGCGCCGGAGCCGGACCACGAATCTCCACATCCGGCCCAAGCAATTCCTCCGCCCGCTTCGCCCACTGCTCCGCGTAAAACGCCAACTTCTCCGGATTGCGCCCACGGAACAAATGATGCACCACATGCCGGAACGGCGGATACGAAAACTCCTGCCTGTTCCGAAGCTCATCCTCGGCAAAACCGTCGAAATCCTGCGCCCTCGCAAACTGAATAGGCGCCGAATACGGCAGAAAAGTCTGCACAACCACCTCGCCAGCCCGCTCCCCACGCCCCGCACGCCCCGCCACCTGCACAAGAAGCTGGAAGGTCCGCTCATTCGCCCGAAAATCCGGCAAATGCAGCGAAATATCCGCATCCACAAGCCCCACAAGCGTGACATTCGGAAAGTCCAAACCCTTGGCAATCATCTGCGTACCAACGAGCACATCAATCTTCCCCGCGCGGAAATCCCCCAGAATGCTGCGGAACAGATTCTTCTTGTTCATAGTATCCGCGTCGATGCGCACGATACGCGCCTTCGGGATGAACTTCCGCGCTATCTCCTCGATGCGCTGCGTGCCGCTGCCCTTCCACTTTATCGCCCCCGAACGGCAATTCGGACACTGCTCCGGCGCCTTCATCTCGAAACCGCAAAGGTGGCAGCGCAACACGCCCTCCGCCTTGTGGTGAGTTAGCGAAATCGAGCAATGCTCGCACATGGCCACGTAGCCGCAGTCCGGGCACATCATGCTCGTGTTGTACCCGCGCCGGTTTAGGAAAAGAATCGTCTGCTCGCCCTTCTCCAGCCGGTCCTGCATCTTGCTGATTAACAGGCGCGAAAACGTCGCCCCGCCCTTGCCCTTGTGAATCTCGTGCTTCATGTCCACAAGGTGTACAAGGGGCAACTGCCGGTCATCGACGCGCTTGGTGATGCGGTTCAGGCGATACTTGCCGAGCTTGGCATTGTAAAGACTCTCAAGGCTGGGCGTCGCGCTGCCAAGAACGCAGAGCGCCTTGCAAAGACTGGCCCGGTACACGGCAAGGTCGCGCCCATGGTAGCGGGGGATCTCCTCCTGCTTGTAGGCAGGCTCGTGCTCCTCGTCCACAAGGATGAGGCGCAGATTCGGAATCGGCGCGAATATGGCCGAACGCGCCCCGACGACCACCCGCGCCTCGCCGCTTGCTAGGGCGTGCCAGGCGTCGTAACGCTCGCCGTCGGAAAGGTGGCTGTGCCAGACCACGGTCTTCACACCGCTGGCGACTAGACGGCTGCGCAGGCGGCCAACTGTCTGCGGGGCAAGAGC
>JAFGLA010000056.1 GCA_016928295.1 Opitutales bacterium
AGATCTGGTGTGAGAGTAGGTTGCCGCCAGGCTTATGCCCCGATTCATCCAAACAGATGAACCGGGGCTTTTTGTTGTACTTCTTCAACAAGCGCTATTGAATGTGCATCCTTTAAGCAGGGCAAGTTGCTTATGTAAGCATTGCATGTTTGCTCGTGGTGAGAACACATGAGTGATTATGTCCGTCATTCAGGAATGCGCATGTATTTACATAAGACGCATTCGCAGGGTATGTATATTACAAAAGGGATTCGATAGTGTTACCCTTGTTAATTGGTTGTGACTAAAAGTTACGTAGTTTGACCGCGTTGCTTAACAAGCTCCACAATGCCGCCCTCTCAAGCCAGCAATGCATGTTGCGCACGTATCAGAAAAAAAATCGGCAGCGTCGTGGCTGGGTCAAACACTATACTAATGAAAACACTATACCTGTTAATTGCCGTTATGTTAGGCTCTCTCAGCCTCAGGGCGGCCAGCGTCGTGCCCTATTTGGAGACACCAACTCCAGACGGTATGACCGTTCACTGGATAAGTGACAGCGATAGCTCGGCTGTCGTTTATTACGGAACAGAGAACGACAAACTAGACAGCAGCATCACAGGCAGCGTCGAATACATAAGCGGCGGCGGCGTCAGCTATTATTACTATACCGCGCGGCTAACTGGCTTATCAGCCTCAACATACTACTACTACCGGGTGGATAGCGGAACTGACTCTTCCGAAGTTGCACGTTTTCGCACTCAGCCTCCTACTGGTACAAACACGGGCATATACAGAGTGCTCGTAGTTGGGGACCACCAAATGCGCAACGACGCCCGTCACTACGAACTTGTGACGCGCGCCCGCAGCAAAATTGAGGCAATGTATGGAGTCCCAATCGAAGAAGCGATAGACCTCTGCCTCAACACAGGAGACCAAGTCGATACCGGAACGCCGGACCATTACCGCTATATTCATTTCTACGAATCCGAACCCATCTCGGCGAACCTGCCCATCATGACCGCAGTGGGCAACCACGAAACCTACGGCACGCCTGGCATCGCGCTCTATGATACCGTTCATGATTTCGCTGATATTAGTTACAACGGAATCAGCTCCGGCAACGAACGCAGCATGGCGTATCAGCTTGCCAACATTCTATTTGTTCACACCAATTCGGAAGAACCGAACGCTGCCCAGACTTCATGGCTTGGGCAAGTTGCAGGCACGGCGATCACGGACGCCAGCGTCGATTGGATCGTAAGCATTGTACATCGTCCCTATCAGGCAGAACAGTATGTTGGAGACATATCCACATGGTTCCGTGAAACAGGAATGCCCATACTCAACACGACGGGCAAACACGCGCTCAACATAGGCGCGCATCATCACATCTATGCACGCGGCCAAGTTCGCGACAACGCCACCTATCACATCATCTCCGGCGGCACGGCATGGGATCAATACTGGGGTCAGTCCACGGAGGAAGACATGGACGACGTCACCAAGACAATAGCCAACTGGGCATGGCAGATCATTGAGTTCGATCTGGACCAGCGCACAATGACAGTCAACTGTTATAGCGAAGGGCACCCGCTTTTGCGCTTCGCCTACGAGTCGGTACTGATAGACAGCTTCACCCGCAAGCTGGGTCTTGCTGCGCCGCAACAGCCCGAACTGGAAGCCTTTGTAAACACGGCGGACGACACCCTGCCACTTCTGCTAAAGAGCGGTGCCTATGCAAGTAGCAGCACGGAAACATTTTACAGCACGCAGTTCCAAGTTTCCAAGAGTTCCGACTTCTCCGCCGCCGCGCTAGAAATCGACCACATTCGCGACATTGAAGACTACTACGGCGATACAGGTTCCCCCGATTACACGCCTGTGGATGTAAACAAGAAAGTTAACATACTTGAATACACCGTCGGAGATAACGTCCTTAACAACGGGACATACTACGCGCGTGTCCGCCACCGCGACACGAATGCTGAATGGTCCCCCTGGAGCGAAGCGGTTAGCTTTACCGTAGTAGGTTCCACAGATGCAGCACCGGAACTTGTTCTGGACAAGAGCGTGTACAGCACTGGCGATACCGTCACAGTCACCTACACAAACGGCCTTGGCAATGCCAAGGATTGGGTCGGCATATACAAGAAAGGCGAAACACCGGCAGACACCACATCTCAAGCCTTTGCCTACGTAAACGCAGAGAACCTGAAAAACGGAAGCGTCAGCTTCTCCAACCTAAGCGCGGGTAACGAGTACTTCGCAGGCTTTTTTGAAAACAACGGCTATACGGAAATCGCTCCACGCCAGAGTTTCTATCTCGGCGCCACGCCCACGATTGTCGCTACAAAGACAGCCTACGAAAGCGGGGAAACCGTCACGATCGACTACACTGGTGCCCCGGGCGGAGCCAAAGACTGGATAGGTATCTACAAAATGGGACAAGTTCCCGGTAGCACCGGTTCCACCCAGTGGTCCTACACGCCGGACGAATCCGGCAGCGTTAGCTTCGCCGCCCTAGCAGATGGTTTCTACTTCGCGGTTTTCATGATAAACGATGGTTATGCAGAGGTTAGCGAACGCATATACGTGCAGGTCGGCGACGCTCCCGCGACAGTTACAACGCTGGCGACACGCTTTGAAGTCGGGGATACTTTCCCGATATATTTCTCCGGTGGCGCAGGCACGGCCAAGGACTATATCGGAGTCTTCAACAAAGACGCCGTGAACCTTGGTGAACAGGGAGAAGAGCTTGTCTCCTACCAGTACGTGGATGGGCAGTCCAGCGGCAGCATCACCTTTTCCCAAGCTCTGCCAAAGGGGCAGTATTTCCTGTCCCTGTTCATGAACGACAGTTACACGGAAATATCGAACAGGGTTTATTTCGGCGTTGGCGAAGACTACGTTCCCGCAGCGAAGATACAGCTAACCAAGGGAATGTTCGCGCTTGGTGAAGACATTGTCGTATCCTATTCCGACGGCCCGGGTAACGCCAAGGACTGGGTCGGCGTTTACCACGCAAATGATGTTGTCCCAAGCAGCGCCATCGCCGCGTCTTACGTTTACGTGGATTCATCGAACCCAAGCAGCGGAACCGTTACCATCAGCGCGGATCTTCCGGCTGGCGATTACTACGTGGCACTCTTTGAAGACGACGCGTATGCAGAGCTGACAAGCCGCCTTGCCTTCAGCATAGCGGCCGCGGCGGACCTTGGCTCCGGCAACATCGGCGGCGAAGGTTTTGAAGAGTTTCCCGGGTTCTACTACTCGACATGGCTAGGCTGGTACTATCACGAGAACGCCAGCCCATGGTATTACATATACGACATGGGCGGCTGGGTTTATTTGACAGCTTCGTCGAGTAACTCGGACTTCATATTCTGGAGCTACAAGAGCAGCATCGCGAACTGGTGCTGGACCAGTAGCGACATGTATCCAACCGTCTGGGCCTGGAACTCTGAAGGGAGCGGTTCCTGGCTCAACATCAGGCAAAGCCAGCCCTAAACAAGAGGCAAACTGTAACGCATCCAAGGCGTAACACTCTCAGGATAAACAAGAGGCGGTGCCAAACGGCACCGCCTCTTTGTGTTACTAAATGCAATGACTTGCACGCCACCTAGGCGTCGTAATCAGGACTATGCTCCGTTCTTGTCATCACGGATGGACTCCGTGATGCGCATCGAGCAGAAGTTCGGGCCGCACATCGAGCAGAAATGCGCCCCCTTGGCCGCGTCGGCAGGCAAAGTCTCGTCGTGGAATGCACGCGCGCGGTCCGGGTCGAGACCCAGATTGAACTGATCCTCCCAGCGGAACTCGAAACGCGCCTTGGACAAGGCATTGTCTCTAGCCTGCGCCGCCGGATGCCCCTTGGCAATGTCGGCCGCGTGCGCCGCGATTTTGTATGTGACGACGCCGTCGCGCACATCGTCGCGGTTTGGCAGACCGAGGTGCTCCTTGGGCGTGACGTAGCAAAGCATCGCCGTGCCGTACCAGCCAATCATGGCCGCACCAATGCCGCTTGTAATATGGTCGTAGCCGGGCGCAATGTCCGTGGTCAAAGGGCCGAGCGTATAGAACGGCGCCTCGTGGCACCACTCGATCTGCTTTTCCACATTCTCCTTTATCATGTGCATCGGGATGTGGCCGGGGCCCTCGTTCATCACCTGCACATCGTATTCCCAAGCGCGCGTTGTCAGGCCGCCCTGCACCTCCAACTCGCCAAACTGCGCCGCGTCGTTGGCGTCCGCAATCGAGCCTGGGCGCAGCCCGTCGCCGATCGAAAAGGCTATGTCGTAGGCGGCAAAGATTTCGCAAAGCTCGTCCCAGTGCGTGAAAAGGAAGTTCTCCTGATTAAATATCTGGCACCAGCGGGCCATGATGCTGCCGCCGCGCGAAACGATGCCCGTCATGCGCTTTGCCGTCAGGGGGATGAACTCCTTGAGCACGCCCGCGTGAACGGTCATGTAGTCAACGCCCTGTTCGGCTTGTTCGATGATGGTCTCGCGGAAAATGTCCCAGTTGAGGCTCTCGACGCGCCCGCCGACCTTCTCCATTGCCTGATAAAGCGGCACTGTGCCAACGGGCACGGGGCAGTTGCGCAGTATCCACTCGCGGGTCTGGTGGATATTCTTGCCCGTGGAGAGGTCCATCAGCGTGTCGCCGCCCCAGCGGATGCTCCAGCGCATCTTTTCGACCTCTTCGTCGATGGAGCTGGCCACGGCGCTGTTGCCGATGTTCGTGTTTATCTTCACAAGGAAGTTGCGCCCGATTATCATCGGCTCTGCCTCCGCGTGATTCACATTGGCGGAAATAATCGCGCGGCCACGGGCAATCTCGCTGCGGACAAATTCCGGCGTAATCTCTTCCGGAATTGCGCAGCCAAAGCCATGCCCCGTGTGGCGGTGATTCAGTTTGTTTGCGTCCACATCCGGCCCCTGAGCGCCCATCTCGCTCATCTGGTGACGGCGCAGGTTCTCGCGTATGGCGACGAACTCCATCTCGGGCGTAATTATGCCCTTGCGCGCGTAGTGCATCTGGGTGACGCGCATACCGGCCTTGGCCTTGAAGACGTGGCGCTTCCCCTTGAGAGGGCAGGGGGTCATGTCCGCAGCCTTGCCGCCGATCTCGTATTCGTCCACGTCGCCGCGCTCGCGAATCCAGCTCTCGCGGATGCGCGGAAGGCCAGTGTTCACATCGCGGTGAAAGTCGGGGTCGCCCCAGGGGCCGGAAGTGTCATAAACGCGGAAAGGCTCGTTCTCCAGCAGGGTTCCGTCCGGTCTTTTCGTGGGATGCAGTACCACTTCGCGCATGGGAACGCGAATGTCGGCGCGCGAGCCGGTGACATACACGCGGCGGGAGCCGCTGAAAAGCTGGGCGGATGAGGTCTCGGACATGTCCCGCCAATCATATACAGTCCGTCAAGTCCTGCGCAATGTGAAACCCTGCTCGCCGCGTGCGGCCGTGTGAATGTCACCAAATAGAGGTGACCTTGCAGCTGATGCGAAAACTGGCGGTGGGAGAGGGAAATGGAATTCGAAATACGCAAGTCATTGGTGTGGAATAATCAGCGAAACTTAAAAATGCAAGTTTGTGTAGCACTTTTGTGTATTGCTCCGGGCGATATATGGGCTAGCAGACCTGCGGCACAATCGTTTATTCAAGGACTAACATCTGGACGGGACGAACAGGGTCGTCCCTTGTTTGGTGATGTGGACCGGGGTTCGCATGGGAATTGTTGCGCTGTCTGTATCGATGCGTCGATATCCACGTTCTGACGTGAATGCGCTTGTGAGTGGATTTATAGTGATTCTTTGAGGTGTTCTCTTATGCCGTTGATGTTGTCAATGCCCTTGCTCAAGAGGTCTATGAGTATGCGTGAGCTGCTTGGGTCGCTGATGTATTTAACTGATTCAAACAGGTAAGAAATGAACGACTGCGTCCGATTAAGTCTCTCGTGGATGTCCGCTTGAAAGCGCATTTGTTCCCTCGTTGTTGCGTCTATAATGGGTGTGTCAATAATGATCGCATCGTAGTACTGGAAGTTTTGTGTCATTATATATAGATGGAACTTTCCTCTGCTTCTCAGGCGGTATTTGAAGCTTGATATACCTGCTTCGTCACTTGAAGGTAGTGCCAATATGCATTCGGATCTGGTTAATATGTTGAGATGCTTGTTGAACGTGTCTTGTGAGAAATAGAGGCTTCTTGCGAATGTTTCTAGGTGCTGATGCGATACAAAGCCGTCGTCTGTCGAGTTTTCGTCGAATCTGGATAGATACTCAAGGATCAGCATTCGAATGAAATGCTCCTTGGGGTCGTTATGAAAAATGTCGAACAAATTCAGGAAGGCTGAGGATCTTGGGTCGTATTCTGCGTAGTCTCCATATAGCAGTGTCTTAATTGCCTCGAAGTCTGGAACGTAGTATTTCCCTGTGCTTTGGATTGTCTTTAGTATCTTTCTCGTATCAAGGTAGCCGCTTGTGAGCACTTCTCTGGTTAGGCCAAGTAGTTCTCTTATGTTTGAGTTGGATAGTGCGGTTAATGCTTGTATGGCATCGGCGTTTTTCTTCGTGGATAGTTCGCAGCATCCGAAGATATCTGCAACGGAAGGAAGCTTGAGTGCGATGCTTTGTTCACTTCGTAGTTGTTCGAGGAACGGCCCTTTTAGTTCTCCTAGTGCGATTAGTCTGGCATAGTTGAATCTCCTTTTGAGCACAAGGCTCATGTTGGGGCTGCCGATTGTGTATGTCTTGGGAGCGAGTGAGTCTAGCAGACCTCTCTTTAGTGATTCATGGAAAGTGCTTGGCCTTAGGCATAGGAAGACGGCGCATTCCCAATCCCTTGCGATGGAGGAAGCTTTTCTGTATGCTTCGTCTTGGATGTCGCCCGGGCGTCTGTCTAGATTGTCAAAGAATATGGCGATTGATTTTTTCTGGCCGTATTTTAGGTGTTTGAACACCTCTTTGAGATATTTATGGCGGTCAGCTATTCTTTCATGGAAGAAGTTGAGTTCTTCTTGCCTTCCTTTGTCGGGCCCCCCGGAAGCGAGTATCCAGCGGGTGCTTTTTCTGAAGCGTTCAAGTTCATTGTGTAATACGCCTCTTACAATTTTGTCTTCTTCTATGTCTATGTTGAAGTTCTTGCGGAGAATATCTTCGATTTCGTCGTATACAAATCTAGTAACTTCTTCTGTGTGATCTGGTTGCTCTTTGAAGTCAATTTGTATTTGGATATAGTGGTCCAGTTCGTTTTTCGCTGAAAACAGTCGTAGATAGTCAAGGAAGCTCGATTTTCCACGTCCAACCTCGCCAAGCAGTGTGAATGGTTTGTCGCTCGATACCACACGTATGGCATCGGCAACTCTGGAGGTGTCTTCGATGCGATTCCCGGTGTAGCGAGTGTCTGCTCGATGACGTGATCGAAGGAGTTCTTTGGCGCAGTTTATTATTTCTCTATTTTCCTGTGTGGGGATGTAGCAATGGCGTAAAAATTCCTCGCTGTGTTCCGTGTTTTCTAGAATCTTCCATAATTGATCAAGAACAAGGTAGATTTCGTTCCCATAGTCATTTCGGTTTGATACTGTTGGATAGTTTGGTATCTCGCTAGATAGCTTTCTTGGGGCGGGTCTTTCGTGTGAATCTAGCAGTTTGTTGGCGACTTTGTTCTCTGAAATGGCCGACATGCTGAAGCAGTCGCAAAATGTTCTGAAATTGTTGTCAATGTCTTCTGGAGAGCAGAATGCAAACACCTGTCGATCTTCGATACGTTGATTGGGGACAAATGTTAGTGCGAATATCCACTGGTGGCCGTTTGATATGGCTATGTATGGTGCTCCTAGGTGGGCTGCATAGCCCTGTGCTTGGATTAATGCATCTCGAGCCGCAGGAGATTCTTTTCCTAGTAGTGAAAAAGGAATCGCTGTTGAAGGGGATCTTGTTTTGCTGATGAGAAAGTCAGTCCCTGATTTTTTGGCTTCAATTACAAGAGCGATTTTGTGATCTATCGTAAGGACGTAATCGGCATATCCTTCAGCCCTGCACCATTTTTCTGGATCAATGTCTGATCTTGGCCAATCTAATACATCAAGAAGTATGGAATCGATTATATCAAATCGTGTTTTCGCTTCATTTGAAATGGGGTCAAAGCGTTTGAATATTTCCAGCTTCTCTTGAAAAATAGCATACGCGATTTCTGGTGTCCATTCGCTCATAGGATTTCCTGTGTTAATGTCTTGACGATGTATGATGCTAGGCTTCTGTGGGAAATGGTTTGTGTTATAATTCGCAATAAATACGGAGGCTTTATTGCTATTCATTGGTTGCGGTATCGCTGTTCATGTGTGATTGGTTCATCCTCAATGCCCGAAATGCCTGCCGATACGGTGGGGCCACGACGAAGGTAAAGCGGCCTCCTGCTTGATCGGGTGAGCGAATGATGAACCCCGCTTCCATCAGGCGGTGGATGTAGGTAAGTCGCGGGTCCCTTTGGCTACGCAGATTGATGTGCCCTTGCGTAGCCAAATTGCTGATGACGTTGGCAAACCGATCATGGTTTCCGCCGGAGAGTTCCGACATGCGTACAATGATGTAGTAGAGGGGCTCGGGGCAGGTTCCCGGATGCAGGTTCTGAGCGTAGTAGCTAAAAGCCTCACGCATGGCTTCAGCTGCGTTTTCCCGTAACCCAACAATCCATTGGGCGTATTGGTTCAGGCTCTCCGCTGTTCGCCTTGTGCTGCCTCCCAGATGAGTCGGTTGTTTCTTGAAATCGTAGCGGACCTCAAAACGAATACGTTGATTGGTTTTTGGATACACGCATAGTTCGCGATCCTGATTCAAGTGAAAGCTCACCGTGTGGCTGCGATATGCTCTGTCCTCGCTGTCTGCTTTGTAGTTTCGGAACTCTTGTCCCCGTGCATATCCATGAAGCATCTCCTCGATTTCATCCATACGAGGAAACGCTCCATTCCGAGGAACAGAAAAGTCGCAGTAGGCTTCGGCATCCTGTGCTACTAGAGTCGTATTGCGTCGTCGAATTTCGACCTCAAGTCCTTGTGTCGCCCTTGATATCTCCGAACTGATGGCATCGATTGCCGAGCGAACCGAATGGACAATCAGTCTTTCCCAATCCACGGAAGTTGCTACATTCGCCCAAGGGGCCCTGAGGAAGTTGTCCTTGCGGTCTATTCCATAACATCGCTCTCTGTCCCTGTAGGGCCCTCTGTCAACGTAGATGGCGGGTCTGCGATAAGGCACCAGATCGCAAGGCCGGAGAGTGAGATCGAGGGGGAGATCGCTTTTGGCCAGCACGCGAGTTGGGTTGATGGACAGTTCGCCTTCTATTCGTCGTGAATAGCAGGCGAGGCCGTCACGACCATCCGCGATTTTTTTGAAGTACACGATGCCACCAAACAGGGGCGCATACTCCCTGTTGGCCGTGCGGATGGGGAAGAACCGCGTCGAGTTATCGGCTCCTCCGCTATGGCCGAACAGCCATCCGGCGGGTGGAATACCTTGGGTTGATTCGGTTGGTTCCGGCGCTGCCAACCTATTAAAGAATAGGGAGGCGTTGTCCGAATCATACGCATACAAGGTCCATCCTGAAAACTTGATTCCCAGTCGATCAAACCAGATGTGGGTTAATGGGATTTCTTGTTGTTCAGGTGTTAGCTGAAGCATGGTTTCCGTGTCATGCTACTATTATCCTTCTTCATAACAACCTGTTTATATAAAGGGCCCCGCCAGAATGCTGTGGGATAGGCGTTTTTTGTTGGCGTGAGCTTTCCCGTGCAACCGGTTGCACCCCTGACGGTGCTTTCATGCGGAACGTCGTGCGTCCGTAGATCATCGCCGTGACTCTGGAGTGTCCCTGTCGTCACTCCTGCCCCGGCGGGACAAGACATACGGGCAAACTTGACCGCATTGCTTTGGTCAGGAATGTGGGACAAGGGAACGGTCTTGACCTTGACTTGCTGCCCCTTGTCGTAGGGACGAGGCGATGGGCATCATTGGCAGGGGCGTGGGCTGTCGCTGTTCCTGCCCGTGAGGGCGTATCTTCAGTTCAGAAGATCACGATGCCACCAGATGCTGTTGTCTGACAGTTTTAGGAGGTTTGCCAGTTGCTCGACGCTAAAATTGTCCCAGTTGATTTTGTCGGCAGTGCTCTTGTTCAGCATGAGTTCTGCAATGACGCCCTCGCTCTGATTTCCATACGCATCCATCATCGCGTGCTTTGCCCGGAACGTGTATCTGTGGATCGTCTTCAGATCCTCGTCCTCGTTGATGCGCTGAAATACCCCTAATGCATCACCCAGTATCATCCTCCGGGTTGTTTTGTTGTTATATCCGTCGTGCGCATTGCATATGACAACTACCTCATAGGCGATGCCGTCGACGCCTGGCAGGGGTGCAATTGACACCCCCTTGATGTCTCCGCGTTCGACTCCCTTTTTCGCCATCTTTAATGCTCTGGCCTTGATCTCATCCAGTGCGGCGTTGGTTCTCCCGATGGATACCGGTGTTGATGCGCTGGGCGCTGCCTGCTGCGGACTGCTTGGGGCTCCCGCACCGGGATGGGATGCATCCATGATGAAGCTCACCAAGTAGAAGATTCCGAGACAAACAGCGGCGATTCGAGTGCCCTGTAAGCGGAGAATGGACGAAGAGTTCTTGTCGATTTCCTTCCACATCTTGAGGGCGCTGTTGGCGTAGATGACGCTGAAGATGAGCGGGATGAACAGGAGGAAGCCCGGAAAGAGGCAGCGGGTTGCGATGCGTGTTCTCCTCTGGGCTTCGGTAATCAGCGCCGTGTTGTCGGGTGTGTCTGTCATGATTGAATCGGTTTCGAGTTATCGTGATAGCCATCCTAATCGTATGTTCCCGAATGGGGAACCAAATTCTGCGTCAAATCGGATAGTTTGTTCCGAGTGGGGAACAATAGCCGACGTTTTCGCAATGTAGTCGGGCCGCAGATCGCAGCGGTCCGGGAGTCACTCGGCTGGAAGCAGAAGGACTTGGAGGCGAAGCTCCAGCTTGCCAATCTCGACTTCTCCCGAGTGACGGTTGCCCGCATCGAAAACCGGATGCGCAGCGTTTACGACTACGAGTTGCAGATCATCGCCGGTGTGCTCCGTGTCAGTCCCGAAGAACTTCTTCCGCCCGCAGAAAAGACGAAAGACGAGCTGGACGAACTCAAGTCCGGTTACTGCTGATCTTTCCGTTTGAACAGCTTTCGCTCCTACCATGACTGTGCATTTTGTCAGCCATGCATCCCTGCGGCATTGAGCCGTGACGTTCGATATAGGCGGCGACTACCTCATCATACAGATCGGGTGTTATTATCTCTGCCACTTCGGGGCTAATCGGTTGTCTACCCGACCCATTCGTCATTGGACTGTTATCCCATCCCGAACTAGGAACCGGTTTCACGTTCGACTCGTATCTGGTTGCTCTTCCGAAGTGCTGCGGATCGGTTCGTTCCAGATACCATGCCATCGCTTTCCAGTCGCGCTGCCCGGCGTTCATTATTTCACGAATTGCTCTTTGGCTGGCGCTCGCTTTTCCTTTTTTATATGCCCGTAAAATCCGTAAATACATGAGTGCGGATTGAGGGGAGATACGCAGTTCGTCGAGCACCTCTTTTACTGATGAATCGGATTCTAATGACTCGTTGATGGATTTGCCGAAGCCGAGCCACTTCTCAAAAGTGGAAAGCGAGACGCTACAAAGCGCCGCAATTGTTTCCTGTGTGTTGCCCCCCGCTGCATGCTCGCCTACCAACCGGATTGTTTCTTCTGTGATCCCGGGTCTTTTGCGAGGCGTTGTGCTGTCTCTGGAGGTTTCGGGCGTGCTGCGGATGTGTTCAAGGATTCTCCACTCGCTGTATTCTTGAGTGTTCTGTTTTCTGATTCGGTCTCTGACTGTAGGGGCAGAGGGAAAATATGTATTGGAATGTGCCATGCTCTGCCCTTAATTTCGCCCTATGTTGTTTGCATGGTATATCTATATGGCTTGCCTGCTTGTGTCAATGGTTTTGCGCATCTATGGCTAAGCGTTTTGCGGTGACAAACAAATTATGCACAATGGTGGTTCGTATTGGTAAGATTCTTCGTCATAGAAGATTTCTTTAGTCTCTGAATCATGCGATTTCCTGCCTTTGATCGGGCGGGGCCACTATTTCCAGAGCATTTTTAGACCAAGACCCGGATAATCGACCTGCTTGACCGCACGGTTACGTGTGCTCATCTGGTAGCCGTTGCCGTAATAGGCGGCCAAGCCCTCACTCTCCTTCCAGCCGCAAAGAACGTTTGTGATCTCCGTGGTTACCCCCGCCGCACGCAGTGCATCGCGGAACGTATGCCGGAAACTATGAAAGGTCTTGAGCGGATCTTTCATGTCCAAGGAATCCAGCAAACGCCGGAACCGCTTCTGGAAGGAATCCGAATACCTTCCTTTGGAGGACATGGGAACTTCTTCAAACAGTCTCCGGGCCCCCGCTGTTTTCCGACCCTCGACATACTCCGCAAAGCCGAGCGCGAGCAGCTCCCGATGTATGGGGATGGTTCGCCGGGAGTGTTTCGTCTTCAGGCGTTTGTCCTCAGTTCTCTGTCCCTGCGCATCCTCAAGGCGAACCTGAAAGCAGGGAATGCCCTCCAAGGTCTCCACGTCTTCGGTGTAGAGCTGGCAAATCTCATTGAGCCGCATCCCGGAGTAGAGGGAAATCAACGGCACCCAGAACGTAGCGTTCGGGAAGGGCCAATGCCGCAACGGCTCCGTGTCCTTCCGGTTCGCATATTCGGCAAAGAACGGGGCAGAAAAGAGCCGCCGCAGGTCCTCCAGCTCGAACGGCTTTCGCTTTGACGAGTCATCGTCGAACTTGTCCTTCTTGACCAATCCGCCCGCCGGGCTGAAATGGATCAGGTTGTTCTGCTCTGCATACTTGAAAAGGGCGCTCAGGGTGCTCAGTGCATTGTTGACGGATTTCTGGCTTCGGGGCTTCCCTGCGCGATCCGAGCGGCGACTACGTTCCTTGGTCTTTTCCTGCGTCAGCATCACGGGCGACCGGGCGGGCGTCCGCTCCAGTGCGTTGCGGAATGCGATACAATCCTCCCGCACGTATTGGATCACGGGCTTGTCCTCGCAGACCTGCACGAACCAGCGCACGACCCGTTGATACAGGTCCTTTGCGTCCATCGAAGGCCGCTTTTCCTCAAGGTAACTCTCCAGCAGCTTGGTGATCGAGGGCCCTTGCACGAGGTCGTTCTCTACCGGTTCAGGCGGCTCCACGTTTTCATTCACATGACGGAAGAACCTATCCTGACACTCCGGGAATGGGTTGCCGTTCAACCTCTGAATGCTGCGCTCCAGTGATTCAATCATGGCCCGTGCCAGCAGGCTTTTCAGTTGCCTCACCCAATCCGCATTCGGGTTCCCGGGGCGGATATCCTGCGCTTCCAGAAACTTGTCCAGCGTCTCCTGCACCGATCCGTTTGCATAGGAACCTTCCTCGTAGGGGCCATGGCCCTGAAGCTCTTCCCGGATGCTGTTGATGTCCATTCCCAGATCACCCGCTTGGTCTTTAGCATACGCTTCGCCATGCTCTCGGAGAAAGCGCAGGTCCCCTTCCGCCGACTTACGCTCTTCGTTGTGGAACCAGAGGAGGGCCAGATACTCCACCCGAGCGGGCGACAATTTGTCCACGATGTGCGAGGTCGTTTCCTTGCCGGGCGTAGGGGAGGCTCCCGCCTTTGCCATGTCCCGCCGTGCCTTGGCGAACTCCCGTTGAATCTTGGATTCCTCGACGGCGTAGCGGAGCAGGGCCTCCTTCCGGTCTTTCGTGCGCAGCGAGTAGCCCAGCTCCCGTTTCTTGAGGAATGCCACAAGGTCGCCGGGCACACGCAAACGGATCGCCCACACTCTGCCTCGCAGCACCAGACCCGGAGCCTCGCTTTTCTTGCCCATCCTTCAAGCAGATGTAACGGCGGCATATTGTGATTCCAAGCTCAAAGCCCTGATGCAGAACGCACTTCCAGCCGCAGATGCTTCAGGTCCACGCCGGGGTAGGCGACCTTGCGGATTGCCTCGTGCAAAGAGCGCACGGGGTAACCGTTGCCGTAATGTGCGGCCAGCCCGGCGCTTTCCGCCCATCCGCAAAGGGCGTTCACCTTTTCCAGCGGGATGTCCGCCGCCCGCAAAGCGTCCCGGAACGTATGCCGGAAGCTGTGGAAGGTCTTGCAGTGATCGTCGATCCCGAGCGTTTCCTTGAAGCGCCGGAACCACTTCTGAAACGAGTCCGAATACGTGCCCACGTTCGTCATCGGGATGCCGTCGAAAAGCCGGGTGCTGCGCCCGGTCCGCTGCTCGGCGACGTAACCTATGAAGCCCATGCCCAGCAGTTCGGGATGCACAGGCACCGTTCGCCGGGCGTTCTTCGTCTTCAACCGCTTGTCCGGCGCACGCTTCCCCTGCGCATCCTCCTGCCGGACCATGAAGCAGGCCACGCCCTCGTGCGTCTCCACGTCCTCTGTATAGAGCTGGCAAATCTCGTTCAGGCGCATACCCGAATAGAGGGCGATCAGCGGCACCCAGAAGCGATACCCCCGGGGCCGGGCCGTTCCGGGCTTGGCGTAACCGTGCCCGTCGTTTTCGCAACCCGTGTAGAGCGGGGCGTGAAACAGGCGGTTCAGGTCCGCCGTGCTGAACGACAGGCGCTTCACCGGTTCGCCCTTGTCCCTTGGGAAGAGGTTTTGCGAGGGGATGCTTTGGATCAGATCCCGGGTTTGGGCGTATTTGAAGACCGTGTTGATGGCGCTCAGGGCGTTGATGACGGACTTCGTGCTGCGGGGCGGCACCTTGCTGTTCTTTGCTGCCTTGAGCGGCCCCCGGCGCTTGCTGCTCGATTGCGAAGGGCTCTTCTCCAACGCCTCGCGGAAGTTCAAGAGATGCTCCCGGTTGTATTGATCCACGGGCAGGTTGCCGCAAACGCCGATCAGCCAGCCGATGCAGCGCCGGTAGAGCTGTTCCGTTCCCTTGCTCGGGCGGCGCTCCCGGATGTAGTCGTCCAAGAGCTTCGAGAGCTTCGGCTTTGCTTGGGTGGGCTGGGGTAGTGCAATCGGGCCGTGCGCCGAGGCCGTCCCTGCTGGCAGAATGCCCATTGTGGCGATGCTGCCCGATGCGGCCAGCCGCAGGTAACTCCGGTTCAGCGATTCGATGAGCCCCCTTGCCACCAGCGCATGCAGCGTCTTCGTCGGTTCGCCATCCCAGTCCGCCCGCAATCCCCGAAGCACCAGCAGGCGTTCCGTTTCGAGCCGTGCCGGGCCTTGGGACGCATCGACTATGCAGCCCGTCCCGCAAAGCTCCGCCAATAGGGGAGCCTCGTCCATGCGCCGCCGCAGGGCAATCGCCTCCACTTCGTCCCGGCTCTTCGTCTGCAAGAGCAAGGCGTCCTCCTGCGCTGCCCGCAATTCGTGGTCGTGGAACCAGAGCAGCGCCAGCCGCTGCACCTCTTCGGCTCGCAGCTCCGCAGGCGGCAAGACGGGCGTCAAATTGGTCGGCTTCTGTGCAACCGGTTGCACACCCCGGCGGGCGTCGGCGAACATTTGATCGTAGCGCACGCATTCGGTGCGGAAGCGCCGCTCCGCCTCCCGCCGATCCTGCGTCCGCAGCGAGTGCCCGACCTCCCGTTTCCCGACGGCTTCAATCAGTTCCGAAGGCACCCGAATACGGACTGCCCACCAGCCGTTCCGCTTCACCAAACCGAAGGGTTTAGCCATGACGCAGACCCCCGTTTGTGTAGCACTTTTGTGTAACAAATCGCCTGAAATACGCCCCAATAGGGGGCAAATCCAGCGGACGAAATGTCACAAGTGCTTGATGGACAGCAACAGTCCGCAAGGCGCTCGGTGATGGCATTGCCGCCACCCGGAAAATGGCGGTGGGAGAGGGATTCGAACCCCCGGAACCATTGCTGGTTCAACGGTTTTCAAGACCGCCGCTATCGGCCACTCAGCCATCCCACCTGTTTTGCCTCCGCACTCTTGTTGCAGAGGCTCTTGTTGAAAGAAAGCGCAAGCTAACTGCTGGCGCTCTTGAATGAAAGCCAAAAAAGCGGACTTAGTAAAACAGCGCGGGGACCAGAAGCAGCCATGTTCCGTATGCGCAGAATGTCGTCCCGAAAATCTTTTGCGCAAGCGGTCTTTCTGCAAACCACTCCATCAGGTCGCGCACTCGGTAGGGCGCTGCCGCGAAATACAGGGCGAACACAAGGCCGATGTAAACGGGTGTAACCATGAAGAGGCGGGCGGGCGTATCGTAATGGCCGAATGCTGCGCCAAGAAACCACCAGGCGGCGAGCATGTAAATCGCACTCAGGGCGCGAACGCCCAGAAAATCCGGCACGTAAAACCACGCCCCGACGCATACGGCCAGAAAGCCTATGAAGAGGAACGCCTTGTAATCGCCAAAGTCCGCCTGCCCAAGCTGCGAGACTACGTATAGGAACCACGCGCTGGCGACAAGGTGCAACACGGTGTCGAGCTTGCGGTTGCGCAGAAGCGCCTTTCCCTTGGCGAGGGCGTCGGCAGAGCGGAACATGAACATGCCCGCTCCTTTGCAGAGAAGGAGCACGCCGAAAAGGATTGTGGCAAGTGTCATGGACATGGCTTTGAAGAGAATCTCATTTTCCGCACAAGTAAAAGAAAAATGCAAACCCTGCCGATAGCGGGAGGGGCCGCATCTGTTCCACTCGCCGTTTGCGGGAGCATTCCCGAGAACATTTACCACGTTATCTTGTGCACCCAACGCGCCATCTGCTTTGAAACACCACGCTAGTAACGCAGCTTCAACTCGTCGATTCTCTTGCGCAAGGTGGCCCTTGTTATGCCAAGAATCGACGAGGCGCGGACCTGATTGCCCCCCGCTTCCTTGAGCGCGCGGACAATCATTTCCCTCTCGATCTCGCCCAGTATGTTCTGGTCGGTATCCTTGCGGACGCGCTCGTAGAGAATGTCGCAGGCGTCGGATAGAGAGATTGCCTCGCCCGTGGGCAGGCTGTTCTGCACGGGCATGGCCTCGGCGGGGCCTTTTGCTCCATCTTCCTGTGCGTGGGAAGGCGCTTCAGCAATTCCAGTGTCTTGCGCGTTCGCAGCCTTGGGCGCTTCCGTAGCCGGTTCCGCCGCGTTTTCTTTCGCCGTGTCCGCGCTCTTGCAGACTTCCTGCGGCAGGTCTTTGGGGAGGATTGTCTCTCCCTTGGCCATCACGGTGCTGCGCTGGATTACGTTTTCCAGCTCTCGCACG
>JAFGLA010000057.1 GCA_016928295.1 Opitutales bacterium
AGGAGCGTCTGTACGTGGCTGGCGTGGATGACAGCGGTTACTACAAGACGGATGATTTTGACGCCGCTTTTAGCGGGATTCCTGCCGGGGCGTGCAGCGTTGTGATGTGTCACGACCCTGCCGGTTGGACCAAGGCGGCTGAAAAGGGCGCGGCGTTCATGCTTTCGGGCCACACGCACGGGGGGCAGATTTGCCTGCCCGGCGGTTTTGCCCCCTTAACGCACAGCGACTGCCCGCGACAGCTCGTGGCCGGTGCCTGGACGCGCGGCCCACTTGTGGGTTACACTTCAAGGGGCACGGGCGGGAGCCGCATCGCGGCGCGCTTCTTCTGCCCGGGCGAGATCGTCGTTCACACGCTCAGTTCTTCATGATTTGCGGAACAAAGTGACCTTTATGGACTGTCAGAGAAGTATCCAAATATGAACAAACTCTCCCGATTGGATAATCTTCCATTTCCGCGCCTTGGTTCGCAAACAAGCAAGCTGCTTGGGCTTGCTTTTGTGATGCTGACTCTTGCGGGCATGGCAGCGTTTGCCGAAAAGGAGGACGCTTCGGACCTTTCCGAGATAGAGGTTCCGCGTTACGAGCGGCTTGAACAATTTCCGTTTCGCGACGGGGAGAAGATTTTCTACAACCTGCGCTGGAGCGTGTTCGATGTCGGCGAGGCGGTGATGGAGTTCAGCGGCCCTGTGGAATGGGAGGGGCAGCGTTGTTGGCAAGTATCGCTCACGGCGCGGACGAACGGCTTCGCGGACAAGATTTTCAAGGTGCGCGACTACAACGTCGTGTGGGTGGACGAGGATTTCACCCATCCTGTTCATTACATAAAGAACCAGAAAGAGGGGCATACCGATCGGGAGGTTGTCGTCAGATTCGATTGGGAAAAGAACACCGCTCAATACACCAACCGCGCAGACGCAAGGGAGCCTATCGAGGTATTGCCGGGCAGTTGGGACCCGCTGGGCATTACCTACCATGTGCGTAACCTTAAAACCGACGGAGTCACTCACTTCAGCATTCCGTCCACGGACGGGAAAAAGTGCACGATGACGGAAATCGACATTTCCGGCCCTTTGGATGTCAAGGTGCCCGCTGGTAAGTTCGAGGTAATTCTGCTTGAGCCGGATACGAAAGACCTTGGCGGTGTGTTTTCAAAGTCGGAGAAGGCGGGCATCAAGATATGGTTCAGTAACGACGAGCGGCATATCCCTGTCAAGATGGCGAGCAAGGTGGTTGTGGGCAGCTTTGTGGCCGAGATGACTCGCATCGAGGGGCCGGGCGCGGATGCGTATTCACCCAGGCAGGATGATGACGGCGCAGATGGGGACAGTCCAAAGCCGCGCCGCAGAGGGCGTTGATGGGCGTTTTCACTCTATATCCGAGTGGCCTGCCTGAAGATACGCGCTTGCCGATTCGGCCCCTATCGGGCAAACATCGTTATACAACAATGGCACGCAAGAAAAAGGCCCCGGAAGAGTCCGCCCCAAAGGAGAAGAAGCTCTCCATGTACACCATCGCGCTGGATAAGGCGCAGATGGAAAAGGTGCGCGCTTACGCGCAGGATCATTCCTGGGATCCTTTCTCGCCTGATTATTCGCTTTTCGGCTTCAAGAGCAAGGTGGCGAGCGTGACCGTGGTCGGCTACACAAGCGGCAAGCTGGTTATTAGCGGCAAGGGGACCGAGGAACTGGTGCAGAACTTTATCGAACCGGAAGTCACGGGCGTGGCTAAACTTGGCTACGACGAAGTGCACAATCCCGAATGGTTCCAGCCTCACGCGGGGCTTGACGAGGCGGGCAAGGGCGACGTGTTCGGGCCGGTCGTAGCCGCGACTGTCATTGCGGACGAGGCCGCGATACGCTCGTTCCTGAAGGCTGGCGTAAAGGACAGCAAGTCCTTGGTGGATAGCAATATCATGCGTCTTGAGGCGCTCATTCGCAAGACTCCCGGCGTCGTTGTGAAGACAGCCTTCTGCACGATGGCGCGTTACAACGAGCTGATGTCCAAGCCGCAGGCGAACCTGAACAAGCTGCTCGCCTGGCTGCATGCGCGCGCTCTTGAGGGGGCGCTCGCCGAAAAGGATGTCGAATGGGGGCTTTTGGACCAGTTCAGCAAAACGCCTCTTGTGCAGCAGCAGATGAAAAAGGACGGCTATTCGTTCAATCTTCAGATGAGGACCAAGGGCGAGAGCGATCCCGTCGTCGCGGCGGCGTCGATTTGCGCAAGGGCGGAGTTTGTCCGCCAGATGCAGCAGCTTTCCGAACTGGCGGGCGAGGAGCTTAAAAAGGGCGCGGCGGGGCACGTGAAGGCCCAGGCAAAGCGTTTGTCGGAGAAGTTCGGCGCGGAGTTTTTGACTAAGGTTTCCAAGATGCACTTTCGCACAATCAAGGAGGTGCTCGGCTTGCCCGTGGAGGAGAAGAAACCTTGGGGCGCATTTCGGCGCAAGGACAGCTAAACGGACACTTTATAGCACGCTTTCATGGCCACACAGCGCAAGATGCTTCGCGGGTTCGACCTTCGCCGCATTCGGGATGCGGAGTGGGTCGCGGGCGTCGATGAGGCAGGGCGTGGTTGCCTCGCCGGGCCGGTTGTCGCGGGCGCAGTGCTTGTTCACCGCAGTTTTTACGAAGGGCACTGGTGCCGCCGCCATGCGCGGGAGATAAACGATTCCAAGCAGCTTGACGAGGCGCGTCGCGAGGCTGTGTACAGGCTCCTGCCGGAGCTTGTGGCCGAGGGGCTGGCTTTTTACGCGGCAGGGCTTGCGGACGCACGGGAGGTGGACAGCCTGAACGTTCTCGGTGCCACGCGGCAGGCGATGCGCCGCGCGCTTCACGAGGCTGGCAGACAAGCCGCAGGATGGGTTCGCCTGCCGGAGAAGGGGGTGGACGAGGGCCTGTTCGATGTCGCGGCTCAGGGCCTGCCTGTGGCGCTTGTAATGGTGGACGGGCTGCCGCTAAAGCCCTTTCCTTACGAACACAGTGCCATAGTGCAGGGCGATGGGAAAAGCCTTGTAATTGCGCTCGCCTCCATCGTGGCCAAGGTGACGCGCGACCGGCTCATGTGCGGGCTGGACGAGGACTATCCGCAGTACGGTTTTGCCCGTCACAAGGGCTACGGCACGGTGCAGCATCGGGAGGCTTTGCGCGAACACGGGCCATGTGAGTTGCATCGGGCCAGTTTCCTTGGCAAGATTCTTGAGTGCGAAGCAGGGCCGGACTTGCAGTCTGGTTTCGACTTTGCCGCGCTGTCTGGTTAACATATGTAAGATAATGGCAGACAATAACATACTGCTTGGCGTGAACGTAGATCACGTCGCCACCGTTCGTCAGGCCCGCTACCGCGAGATTGGCCGCGCTTGCGGTCAGATTGTGGAGCCGGACCCGATCGCATGGGCGCTCGCCGCAGAGCGTGCCGGTGCGGACGGCATCACGATGCATTTGCGCGAGGACCGCCGCCATATGCAGGACGAGGACGTTCGCCGTATGCGCGCCTGCATTGCGACGAGGCTCAATCTTGAAATGGCCTGCACAGAGGAGATGACTGCGTTTGCTCTGGCCATCAAGCCGGACTTCGCCTGTCTTGTGCCGGAGAATCGTACCGAGGTGACCACCGAGGGCGGGTTGGATGTGGCCGGTCAGATGGACAGGGTGGGGCAGGTCGTGCGCACTCTCAACGACGCTGGCATTGTGACGAGTCTCTTTATTGATCCGGAGGCATCCCAGATCGACGCAGCCGCCGAGCTTGGCAGCCCGCTAATCGAGCTGCATACGGGCGCTTTTTCAAACGCATGGCACGTCCCCGCCGCGCGTGTGGCGGAGCTTCTCAAGCTGGAGCGTGCCGTGGAATACGCCGTTACGCTCGGCCTTACGGTCAATGCGGGGCACGGCGTCAATTACGTGAACGTAGCGGACATTCGCCGCATCGAGGGTATTCACGAGCTTAACATCGGGCACAGCATCGTTTCCCGCGCTTTGTTCACAGGTGTGGACGAGGCAGTGGGGCGCATGAAGGCTCTTATCCGGGGGCTTTTGTGAGCGATTTGGGCGATAGTTCAGCGCCTGCTGCGGCAGAGTTGTCCGTTCAAATGGGTGGGGCTTTCGCGAATCCCGGGGCGGGCGGATTTGTAGTCGGTCTTGGGGCGGACATTGTCGAGGTCGCCCGTGTGCAGAGGGCGATCGAGCGCAGCGGGGAGCATTTTCTCAAGCGCGTATTTACCGACGTGGAGATTGCATACTGCTCGTCAAAGGCGCGGCCCTTCCCGCACTATGCGGCACGTTTCGCGGCCAAGGAGGCCATTTCAAAGGCTTTTGGGACGGGTATTGGCGCGGAGTTGTCCTGGAAGAGCATGGGCGTTGTCCACGGAGAGCGCGGGCAGGCGCTTGTCGTATTGGACGGCAAGGCGTCGGAGCTGCTTGCGACCCTCGGGGGCGATGCCGTCGCGCTCACTTTGTCCCATACCGCGGGCAATGCGCTGGCCGTAGCAATGCTGCTCAAACGGGGAGCGTAGTGTCTATGCGCCCTGTTCGGGGTCTTCTTCTCGCGTTTGGGCTTTGGCTTCTTTGACGCTTGTGGAGTGGCGGATGTCTTCGGCTTTGTAGAGGAAGACCACTTCTTCGGATATGTTCGAGGCGTGGTCGGCTATGCGTTCGAGGCTCTTGGATATGAAAATGAGGTCGAGGCAGGCCGTGACTTTGTTCGGGTCTTGCCGGATCATTTCTGTCAGGGTCGCGTAATTCTGCTTGTGCAGGCGGTCAACTTCCTTGTCGCGCATGGGGATGGCGGCGGCCATTTCGGCGTCTCCGTCGATAAAGCTGTCGATGGAGTCGCGCAGCATGTCGAGAGTGAGGCTGACCATGGCGGGTATGCCCAGAAAGTCCTTGATCGGCAGCCCCGCGTCGAGTTTGAGCACACGGCGGGCGATGCTTGTCGCCTCGTCACCCACGCGTTCAAGGTCGTGCGCTGCCTTCATTCCGACGGTGAGCAGGCGCAAATCCCGCGCAACGGGGCCTCGCATGGAGATGTAGCGGATGGCTTCGGCGTCGATTACGACTTCGAGCTGGTCAATGGCGTCGTCCTTATCAAGCACGGACTTGGCAAAGTCCACGTTCGATTCCATCAGCGCGCGGCTGGCAAAGCGGACCACCTCTATGCATCTCTCGCCCATTAGCAAAAGGTTGGAACGGAATTGCTCTAGCTCGCTGTGGAAGAAACGCTTCATGATGGTGTAAAAGGGCTGTTGAGTTGTTTTGGGGCAGAATAGTCGGGAGGATTGGGGGAGATATGCCCTGCCTGATTGGGCGCAGATAGGATTATCGCATGAAAGGGTGCTGAATGAAAGCGGAGACTGTATTGTTCACAAAGATGGAATACTCGGGGGTTGCGATGTGCTGTGTTTCGCCGCCGCGCAGTGCTTTTTTAACCGAAGCGGCCTGATACGTAGGCTTCTGTCTGCGCGTCGCCCGGGTTCAGAAATATCTGCTCTGTGTGGTTAAACTCGATCAGGTTGCCGAGGTAGAAGAATGCCGTTTTGTCGGACACTCGGGCGGCCTGCTGCATGTTGTGGGTCACTATCACGATTGTGAACTGTTTCTTCAGTTCGTGTATCAGTTCCTCAACCCTTGCCGTGGCTATCGGGTCTAGCGCGGAGCAGGGTTCGTCCATGAGCAGGATTTCCGGCTCCACGGCGATCGCGCGTGCTATGCAGAGGCGTTGCTGCTGGCCGCCGGATAGGCCCAGGCCGCTTTCGTGCAGGCGGTCCTTCACCTCGTCCCAGAGGGCGGAGCCGCGAAGGCTCTTTTCCACGACTTCGTCGAGGTCGCGCTTGCGCTTGCGGCCCTGTATCTTGAGTCCGTAGGTGATGTTGTCGTAGATGGACATCGGGAATGGGTTCGACTTCTGGAACACCATGCCGACGTGCTTGCGAAGCTCTATGACATCCACTCCGCTTTCGTAGATGTTGGCGCCGTTGATTAGCAGTTCCCCTTCGGCGCGGGTCGCGTCTATGAGGTCGTTCATGCGGTTCATGCAGCGCAGTAGCGTGCTCTTTCCGCAGCCGGAAGGGCCGATGAAGGCCGTGACTTCCTTTTCGAGAATGCTCAGGTTTATGCCGTGCAGGGCCTGCTTGTCAGCGTAGAAGAAGTCGAGGTCGCGCACTTCTATCGCCACGCGGCCCGTGCTGGTGGACTCGCTTGGTTTGCGAGGCGTTGGCATGGCTTTGTGGAGGGGCTTTTTCTCGTTCATGGCGGCTGCCTGTACGGTGTTGCTTGAAGTTGTTGACATTGAGAAAATACTGCGAGTTCGCGCTGGAGAAAGAATAATCGTGCTGCCTTACCAGCGGTAGCGTTCGCGCGCTTTTTGGCGAAGGTAAATGGATAGAATCGCTATGGTGGCCACGACCATCATGAACACGAGGGCCGTTCCGTACTGCATACGCGCTGTGTACTCGTTTTGCGGAATCTTGGAGCTTACGACGTAAATGTGGTAGGGAAGGGCCATCACGCCCTGCTTTAAGAAGCCCCAGAAGCTGTCCACTTCCCATGGCATCTTGTCGCGCATAGCGTATGCCGCTGTGAACATGATGGGTGCCGTTTCGCCGGCTACTCTCGCCACGCTCAGGACGGAGCTTGTCAGTATGCCCGGCATTGCGTAGGGGAGGACGTTTGTGCGGATGGTCTGCCACTTTGTGGCTCCAAGGGCCAGCGCGCCTTCTCTAAAGCCCTTTGGCACGGCGCGGAGGGACTGTTCGCTCGCTGTTATGATGATGGGCAGCACCATGAAGGCCAGCGTGAACCAGCCTGCAATGAGCGACACGCCCCAGCCGAGGAAGAGCACGAAGAGGCCCATGCCGAAGAGGCCGAACACTATGGAGGGCACGCCCGCAAGGTTCACGATGGACAGGCGGATGGCGCGTATGAACTTTGTGTCGCGTGCGTATTCGCTAAGGTAAATCGCGCTTAGTATGCCCAGCACTAGCGCGATTATCATCGAGCCTATGACTAGCATTATCGTGCCTATGATGGCGGGTAGGATGCCGCCGCCGGAATAGGCGTAGGTTTCCGTCTTTATGCTTGTTGCGTCCAGTCCGTTCTCGGTTATCCAGTTTCTGAACGTGCTGTCGGCCATTTCCATTTTCTCGCCCTGCCATTCAAAGACGTGCAGCGTCTCGGGGCTTTGGGTGAGAAACTCGACGTTTACAAAGGGGAAGCTGCTGCTGAAGACGGTGCCCGCGCCTTTGATTATGATGTCGAGAAAGAGGTAGCTGGCGCACAATATCACAAAATAGGTCATAAGGCGCAGCGTGCTCGTCACGATGCGTTCGCGCCTGTAAAGCCAGCTCTTGGCGTTGTATTGAAAGGGGTTCTGTTTGTTTTCGCTCATGGCAGGGCCTATTTTTCAGCGATGCTGTAACGGCGCATGATTTTTTGCGCCATGTAGTTGATGAGCAGTGATATGAAAAAGAGCAGAGTGCCGACAAGGAACAGGGCGCGGTAGTGGATGCTGCCGGCGACTACTTCGCCCATTTCTTGCGCGACAAGGCCGGTCATCGTGTGCACGGGCTGAAAGATTGAGCTAAGCCCGTCGCTGAAGTCGGGGATGGAGATTCGGTTGCCTGCGCAGAGTAGTACGACCATCGTCTCGCCGATCACGCGGCCAAAGCCGAGGAGGATTGCCGATATCATGCCGGATATGGCCGTTGGTATCACGATGCGTATGGTGGTCTGGAGCTTTGTCGCGCCGACGGCGAGCGAGGCTTCCTTGAAGGCCTTGGGCACGTTGTTGAGTGCGTCTTCGGCAAGGGTGAAGATTGTGGGCACGGCCATGAGCGCGAGCAGGCAGCCTGCCGTGAAGGCGTTCAGGCGTTCGGATATAGGGAAGCCGGGTATCCAGGAGAATATGGCCCAGCCGGAGGCGTCGCGCACGAATTGTCCCCATACAATTACGCCGAAAAAGCCTATTACTACCGATGGGATGGCGGAGATGAACTCGATGTACGGTTTGATGAACTTCTGCTCGCGCAGGCTGGCAAACTGGTTGACGTATATGGCTCCGGCAATGCCCAGGGGCACGGCGAAGAAGAGGGCGATCAGCGATACTATGACCGAGCCTGTGAGCAGGGGGAGCACTCCGTACCAGTCCTGAAAGTAGCTGTTTGTGACCCAGCTTTTGCCGAAGAGAAAGTTTGTTATGCGGTAGGCGAATGGAACGGGTTTTTCGGGGTTCCAGGTGGCGAGGGTGGCCTCGGTGCTGTGCGAGACTCTTATAAAGCGCTCCGCCTTCTCGCGGAAGCGTTCCATCTCCTTGGCCAGATGGGGGCCGCCGTCGGGGATGCGTGTCAGGAGTTTTTCTATGTCGTTGCGCAGCTTGGCGTTCACTTCCTTGTAGCGGGGCAGCTCTTCGATGAGGGCGGCGCGGCGTTGGTCCAGATCCACTACGTTTACGGTTACGGCGTCTGCGCTCTGCTGGAGGTCTTCGGCCTTTTGTCCGCTTGCGCGTCCGGCGTCGGAGAGGAGGTTGTCGCGCTCCTGCGCCTTGTTTAGGTAGGTCTTGTACTGGTCGCGCAGGTTGATGGCCACTTCGGACACTTCTTTTATGTAGCGGTCCAGCGGGCGCACGGTTTTGCGCAGTTCCATCGTGTAGCGGTTCAGCTCTTTTAGCTGTGCGCGGGCTTGTTCAAGCTCCAGCCCTTCGTTCATCAGGTAGCGGATTTCGCGCGCTTCGACTTTTGTCAGGTAGCGGGGCAGATCGTTGTACGCGTCCAGCTCCACGCGCATGTAGTCCACGTATTCGAGGCCGCTTTTGCGGTAGGTTTCAAGCTCTCTTGCGTTTTGGCCGACAAAGCCCGCGCCTTCTTTGAAGAGGAAGACCATGATGAGTACCAGCACAACGATGGCCAGTGTGGCGTTGCCGCCGAAGAAGACGCGCACGACGTCGTCGCTGTCCAGCCCCATGAAGCGCAGGCGGCGACTGCGGAACTTTTTCGCAGTCTCGTCGTTGCGTCCATCGTTTTGTGCAGGTGCTTGCTTGTCTTTGTTCATCAAGAGAAAACGGCTCTTTTCTGGCTTAAAACCTCATCCGGCGTCCCGGTAGTTCTCGGGGCGCCGGATGAAATGAAGAGGGAGAACGGGGGTGTCTGCAAATGTGGTGTCCGTTGTGTCGGTCTGCGTTGTTTGCAGAGGTTCCCCTTGGGATTGATTGATTAATTGACGGGGATAAAGTGGACCGCGTCAACAATCTGCTGTCCTTCGGGACTTAGTGTGAAGTCTATGAACTGTTGGGCGAGTTTGTTCTCTTTTTTGCCGTCCACAAGATAGAATGTTTCGCGGGCGTAGGGGTAGCTGTTTGCTTGGACGGATTCCTTGCAGGGCTTGGCTCCGTCTATTGATACTACCTTTACGCCGGGCATTGCGATGTAGGCCAGACCCACGTAGCCGATGCCGTTGGGGTTCTTGGCCACTTCGGAGGCGATTTGTTCGTTGCCCGCCATTTTCTGGGAGCTGGGGGCGTAGTCGTCCATGTTCATGGCCAGTTTCTGGAAGTCCTTGTAGGTGCCAGAGGCCGTGTTGCGGGTGTAGATGGATATGGTGCCCGGGTTGCCGCCGACGCTTGTCCAGTCGTCCACCTGCCCTGTGAAGATCATGTACACGTCGTCCGTTGAGAGTTCCGTAATCGGATTTTTTTCGTTCACGATTACCGCGATAGCGTCGTAGGCGACCACGATGCTCTTGATTTCAACGCCGTTTAGCGAGCCTTGTGAAATCTCCTTTTCGGTCACGGGGCGGCTGGACATGCCGATGTCCGCAGTGGAGGTGATGATGGCGCTGATGCCGGTGGAGGAGCCTTCGGCGGCGATTTCAAAATTGACGTCCGGGTGCGTCACGCGGAACTGTTCCTTGAGCTGGGGCACGAGCTTGGCGCCCAGTGTGTCGGACCCTTTGATTACGAGTGTCTCGCCTGCGTTTGCGCTGGCGCAGACGGCTGCCAGAGCCAGTGTGCTGATGATTTTGCTGAACATGGTTCTCTTGTGTTGCGTTTCGGTTTTGCTGACGGGTTGTTTCTCCCGTCGATGTAACAAGTATCGCCTGCGCCTGAAACGAAACTGCGTCACGAATGTTACGCTTGGGTTACATTCGTCACTTTGGACCTGCGCTCTTGCGGAGTGGAGCGGAGAGAGTGATAGTGTAGGCGCTCCTGTTCCGCATGGTCGGCAGTGGCGGTCAATGATGGGATGCTTTGGTCTGTCTCGTTTGCGGTAACGGAGTATCGTAAGAAAATAATCTTTTCGGGCATTGACAGGAGGGCTGGCGATTGTTTCATTCGCACTTTTTCAGCCATGAAAGTCGTAAGCTCCCTGAAGTCGCTCAAGCACCGTCACCCGGACTGCCAAGTAGTCCGTCGCAAGGGGCGTGTGTACGTGATTAACAAGACCAACCCGCGCTTCAAGGCTCGCCAGGGCTAGTCCCATTGGCAGTCGAGGCAAGCGAGGACATACGGTCCCCTTACATTCAGGAGAGGAGAAGAGCCACAGTGAAAGCAAACATTCATCCCAAAAACAATCCGGTGTGCTACATGGACGTGTCCACCGGTCGCAAATTTCTTACCCGTTCCACAGTTCGTTCAGACCGCAAGGAAACGATCGACGGCGTGGAGTATCAGGTAATCCTGCGCGACGTGACCATGGACAGCCACCCGGTTTACACCGGTGAAAAGCGTTTCGTGGACACCGCCGGACGCGTGGACAAGTTCAACAAGAAGTTCACACGCCGCCGCGCCTAGCGGTTGCGTTTGGCACTGTCTTTTTCCAGTATGCGCCCGCCGGGATCATAACCCCGACGGGCGCATGCTGTATGTAATCAGGCCCCTTGTTTGGGCTTATCCCTTGCAGATTCGTCTGTTTCTTAATTGAACACCTCTTTATTATCTACCGCATATGTCAATTGGTCTTCTTTTCTCCGGTCAGGGCGCTCAGAGCGTCGGTATGGGCAAGAGCCTTTGTGATAACAGCGCGGCGGCAAAGGCCGTTTATGAAAGCGCGGACAAGGCTCTTGGCTGGTCCATCAGCGAGCTTTCTTTCAACGGGCCGGATACGGCGCTGACGCAGACCAGGGTTTGTCAGCCTGCGTTGTTTGTGCAGGGTATGGCCATTGTTGCGGCTTTGGAAGAGGCCGGCCGCCTGCCCGAGGTGGGCGTGGCGCTCGGGCTTTCGCTTGGGGAGCTTACCGCTCTTACCTACGCGGGGGCTTTTTCGCTGGAGGACGGCTTGCGCACTGTGGCAGAGCGCGGAAGGCTGATGCAGATGGCCTGCGAGGCGACAAACGGCACGATGGTGTCTTTGATCGGCGGCAGCGTGGAGCTTGTGAAGGAACTTTGCGCCGCGCACGATGTGGACATGGCCAATTTGAACTGCCCCGGGCAGATCGTTATTTCCGGCGACAGGGACAACTGCCTCAAGGCTGCCGAGGCCGCCAAGGCGGGGGGCGCGTTCAAGATGGTGGTGCCGCTCAATGTGGCGGGCGCCTATCACAGCCGTCTTATGAAGAGTGCCGCGGTGGAGTTTGACAAGTTTTTGGCCGGTATCGAGGTAAAGACGCCGCGCGTTCCCGTGTTCAGCAACGTGACTGGCGGCGTGCACACTAGCCCCGAGTCCATTCGAGAGAATCTCGTAAAGCAGGTGACTAGTTCCGTCCTCTGGGAGGACGATATGCGCGGCGCTGCTTCGATGGGCATTGGCGAATACATCGAGTGTGGTCCGGGCAAGGTGCTCGCGGGGCTTGCAAAGCGCACCGATCGCGCCTTGAAGGTAACGAGCGTGAGCGAATGGGCGGAGCTTGAGGCGCTGCCTGTCATTGCATAAGCCGGTTCTTCTCTTCCTCCTGCCCTTTGTAGCATGTTTGCACAGTTGGCATGAGGTGATATATCGGATAAATTATTATTTTAGTCCGCATCGTCCGCAATATCTGCGGACAGTATTTCAATTTGTTTTCCATGTCCAACACGAGCAAGACACGCAACTTCTGCATCATAGCACACATTGACCACGGCAAGACGACGCTTAGCGACCGCTTGCTGGAGGCTACCAATACCGTGCAGAAGCGCGATATGAAGGAGCAGCTTCTCGATTCGATGGATCTGGAGCGGGAGCGCGGGATTACCATCAAGAGCCACCCCGTCACGGTGCGCTACACGCATACCGACGGGCAGGATTACGAGTTCAACCTCATCGACACGCCCGGGCACGTGGACTTCTCTTACGAGGTTTCGCGCAGTCTTGCAGCTTGCGAGGGGGCGCTCCTTCTTATCGACGCGGCGCAGGGCGTGGAGGCGCAGACGGTGGCGAACGCTCTTCTGGCTCTTAACCAGGGCCTTGAGGTGATTCCCGTCATTAACAAGATCGACCTTCCGGGCGCGGATGTCGAGGGCGCGAGGCATCAGGTGGAGGAGATTCTGGCCATTCCTGCCGATGATGCGATTCTTGCAAGCGGCAAGACGGGCATCGGCGTGCCGGAGATTCTTTCGGCCATTGTCGGGCGCGTGCCAGTGCCACGCTGGGCGGATCACAAGGGTGCTCGCGTATTGATTTTCGACTGCGTTTACGACGCTTACAAGGGCGTTATTTGCTACGTGCGCGTTTTCAGCGGCTCGATCAGGGTTGGCGACCCCATCATCATGATGAGCGATGGGGCCAAGACCGAGGTCAAGGAGCTGGGGCGCTTTACGCCCCGCATGACGCCCGGGACCGCCCTTGAGCCCGGGGACGTTGGCTACATAACTACGTCAATCAAGGACGTTTCGGAGGTCAAGATTGGCGATACCATCACGCTGGCGAACAATCCTGCCGATGAGATGCTGCCCGGTTACAAGGAGGTGCGCCCGATGGTGTTCGCGGGCATCTACCCGATCGACACTTCCGACTACGAGAAGCTGAAGGTCAGCATGGCCAAGTTGCGCCTTAACGACGCGGCCTTTACCTACACGGCGGAGAACTCCGTGGCCCTGGGCTTTGGTTTCCGCTGCGGTTTCCTTGGGCTTTTGCACATGGAAATTGTGATGGAGCGCATTCGTCGCGAATACGATCTGGACATTATTTCGACTTACCCGAGCGTGGTTTACAAGGTGACTTTGACCGATTCGACGCTCATCGAGGTCGATAATCCGGTCAATATGCCCGACCCGAGTACAATTGATTCCATTTGCGAGCCGACAATCGAGGCGACTTTGCACATTCCAACTTCAGCGATTGGCGATATTTTGTCGCTTGTAATGGAGAAGCGCGGCATTTGCGGGCGCACGGAGAACATCGACGCGCATCGTGTGATTTTGCATGTCACCCTGCCTCTGAATGAAATTCTTGTGGATTTCAACGATCGCCTGAAGTCCATTACAAAGGGCTACGGTTCAATGGATTACGAGCTTTCCGAGTATGTCGAGAGCAAGCTCGTGAGGTTGGAGATCATGGTCAACGGTGACGCTGTCGATGCGTTCTCGTCCATTGTGCATGTGGATCGCGCCGTGGCGCGCGGGCGTCAGCTTTGCGAGAAGTTGAAGGAGATTTTGCCCAAGCAGATGTACAAGGTGGCCATTCAGGCGGCCATCGGAGGCAAGGTCATTGCGCGAGAGACTATCAGCGCCTTGCGAAAGGACGTTACTGCAAAGTGTTACGGTGGTGACATTACCCGTAAGCGCAAGCTCCTTGAGAAGCAGAAGGAGGGCAAGAAGCGCATGAAGCAGATTGGCAAGGTGTCGATCCCGCAGGAGGCGTTTGTGGACATCCTGAAGACTTCAGCCAAGGGTGGTTCGTAGGACGTTGCTCTTTCTCGCTGGTAAGGAGTGCTCCCAGGCTTATCGTTGTCGGCGCTGGTAAATGAGGCGTCCGTGGCGGTAATCCTGTTGCTCTGCTAGTAGCCGCCAATCGGCTTTTCGAGCAGGGGCATCATTACTCCGTGGCGGAATAGGGTGACTCTGCCGTTGCTTGCGGATACCACGATCGCTATGCAGTCCGCCGCGCGGGATATGGCCGCAGCTGCGGAGTGGCGCGCGCCGAAGCCGCCCGGCATGTCTTGGTAATACTGGCTGGGGGCGTGTATCAGGCTGCCTGCGGATTCCACCACGCCGTCGCCACGCACGACAAAGCAGCCGTCGATGACGGAGAACTCCTTTATGGTTTCGTCCATGAAGGGGTTCAAAATGTTGCGGTCCTCTTCCCGGTAGCCGAAGAAGGGGTTTAGAACCAGCGGCTTTATCATCTGGTTCACGTTGCGAGAGTCGCCCAGTACGAAGAGGCAGCCTACGGGGCGCCCTTCGCGCCCTTCTACGGCAAGCTCCGAGGCTATGCCAAGGAGGCGTTCCATGACTTCGATTTTTACGCTGCTCGGGAGTAGGTCTTCGCGCGTTATCACGCTTTGGAACTCCCTCTCCACGTCGATTACGCAGACTGAGTCGAGCTGGTTGGAGCCGGGGATGCCGCCTATGCAGCAGAGCCGGTCGCTGTAATTGAAAAGTCCCCTTGTGAGGCCTATGAGCACGGCGCTGCGAAGCTGGGCAAGGCGTTGGCGGGAATAGGAGCGAACTTCTATCACGTCTTTGGTCTTGCCTTGTGTCGTCTGGGCCTTGTCCGCAGTGCTGCGCGCAATGCGTATGGTACGGAACTTGGGCATGTCCTCCGCGATCGAGGCGGGGTTGGTGAAGGTGTCGCTAAAAAAGAGTATGGACGAGCAGCGGCTTGCGCGGGCTATGCGTTCGCCTTCGCGTATCAGGACCCGGTTAAAGCGGTCCTGTTTCTTTTCGGGCTTGGCTATGAGGCCGGAGAAGCCCATGAACGCACGTTCGCGCAGGATTTTGATGTCCGGCGAATCCACGATGTAGTTAACAAGCGCCTGTTCGCGAAACAGTCTTGCTAGAGAGGCGAGTACGTTGAGGTAATTCGGCTCTCCTTCCGCGGCGAGCAGGAGAAAGAGCAGGCGCACTTCCTTGTATTCGCGCGAGTCTTCTTCGGAGAGACCTTCCGCGCAGCGGCCCATGGCGAAGACGTAGGGCCTGTCCATTTTGACGCGCACGTGGGGCATTGCCACGCCGTTGCCCAGATACGTCGTCATGGTGCTTTCCCTTTGGAGCAGTTCCCCAAGGAGCACTTCGGAGTCGTGAGGCATTTTGGAGCTTTTCAAAGCCGCGGCCAGCAGCTCAGCCAAGGCACCTTTGAGGTCCTTGCTGGAGATGTCCACAATGCGGGTCTTTGTCAGGTAGCGGTCCAGCCTCATCTTGTGGCTAACGTAATCTGATAGGTTTGTGCGGTCAACCAGCTAGCAGGGCATCGCGGAAAATAACGCCGCTTAGCGTTCCCACTCCAGCGCGCCTTTGCGCAGTTCGTAAACCAGGCCCACGGCCAGTACCAGCAGGAATGCCAGCAGGGGCATGAGCACCGGCACGCCGTAGCTTATGAGCTTGCGGTAAACAAGGGCCAGCGGAAACATGAACACCACTTCTATGTCGAAGATGATGAACAGCATGGCTGCCAGATAGAACTTCACGCTGAAGCGAGGGTGCGCGTTGCCCACCATGGGCAGGCCGCACTCGTAGGGCATGTCCTTGAACTTGCTGCGCACGCGCATGCGCTGGCCGAATATGTGGCTTACCACGATAAGGCCGACGGCGATTGCCAGAGCCAGAACTATTTGCACCAGCACGGGAACGAAGGCTTCCGGGGTGCTCGCTGCTGAAGTTGTCATCGGGTAAATCAAAGCGGCAGAACCCCTGCCTTTACAAGCGCAAATGTGTCGGGTGGGCCAAGTTGTGGCTAACTTTCCGGCGGGGGCTTTGTTTTGTAACGCAAAATGACGGCTTGGGCCATACAGCCGGACTGTTCTATGGTCGTATATATTTGGAGGGTAAACTATGGGAGGACGGAGTGTGCGAAGATTGACGGGCTGATAATTCGGGGCCTGATTGGCCGGGGAATGGGCAAAAGTATGTCAAAGCTGACTTGTTTTGCCATATGCCGTTGATTCGCGCCTCTGGCATGTGTATGGAAGAATACATGCGGCAGATTGCGCATAGCCCTGTGACGCAGGGAGTGGGCGTGGGGGAGGAGGTGCCGCTTGGGCGCCTTCCAGCGGATGCCGTGCCCGAACTCCCGGCTTCACCGCCTCTTGCGGATGGGGAGTTTGCAGAGCAGGATTTGAATACTTCGCTGAATGCGTCCGACGCGGTGAACCTTGCCTACATTGTTTCGCATCGTTTCGCGCGTAACGCGGGCTGGCGCCTTATGTTGGACCAGCAGGCAAGCGAGGCCCACATGGCGGAGCTGGCAGCGCGAGTTTCCAAGCGTCTTGAGGAGCTGTCGCTCCGCATCGCCGATGATAGCACGCGCGCCGAGCTTGGCGTGGAGCGTTAGGGCACGTAATCCCGCGCCTTTCGCATGTCCTGCGGCGCGTTTGGCACCGGTACGGCGCATAGTTATATTGTTTGAACACCGTAACTTCGCTTCAAACCTCTTTTACGTAAATATGGGCTGGCAATTCCCTTCGATGACGTGCGATATTATGATGCAGCAAGGGAGGTACGCCCCGCTTCGCCCTCGACGGAAGCCATCGCGCTGTGTCGTGCGCGCCCCCCGGCCAGCCGCTAGCAGGACGGCAAGGGCCGTGATGGGTCCGGAATTTGTTCCGGCTTCACCCTTTCGCGTCGTTTGTTGTTCAGCGTGTGCTGGATGACAGTTCTTTTTTGATCAAGTCGCTCCTTTGCGCGTTGTTTCGCATGGTTTTTGCGTACCCGGAATTAGCGGCAGCTTTCATTTATCAATATAAGTAGTTTTAATTCACTGGACCGTTTTAAGCGGCCCCATTGCAATGAATATTCACGAATATCAAGCCAAAGAGTTATTCGCGCAGTATGGGATTCCGGTGCTCAAAGGCGCCGCCGTACAGGGCGTGGAACAGATGAACGACGCACTGGCAAGCCTGCCTGACGGGGTTGTTGTGGTAAAAGCACAGATTCACGCCGGTGGGCGTGGCAAGGGGACTTTCAAGGATGGCTATCAGGGGGGCGTAAAAGTCTGCCAAAGCCATTCCGAGGCCCTGGAGGTTGCCAAAAAGATGTTGGGCAACACCCTTGTCACCAAGCAGACCGGCCCCGCCGGAAAGCTGGTCGGCACTGTGTATTTCAACGAGCCGGTCAAAATTGCCAAGGAATACTACCTTGCCGTGACTTTGGACCGCGCAAGGGGCAAGCCCGTCATTATCGCGTCCACAGAGGGCGGCGTTGAGATCGAGAAGGTCGCAGCCGAGACGCCCGAGAAGATTGTCCGCATCAATGTGGACCCTGACGGTGGCGTGCAGGCTTACGAGAAGCGCGTCATGGCATACGCGCTGGGCTTTGACGGCAAGGAGCTGTTCAAGCAGTTCAGCAAGCTGATCGACGGCCTTGTAAAGCTATACTGGGAGAAGGATTGCTCTCTTGTGGAGGTAAATCCTCTTGTAGTATCCGCAGACGGGCAGCTTATCGCGCTCGATGCGAAGATGGGCTTTGATGACAATGCACTCTTTCGCCATCCCGAAATCGAGGCGTTGCGAGATCTTTCCGAGGAGGACCCCAAGGAGATCGAAGCTGGCAAGTTCGGCCTCAACTACATAGCTCTTGACGGCAATATCGCCTGTCTTGTGAACGGTGCGGGCCTTGCGATGGCCACGATGGACATCATCAAGCACTATGGGGGCAACCCTGCGAACTTCCTAGACGTGGGCGGGGGCGCGACAGTGGAGGCCGTTACAAACGCTTTCCGCATCATTCTTTCAGACCCCAAGGTGAAGGGCATTCTTGTCAACATCTTCGGCGGCATCATGAGCTGCAAGACGATCGCCGACGGCGTCGTGGGTGCGGCCAACAATGTGCACATAAACATCCCGCTTGTTGTCCGTCTGGAGGGTAACTCTGTCAAGGAGGGCAAGGAGACGCTCGCTAACAGCGGTCTTGCCATCGTTTCGGCGGACGGCATGGCTGACGCGGCGGAGAAAATCGTCTCTCTCGTGGCCAAGCAGGGCTAGTTTCCCATCACTATTATATAAGGAACATTTTCCAATGAGCATTCTTGTAAACAAGGACACGCGCGTGGTGGGGCAGGGTATTACCGGCAAGGCTGGCTCCAAGCATGCGCTCAACAACATCGCCTACGGCACAAATTACGTGGCGGCTGTTACGCCCGGCAAGGGCGGGACGAGTTTTGAGGACAAGCTTCCCGTTTTTAACACTGTCCGCGAGGCGGTGCTGAAGGAAGGGGCGAACACTTCGGTCATTTTCGTTCCACCGCCATTCGCGGCTGACGGCATTCTGGAGGCCATCGAGGCGGGCATTAAGCTGATAGTTTGCATTACAGAGGGCATTCCTGTTCGCGACATGATTCGCGTGAAGGCTGCTTTGCGCGACAATCCGCAGGCGCGCCTAATCGGGCCGAATTGCCCGGGCGTAATGACTCCCGGTCAGTGCAACGTGGGCATCATGCCCGGTTACATCGCAAAGCCCGGCAAGGTGGGCGTAGTGTCCCGCTCCGGCACGCTTACCTACGAGGCTGTCTATCAGCTTACGCAGCGTGGCTACGGGCAGAGCTCTTGCGTCGGCATCGGCGGGGATCCCGTCAACGGCACGAGTCACCTAGACGTCATTCGCATGTTCAACGAGGACCCCGAGACCGAGGCCATGATAATGATTGGCGAGATCGGCGGTAATGCCGAGGAGCAGGCCGCTGCATATATAAAGGAGCATGTGAAGAAGCCCGTAGCGGCCTTCATCGCTGGCGTAACAGCGCCTCCCGGACGTCGCATGGGCCATGCCGGTGCTATTGTTTCCGGCGGTTCGGGCACGGCTTCAGCCAAGATTGCTGCTCTCAAGGACGCGGGCATTTCCGTGGCGGAGACGCCTGCGCAAATGGCCGAGGCTCTGCTCAAGATATACAAATAGGGCTGCCTTTGGCGGTGTTATTCTGATTTTACCGCCTTGAAACCACTCTTCGCGGGTGGGCGGAGGATAAAAAATAAGCCTCCGGCCCGCCCGCTTTTTATTTTCGAGTTCACGCTATCCAGTCTTGCATAATGGCTGCTGGAATGTGTAATTTAGACGGTTCAGGCGTTTCATACCCGAGGCGCCATCCATTGTAATTGTGATTCCGGCGCGAGGGCGCACGCAGTTCCGTTGTGTTATAAGCGGAAAAAGTGCTTGCAGTCGCTCCATCGGAATCTATTTTCCACGTTTTTATCGCTTTTCGTCAGCATTGAAGAAATATGCCCACAATTAACCAACTCGTCCGCAAGCCGCGCACGCTCGTAACAGACAAGAGCAAGGCTCCCGCGTTGCATTCCAATCCCTTCCGCCGCGGCGTTTGCGTGCAGGTCATGACCCGCACGCCCAAGAAGCCGAACTCGGCCATCCGCAAGGTTGCCAAGGTTCGCCTTACAAACGGCACGGAAGTCATCGCTTACATCCCGGACGAAGGTCACAGCCTGCAGGAGCACAGCGTTGTTCTCGTGCGCGGCGGCCGCGTCAAGGACCTTCCCGGTGTGCGTTATCACATCGTTCGCGGCACGCTTGACTGTGTGGGCGTGGAAAAGCGCCGTCGCAGCCGCTCCAAGTACGGAGTGAAGCGCCCGAAGGCAGCAAAGAAGTAAACATAGACACCCTTTTTTAAGAAAGATCTTTCCATGAGCCGTCGCCGCAGAGCAGACAAGCGCGAACACACGCCAGATCCACGCCACAATAGCGCGCTGGTAACACAGTTGGTCAGCATCGTCATGCTGTCCGGCAAGAAGTCCATTGCCCAGGGCATCGTTTATGGTGCCTTTGAGCGCGCCAGCGAAAAGCTCGGCAAGGGCGATCCGGTGGACATCCTTCTTGGTGCCCTTGAAAACACCCGTCCGAAGCTCGAAGTGAAGAGCCGTCGCGTCGGTGGTACAACCTATCAGGTGCCGCTTGAAATTCCATTCGAGCGCCAGCAGGGCCTCGCCCTTCGCTGGATGGTGCAGTCCGCCCGTTCCCGCCGTGGTTCGATGAGCGAGAAGCTCGCTTCCGAAATCGTGGACGCTTTCAACAACACCGGCAACGTCGTCAAGAAGAAGGACGACATGCACAAGATGGCGCAGAGCAACCGTGCGTTTGCCCACCTTCGCTGGTAGTGGCTCATAGCGAGTCCCATTCTTTTTAACACGCAGGAGTAATCTAGAACTTTTATTCAAGCAGATGAGCGACGCCCAAGTAAAGCTCTCGTCCGCCAACGCCAAGGATCGCGTGATACCTCTCGAGTATCAGCGCAACATTGGTATTGCGGCCCACATCGACGCCGGTAAGACCACCACAACCGAGCGCATCCTTTTCTACACCGGCATGGTCCACAAGATCGGCGAGGTGCACGAAGGCGGTGCAACAACCGACTGGATGGAGCAGGAGCGCGAGCGCGGCATCACCATTACTTCGGCGGCTATCTCGGCCAACTGGACCACAAAGCGTGGCCCTTACGCTGGTATCAACCACCAGATCAACATCATCGACACGCCCGGTCACGTGGACTTCACGGCCGAGGTGGAACGCTCCCTTCGCGTTCTCGATGGTGCCGTTGCTGTGTTCTGCGCGGTTGGCGGCGTTCAGCCCCAGTCCGAGACTGTTTGGCGCCAGATGAACAAGTACGGCGTTCCGCGCGTGTGCTTTGTAAACAAGATGGACCGCACGGGTGCGAATTTCTTCAACGTTGTTGGAGACATCCGCAAGAAGCTTGGCGCAAACGCCCATCCGCTTTACCTGCCCATCGGCAGCGAGGAGAACTTCAGCGGCCTGATCGACCTTATCAGGATGCAGGCCCACTTCTACCAGGAAGACGACAAGACCGGCTCGCATTACACCGAGGAGGACATCCCGACCGCTTACCTCGCCGAGGCGAAGAAGTATCACGAGATCCTCAAGGAAGAGTTGGCATCCTTTGACGACGAGTTGGCCGAGAAGTATCTCGCCGACGAGCCTATCACGGATCAGGAAATGATGCGCGCCATCCGCAAGGCGACGCTTTCCCACCAGTTCGTGGGCGTCATTCCCGGCACCGCGTTCAAGAACAAGGGTGTGCAGAAGCTGCTCAACTGCGTAGTCAACTACCTGCCCAGCCCGCTCGACGTTCCTCCCGCCGTCGGTCACGACGACGATGGCAATGTCGTCGAAGTCATCACCGATGACGAAAAGCCCGTTGTTGGTTTGGCGTTCAAGATCGCAACCGACCCGTTCGTTGGCAAGCTGGTGTTCTACCGCGTGTATCAGGGCACGATCCATAAGGGTGACGCTCTTGTGAATACCCGCACCGGCAGGACCGAGCGCGTCAGCCGTCTTGTCAAGATGCGTGCAAACCAGCGCGACGAAATCGACTTGGCCCACTCCGGTGACATTTGCGCCATTATCGGCGTGAAGGACATTCGCACCGGTGACACGCTTTGCGACAAGAGCCTTGACGTTATTCTTGAGCCTCCCACATTCCCGGAGCCGGTTATCAAGATGAGTGTCGAGCCTGCTTCCAAGGCTGACCAGGAAAAGCTTTCAATCGGCCTTCAGCGTCTTGCTGAAGAAGACCCGACCTTTGTCGTCTCCACGGACGAGGAAACGGGCCAGACCATCATCGCCGGTATGGGCGAGCTGCACCTTGACATTATTCGCGACCGACTCTTCCGCGAGTTCAAGGTCGAGGCCACTGTCGGCAAGCCGCAGATCGCCTACCGCGAAACGATTACTCACAACGCAAACGGCGTTGGCAAGTTCGTTCGCCAGTCCGGTGGTCGCGGTCAGTACGGCCACGCCGAAATCAAGATGGAGCCGACCGAGAAGGGCAAGGGCTTCGAGTTTGTCAACGAGATCGTCGGCGGCGTCATTCCCAAGGAATACATCCGCCCTGTCGAGGAAGGCATCAAGGAAGCCATGCGCAATGGCACCGTCGCCGGTTACCCGGTGGTGGATTTCCGCGTTCGCCTCGTATTCGGTTCGTTCCACGAAGTGGACTCCTCCGAAATGGCGTTCAAGATGGCTGGTATTTTCGCGTTCCGCGAAGCGATGAAGGTCGCCCAGCCCATCCTGCTCGAACCTATCATGAAGGTCGAAGTGACGACTCCGGAAGAATACTCCGGTGACGTCATGGGTGACGTTAACCGCCGCCGCGGTCAGGTGCACTCCATCGACAACAAGAACGGTGCGACGATCATCAACGCTTTCGTTCCGCTCGAATGCATGTTTGGTTACTCTACCGACGTTCGCTCCATCTCCAAGGGTCGCGCAAGCTACTCCATGGAGCCGAGCCACTTCGAGCAGGTTCCCAACTCCGTGCTGGAGAAGATTATCGCCAGCTCGGCACGCAAGGGCGCCGCACGCACAATCTAACTCTTTCCGTCCGGACTGTCCGCATTCAGCAGGCAGTCCGGACGCCCCTTTTTTCAGACAACGTTATTTGACATCGACTAGCCGCGCACGGGTTACTTAACCAGCCCGATACAAATGCGAAGGCGGACCAAATCCACCCAAATTCAAAAGAGAAATCTTAAACGACCAATGACCGGCCAGAGAATACGCATCAAGCTCAAGGGTTACGATTACAGGGTAATCGACCAGAGCGCACTCGAAATCGTGGACACCGCCAAGCGCTCCGGCGCTCGCGTTTCAGGCCCCGTGCCGATTCCCACGCGCATCGAGAAGTTCACGGTGAACCGCTCCCCGCACGTTGACAAGAAGAGCATGGACGCCTTTGAAATGCGCACGCACAAGCGCCTCATCGACATCTGTGAACCCACCGCCCAGACCGTGGACGAGCTGAAGAAGCTCAATCTGCCCGCGGGTGTTGACATCACGATCACCGTCTAAAACGTTTTTGGCTCCGCCGCCTGTCACTTTGACAAGGCGGCGGAACTATTTATGAGCCATTTGTACGCGCTGGGAGACAAATCAGCGGACTTTGTTGAAAAACTTTCAACACTGTGTTGACAAGTGCGCCGACAAGTCGTTGTCTATCCAACTTTCCCGGATGACTTCCAATGCGGACGCCGCATGAAGAAGTCTCCAGTCCGGACCGAAAGCCGCTCGCAAGACGGAACTCGGGCCACCGGACGGAGCCAATTCCGGTCAAAGCACTTTCAGTTATTTTATTGTACCTTTTTCAGTATCCAATTAACCTCTAATGCAGGTCAGTTCAAACGGTAGCCCGTGCCAACACTGACACCCGTGAATACCACCTGCCTCTTGGAACAATGCTATACACACTAATAGGCAAAAAGATAGGCATGACGCAGGTCTATGACGAGAAACGCAATCTCGTCCCTGTGACTGTCATCGAAGTCGGCCCCTGCCCGGTTGTGCAGGTGAAGACCGAGGATAAGGACGGTTACAGCGCCATCCAGATTTCCTTCGGCAGCGCCAAAGACAAGAACATGTCCAAGGCCCTCAAGGGTCATCTGGCCAAGGCCAGCGTGGACAGCGCCCATACGCTTAGCGAAGTTCGCGGCGAGGGTGAATACAAAGTGGGCGACACTCTTACGGTCAGCGGCTTTGAAGGCGTCGAAATGGTTGACGTCATCGGCGTGACAAAGGGTAAGAGCTTCCAGGGCAATATCAAGCGCTGGAACCAAGCCGGTCAGCCCGCAACCCACGGTCACATGATGCACCGCAGGCCCGGTTCCATCGGCATGCGTCAGACCCCGGGGCACGTTTTCAAGGGCAAGAACATGCCCGGCCACATGGGCCACACAAGCCGCACAACTCAGAATCTGTCCGTAGTGAAGATTCTTGCCGACAAGAACATTCTGCTCGTCAAGGGCAGCGTGCCCGGACCCAACGGTGGCGAAGTTCTGGTGCGCAGCGCCAAGAAAGCCCGCAAGAGCGCCTAGTATAAAGCAGGAAAGATACGAAATGAAACTACGCGTTTTCACTCCGGACGGTAAGACCAGCACAGAGCGTGACTTCCCCATCGCCGAATTTGAAGGTGACAAGGGTTGTGCAGCACTGAAGCAGGTTCTGGTTGCTTACATGGCCAATAAGCGCCAGGGCACCGTCAACACACTCACTAGCGCCACAGTAACTGGCTCGGGCAAGAAGCCCTTCCGCCAGAAGGGCAGCGGCACATCCCGTCAGGGGTCCCGCCGTCGTGTGCAGCACTACCACGGTGCCGTGTCCCACGGTCCGCACCCGCGCGACTATACGCAGAAGATTTCCAAGAAGGTGAAGCGTCTTGCTCTTGAGCGCGCTTTCTTCGAACGCGCCCGCGATGGCGAAATCGACGTTATCGAACGTTTTGAGTTGGCCGAGGCCAAGACCCGCGTGATGAACGCAGTTCTTGCAGCCATCGACTCCAAGGCGAAGAAGATTCTCATCGTCGACGCCGACTGGGCTGATGCGACAATCCTCGCGTCCCGCAATTTGGCCCGTGTCTATATGACATCGGCTTCCGACATCAACGCCCTCGACCTTTCCCGTTACGATCGGGTAGTGGTCAGCGAAAAGGGTATCGAAACAATTCTCGCCCGCCTCAACGGCGCCACAGCCAATGACTAACGCCGAGCAAATCATCATTGAGCCGGTAGTGACCGAAAAGGCCACGATGGCAACGTCCACGACGAACTGCTACACTTTCAAGGTCAGCGCCAAGTCTAACAAGATTTCCGTCGCCCAGGCCATCAAGAAGGTGTATCCCAAGGTTGACGTCACAGACGTTCGCATCCTCAACGTTCACCCCAAGGCCAAGCGCAGCCGCTACGTTCGTGGCGCTGTGACCCTCAAGGGCGGTTACAAGAAAGCTCTTGTTACCCTCAAGGCTGGCCAGACAATTGACCTCGCGTAATAAGCGAAAGCCAAAGAAAAGAGAGCGAGAACAATGCCTTTACATCAAAAGCGTCCCCTTACGCCCAGCCAGCGTTTTTACGTTGCCAACAGGGCGGAGCTGTCCAACAAGCGCCCCGAAAAGAGCCTTGTTGAACCCAAGAAGAAGAGCGGCGGCCGCAACGTTTACGGTCGCATCACCAGTCGTCGTCGCGGCGGAGGTCACAAGCAGCTTTATCGTATCGTGGATTTCAAGCGCACGCGCTTTGACGCTCCCGCTACGGTTATGGCCCTTGAGTACGATCCCAACCGCAGTGCAAACATCGCCCTTGTCCAGTACGAGGATGGTGCGAAGAGCTACGTGCTCGCACCCAACGGCTTGAAGGTGGGCGACGTTATCGTGGCCAGCCAGAGCAAGATCGAGTATAATGTTGGCAACAACATGCCGCTCAAGTTCATGCCTCCGGCGGTCAAGGTGCACGCAATCGAAATTCAGCCCAACACCAAGGCCCAGATGGCACGCAGCGCAGGCACTTTTGCCCAGCTCGTGGGTATCGAAGGCGACAAGGCGATGCTTCGCATGCCTTCTGGTGAAGTTCGCATGGTTCTTTCCAGCTGCCGCGCCACGATTGGCGAAGTCGGCAACGGGCAGCACCAGAATGCGACTTTGGGCAAGGCTGGCCGTGCCCGCTGGCTCGGCAAGCGCTCCCGCGTTCGCGGTGTGGCTATGAATCCTGTCGATCACCCGATGGGTGGTGGTCAGGGCAAGACCGCTGGTGGTGGACACCCGGTTTCGCCGTGGGGCCAGCTCTCCAAGGGCAAGCCCACACGCCGTAAGAGCAAGACAACCAACAGCATGATCATTACGCGTCGAAACGGGCGCAAGGTCAGGAAATAACGCTTTGCCGCAAAGGCCAACAGATATAAGGAAACGCTAATGTCACGTTCTCTCAAAAAAGGCTTTTTCGTCGATCCGGGTCTGTGGAAGCAGGTCATGCAGGCGGTTGACACCGAATCCCGCAAGCCGATCCGCACCTGGTCGCGCCGCTCCACGATCACCCCGGAATTCATCGGGATGAATCTTGAAATTCACAACGGCAAGAACTTCCTGCCCCTCCATGTGACCGAAAATATGGTCGGCCACAAGCTGGGTGAGTTTGCTGCAACTCGCAACTTCCGCGGCCACAATCCGCACACCAAGAAGTAGCGGTTACCAACTCCTTTCAACCAAGCAATTTATATAAGGAACTCCCGATGGAAGTTCAGGCAACAACCAAATTCGTCCGCATTTCCCCGACCAAGATCAGGGATTTGGCCAGGGTCATCCGCGGCAAGCGTGCCGAGGATGCCGTGAACCTTTTGCGCTTTATTCCGCGTAAGGGTGCTCGCCTTTTGTCCAAGACGCTCAAGAGCGCCATGGCAAATGCGGAGAACAATAATAATCTTTCCGCGGACTCTCTTGTAATCACGAAAGTTCTCGTTGACGAAGGACCGGCGATCAAGCGTTTCAAGCCTGCCGCACGCGGTTCCGCGCATCCTTTCAAGAAGCGCATCACGCACATTAACATTGTCCTGAGCGACCTCACGCCTGCCGCAGAGTAGGGAGCCACAAAGCGACACAACCAAGCGCATAACACGTCATGGGTCAAAAAGTTAATCCAATCGGTTTCCGTCTCGCCGTCCGCCGCAACTGGGAGTCCCGCTGGTACGCCAAGAAGGCTGACTTCGGTCGTCTTCTCGCAGAGGACTATCGCATCCGCGAAATCCTGAGCGAAAAGCTGCGTATGGCTTCGGTTCCGCGCATTTTCATTGAACGCGCCGGCGCCAGAGTCCGCGTCAAGGTCTTCACAGCCCGCCCGGGTATTGTAATCGGGCGCAAGGGCCAGGAGCTTGAGAAGCTCAAGGAAGATCTCGGCAAGCTGGTCAAGCGCGACATCATTCTTGACATCCAGGAGATTAAGAAGCCGGAGCTGGTCGCCGCCCTCGTGGCAGAGAATGTAGCCCTTCAATTGGAGCGCCGCATTTCTTTCCGCCGCGCGATGAAGAAGGCCATGCAGGCTTCCATCGGCATGGGTGCGCTTGGAGTTCGTCTCCAGGTCGCCGGCCGTCTCGGTGGTGCTGACATCGCCCGCACAGAGAGTGTGCGCAGTGGTTCGGTTCCTCTTCACACACTGCGCGCCAACGTGGACTACGGCACTGCCGAAGCCCGCACCGTGTATGGCGTAATCGGCATCAAGTGCTGGCTTTGCCTGCCGCAGGACGAAAAGGTCCTCGCTTACTAGCCCTCTTAATACAGGCGCCACACAACGCAGTAAGGAATACTAGAAATGGCACTCAATCCCTTCCGTACCAAGTACCGCAAGCAGCAGCGCGGCCGCATCAACGGCAACGCCAAGGGCGGTGATACAATCGCATTTGGCGACTTTGCAATTCAGGCGCTCGATCGCGCGGCCATCACTGGTCAGCAGATCGAGGCGGCTCGTGTTGCCATCAATCGCTATTTTAACCGCCGCGGCAAGGTCTGGATTCGCATTTTCCCCCAGAAGCCCATCACGAAGAAGCCCGCTGAAACCCGTCAGGGTAAAGGTAAGGGTAGTGTCGAGGGTTGGGTGGCAATTGTGAAGCCCGGAACGATTTTGTTCGAAGTCTCCGGCGTGCCCGCCACGATTGCCCGTGAAGCCATGCGTCTTGCCGACACAAAGCTGCCGATTTCGTGCCGCTTCATCTCGCGCGAAAACGTCTAAGTAGTAGCAAGGAAATAATACAACAGATGAAGACCGAAAAAAAGACCATCAACAAGAAGGCTGAAGCGCTCAAGAGCAAGACGGCCGCAGAGCTGGATTTGCTTCTTCGCGAGCATACCCGCACTCTTCTTGACATGCGCCTTGCACGCCGCAGCGGCAGTGTGGAAAAGACACACCTGTTCCGCGAGCTTCGCCGTGAAATCGCACGCATCCGCACTTTGCTCGCCAAGAAGAGCGCCTAAGACGCGGAACCGCAAATACTTAAGCAGTCCAATTTATATATAGCGAACAAACCAACTAGAAGCGCAGTTTAGAGCATTAAAGACTCTTCGACAGGGGTGTAAAAGGTTACACAGCCAGGGGTCTTTTCCGCCTAGCGCCTCCTTACTACGGAACTTTTCAAAATGGTCGAAAGCCAAGCACGCAACAACCGCAAGACGATCACAGGTGTCGTCGCCACCCGCTCCGGCGACAAGACCGTGAAAGTGGAATACGCCTACAAGAAGCCGCACCCGGTCTATGTCAAGGAGATCAACCGCAAGACGGTTGTCGTCGCCCATGACGAGAAGAACGAGTGCGCCGTTGGGGACAAGGTCGTAATCATGGAGACGCGTCCTCTTTCAAAGCTCAAGCGCTGGCGCATCGTCGAGGTGATCGCCAAGGCCCCCATCGTGGGCGCCTAAGCTCTCAACCTCGCAAAAATTAGCATACACGCCACTCTAGTTACAGGGAGATTATCGTCATGTTGCAAATGAGCACAGCCCTGGACATCGCCGACAACACCGGCGCAAAGTCCGCAAAAATGATCCGCCGTTATGGCCAGGTATCCCGTTTCGCCCACGTTGGTGACGAGATCATGGTTCATATACGTGATTCTTCCCCGGATGCTTCGGTGAAGAAGGGCACGGTTGCCCGCGCGGTCGTGGTTCGCACCAAGGCCCCCATCCGCCGCAACGACGGCAGCTATCTTCGTTTTGACAACAATGCTGTTGTCATCATCAACGCCGATGGCACGCCCAAGGGCACGCGCATCTACGGTCCCGTGGCTCGCGAGCTGCGCCAGAAGAAGTACATGAAGATTATCAGCCTCGCCCCCGAGGTTCTCTAACACGTAATTCACCTCACTTTTTACGCTTACTCGTCACACCCGAGAGGCCATCATCGAAATGAAGAACAAGATCAAGTCCGGAGACGAAGTCGTAGTCATCGCTGGCAACGAGCGTGGGACACGTGCAAAGGTCCTTCGCGTCATTCCCGAAAAGACGCGCGTGCTCATCGAAGGCGTGAACAAGCGCAAGCACTTTGAGCGCAAGACAGAGCAGAACCCCGAGGGTGCGATAGTTGAGCGCGAGACACCCATTCATCTTTCCAATGTTATGCTCGCCGCCAAATACGACGAGCGACGCAACGCCAAAAAGGCCTAAGCGCCAAAAGCGCGTTCACTAGCACCTCTTTTATCAGGAGCCAGATAAGACAATGAAGCCCTTTCTGAAGGAACAGTACGAACAGAACGTCGTGCCCGAGCTTATGAAGAAGTTCGGATACACGAACGTGCACCAGATCCCCCGCATCGAGAAGATTGTCATCAATCACGGCTTTGACGTAAGCGTTGACAAGAATCAGATCGAGGAAGCGGTCAAGGAAATCAGCAACATCGCCTGTCAGAAGGCCGTTGTCACCAAGGCGCGCGGCAGCATCTCCAATTTCAAGCTTCGTGAAAACGAGCCGATTGGTGTCAAGGTTACTTTGCGTGGCGCGTCCATGTATGAGTTCCTGCTGCGCATGGTTGCCATCGCTTTGCCCGGTATTCGCGACTTTCGCGGTATCAACAACAAGCTCGATGGCAATGGCAACTACACGCTCGGCATTGCCGACCACACAATTTTTGCCGAAAGCCACGGAGATCACAGCCGTCGCACCATCGGCATGGACATCACAATCGTAACCACTGCGAAGAGCGACGACGAGGGCAGGGAACTGCTGTCACTGCTCGGTATGCCCTTCCGCAAGCGCACTGGTAACGCCGCCTAGAGGCCGGCAAGACCCATAAGCAAAACATAACACACGCCTCCAGGCTACAAACAAGTTATCCACTAGCGTCATGGCCAAGAAGTCGATGATTGAACGCAACAAGAAGCGTGAACAGCTCGTGCAGAAGTTCGCCGCAAAACGCGCGGAACTGAAGCTCAAAATGGCTGATCCGAATACTTCTGACGAAGAATTTTACGCAGCGCAGCGCAAGCTGACAAAGCTTCCGCGCAACTCCTCTTACATCAGGGTTCGCAACCGCTGCAATATCACCGGTCGCCCGCGTGCCTATATTCGCAAGTTCGGGCTTTCTCGTCTAACCTTCCGCGAACTGGCCTCGCAAGGCAAGATCCCCGGAGTAACCAAGAGCTCCTGGTAAACAAGATTCACTAGCCTTGAATGGCGACAGTACACCACTGTAAAGACGCCCAAAACAAGCCATGTCAGACAGCATCAGCGACTTTATCACCGTTATCCGCAACGCATACCGCGCGCGCAAAGACAATTGCAGCGCTCGTTATTCGAACATGCACTGGTCAATAGCCCAGATCCTCAAGCAGGAGGGCTTTATCCGTGATGTGCGCGAAGGCAAGGATGCCAACGGTCACAAATGCATTGAGATCGTCCTCAAATATGTGGACGAAGTGCCGGCACTCACCGGTATCCAGCGCCAGTCCACACCCGGACGCCGCTTGTACTACAGCTACAACGAGATTCCGCGCGTTCTGGGCGGTCTTGGAGTCGGCATTCTCACCACGAGCAAGGGTGTGATGAACGACCGTAACGCCAGACGCCAAAAGGTCGGCGGCGAAATGGTTTGCTCGGTCTGGTAAACAAATGAGGAGACTCTCAAGATGAGCCGAATTGGAAAATTACCCGTAGTCATTCCCTCCAAGGTCAAAGCGACCGTGGTCAACAACACCGTGGTCATCGAAGGACCGAAGGGAAGGCTTGAGCAGAGCTTTAACCCCGCGCACGTAAAGATTCGCGCCGAGGATGGCGCAGTCAAGGTCGAGCCGACGAGCAACAGCCGCATTTGCGGTGCTATGCACGGCACGGCGCGTTCCATCATCGCAGGCATGGTCCAGGGCGTTGAGAAGGGCTACGAAAAGAAGCTCGAAATCAACGGCGTTGGTTTCAAGGCAGCGGTGAATGGCAATGTGCTGACGCTTAACCTTGGTTACTCGCACGAGATCAAGATGGACATCCCCGAGGGCATCGTGGTCAAGGTGGACAACAACACCTTTGTCACTGTCAGCGGTTTCAACAAGCAGGTTGTCGGTCAGGTGGCCGCAACAATTTATCAGTACTACCCGGTCGAGCCGTACAAGGGCAAGGGTGTTCGCATCGCTGGCCAGCACGTTCGCCGCAAGGAAGGCAAGAAGGCCGGTTAATAATCGTCCGTCACAACAGCCATCCAAGGAGACACTTCCCAAATGCAACTTAAGAAGAAACAGGAACTTCGCCAGAAGCGTGTCTGGCGCGTGCGTCACAAGATTTCCGGTACAGCCGCCCGTCCCCGCCTTTGCGTCAGCTTTACAAACAAGCATGTTTACGCCCAGGCTATCGACGATGTCGCTGGCAAGACTCTGGTTTGTGTCAGCAGCATGAGCAAGGATCTGCGCGAGGACAAACTTTCCGCCAACATTGCCAGTGCGACCAAGGTCGCCACAGTGTTCGCTGAAAAGGCCAAGGCAGCAGGTATTGACGCTGTGGTGTTCGACCGTCATGGTCGTCGCTATCACGGAACGGTCAAGGCCTTCGCCGACGCAGCTCGCGCGGCAGGTCTGACATTCTAACTATTTTCGACCTACAGGTTTTAAGCGAATGAGCGAACAATCCATTTCCCCAGAAGGCGCCGGCGACATCATCCGCGAGGCTCCGACCAAGCAGAACGTCCCCTCGGCAGTTGTCGAACTGCCCAGCAGCGCACCGGCTCCCCGCCAGAACACACCCTTCGGTGGGCGTGGCGGACGCGGTGGCCCGCAGGGTGGTCGTGGCGGCCCGCAGGGTGGTCGTAACAACCGTGGCGGTCCTGGCGGACGTGGCCGTGGTCGTGGGCAGGCCCCTGTCGAAGAAGTTGTAGATAACAGCTTCATTGAAAAGGTCGTGCACATCAACCGTTGCGCCAAGGTCGTCAAGGGCGGTCGTCGTTTCAGCTTTGCGGCTCTTGTAGTCGTTGGCGATGGCGCCGGCAATGTTGGCGTCGGTTACGGCAAGGCCAAGGAAGTGCCGGACTGCATCCGCAAGGGCACCGAGCAGGCCAAGCGCAACATGAAGCCCATCCAGCTTCGTGGCGACACCATTCCGCACCCTGTTACGGGTGACCATGACGGTGGCCGCGTGATGCTTCGTCCTGCCAGTGAAGGTACTGGTGTTATCGCTGGCGGTGGCGTTCGCGCTGTTCTGGAAGCGTGCGGCATCAAAAACGTGCTTTCCAAGAGCCTCAAGAGCAACAATCCCGCAGCGGTGGTGTTTGCCACCTTGGACGCTCTTTCGCAGCTCCGCAGCGCCGCGACAATTCGCAATATCCGTTCCGCCTAAGTGGAATGGTAGCGTTTTGTAAGTAAAAACTTGCAACACGGCGGGACGATGATACCGTCCCGCCTTTTCCAATAAAAATATTTTCACTTTTACCAGCATAATACAATGCGTCTGCACAACCTAGTTAAGAGCGAGGGTGAATCTCATCCGACAAAGCGTCTTGGACGTGGCCGTAGTTCCGGCCACGGCAAAACATCCGGACGCGGACACAAGGGCCAGCATGCCCGCGCAGGTTCCAGCATTCGTCCGGGTTTTGAATCCGGTCATGTGCCTTTGTACCGCAAACTGCCCAAGCGCGGTTTCAACCGTGCCCGCTTCCAGACCGAATGGAGCATCGCCAATATTGGCTCGCTCGAAGCGGTTCCTGCCGAAGTGACGGAGATTACTCCCCAGATTCTTGCTGATTGCGGTATCATCCGCTTCAACAGCAACTTGGTGAAGGTTCTTGGCGAAGGCGAAATCAGCCGCGCCGTGACAGTTTTTGCGCACAAGTTTTCTGCTTCTGCGAAAGAAAAGATCGAAAAGGCCGGTGGAAAAGCGGTAGAGCTTTCTGACGCGTCTGCCCAGAGCGAAGAAGCCCAGGGTGAATAAAGGCGCTCTCTTATAGAGCTAGCCCTCAAACCTCCCCCGATTTTCAACCGATGCTTTCCGCCTTTGTAAACTGTTTTAAAATCGCTGAATTGCGAGATCGTATCATTTTGACGCTTGGTCTGCTCGTAGCAGCCCGTGTCGGTGCGAACATCCCGCTTCCCGGTGTTGACCCGCGCCCCCTGCAGGACTTCTTTGCAAGTCAGGCAGGCGGGGCGAGTGGTAACCTCGTCGGCCTATACAACATGTTTACGGGTGGTGCGATGGCCAAGGGCGCAATTTTCGCCCTCGGCATCATGCCTTACATCAGCGCCCAGATTATCTTTCAGATGATCGGGTCCGCTGTGCCGTCGCTGGCAAGGCTTCAGCAAGAGGGTGAAGTGGGGCGCCAGAAGATTACGCAGTACACCCGTTACATGACGGTTGCGATCTGTGTTATTCAGGCGATTCTTCTCGTTCTTACGCTGGAAAATCCGGCGCGTTTGTTCCCGGGCTTTTCGGGCACAATCGTTATTGTCGACCATCTCTGGTTCATGCTTTCGAGCGTCATTTTCATGACGGCAGGAACTGTGACCCTGATGTGGATCGGCGAACAGATCACCCAGCGAGGCATCGGCAACGGTATTTCGATACTAATCACCATCGGCATTCTTGCCGACATCCCGGGCGCGGCCCAGACCGCATACCGCATGTTCTCCACGCCTCTTGGCACCGAGGGCGCGGCTCGTCTTGGCCTTCCCGAGGGCGTCCTTATGATTCTGCTCTTTGTCGCGGTGACGACGGGGCTTGTCATGTTGACTCAGGCTCTGCGCAAGATTCCCGTGCAGTATGCAAAGAGGGTGGTCGGGCGCAAAGTTTACGGCGGGCAGACATCGTTCATGCCGCTTCGCGTAAACTATTCCGGCGTTATGCCGATCATTTTCGCCAGTGCTATTCTGATGTTCCTTCAGCAGATAGTGTCTTGGGCAGGGGTGGCGTTCAAGGCGAACTTCCTTGTCGAGGCCAGCAGCATTTTCCTCGGCGGTTTCTGGTATTACTTCATTTTCTCCGCGCTGATTCTGATTTTCAGCTACGTGTGGGTTTCGATTATGTTCAAGCCCATACAGGTGGCCGACGACCTGAAGAAGTATGGCGGTTACATACCTGCCATTCGCCCGGGCGAACCGACAGCGCGTTATCTTGACTTTGTTATGACCCGTCTGACGGCGTTCGGCACGCTCGCGCTTATCGTGATTGCGCTGTTTCCGAGCGTCCTTTCGCAGACCCAGGGCATTCCCTACCAGCTTTCGCAGTTCTTCGGCGGCACAGGTATGCTCATTACAGTGGGTGTGCTTCTGGACCTGCTTCGCCAGGTGGAGACTTTCCTCTTGCAGCGTCACTACGACGGTTTCCTCAAGAAGGGCCGCATCAAGGGGCGCAGTGTTGGCGCAACGCGCCAGATTGTTGACAAGGCCGGTATCAAGCGCGCCAACGCGGCATTGTTCATGACGCTTGCGCTGTTTGTGACGGGCTTGGTAGCATACATTATTAACGTGAAGGTTCTCTCATAGGGATGGATCTTTTTCCCCATGAAACAAGGGGGGCGGCACCGGACGCACAAGGCGGATTATTGGTTGGACTTTAATGATACACATTAAAAACAGTGTAGAGATTGAGAGCATGAGGAAGGCCTGCCGCATAGCGGCGGACGTGCTTGACCGACTGTGCGCAATTGTTGCGCCGGGTATGAGCACGCTGGAAATCGACAACAGGGCCAAGGAACTGATTTCCGAATACGGAGCCACGAGCGCGAGCTATAATTACAAGTCCGGGCGTCTGCGCTATCCGTCATATATTTGCATTTCCGTAAATGAAGAAATTGTCCACGGCATAGGCCGGGCGGACAAGATTCTGAAAATGGGCGACGTTGTTTCGCTCGACGTGTGCGTGATTTACGATGGATGGGTGGGCGACAATGCCCGCACTGTCTGCGTAGGTCCGGTAAGCGCCGAGGTCGAACGTTTGCTCAGGGTCACCTGCGAAGCGATGCACATGGGCATAGATCAGGCCCGCGTCGGCAATCGGGTGGGGGACATATCCAACTGCATCCAGCGCCACGTGGAGGCGAACAACTTCGGCATAGTGCGGGAGTTTGTCGGCCACGGGGTGGGGCGCGGGCTTCATGAGGAACCGCAGGTTCCCAACTATGGAGCGCGCGGCAGGGGGCCTCGCCTTGCCCCGGGCATGACTATATGCATCGAGCCGATGGTTACTTTGGGTTCTCCGAGCCTGAAAATGGGACCTGACGGCTGGGTGGCACTAGCGCGCGACGGCAAACCCGCCGCGCATTTCGAACACACAATTCTGATTACCGACGGAGATCCCGAGATACTTACACGCCCCAGCTCCGAGGCTGTGGCGAATAAGTAAAAGACATGCTTGACAAGAGCGCGTATTTTTAATCTAAGGAACTCTTTTTCCTCGCGTCATTGGGCCCCGGTCCAAATTTGCGCGAAATACACTTTTCAACTAACACCTTTCAAAACAAGACACACAGTATGCCCCGCATCCTAGCCGTCGAAATTCCTGGGGACAAGAAGCTGCCCTATTCGCTTTGCTACATCTTTGGCATTGGCCTGACCACGGCCAAGGAAGTTGTAGAACTTTCCGGTCTTGATCCGGACCGTCGCGCAAAGTCGCTGTCCGAGGAAGAGATTAACAAGCTGTCCGAGGTTATTATCTCGAAGGGCATCCGCGTCGAAGGTGACCTGCGCAGAGAAGTTACGCAGAACATCAAGCGCCTCAGTTCAATCAACTGCTACCGCGGTACACGTCACCGCAGGGGCCTCCCCGTTCGTGGCCAGCGCACAAAGTGCAATGCCCGCACACGCAAGGGTAAGCGCAAGACAGTGGGCGTGCAGAAGAAGGCCTAGTGTTCACACACATAGGCAACATATACTTTATTAAAGCCTTTCAGCTACTTACAGAGAGATGAGCGAAGACAAGATCAAAACCGAGGCCACTGAGGCCCAGAGCGCGCCCGAAGCGGCCCCCGAAGGCGTGGAGGCAGCTCCGGCTCGCCCCTCGCAGCCTACTGCTGCCGACCTGCTCAAGGCCGACATGGGCGAGGTGACTATCCGCCGTGCCAAGGGAAGTAAGAATATCACTTCCGGCGTGGTGCACATCCTTGCAACTTTCAACAACACCAAGGTCGCCTTTACCGACAAGCAGGGTAACGTCATCTCCTGGTCCAGCTCGGGCAAGATGCACTTCCGCGGTTCGCGCAAGTCCACAGCCTACGCAGCTCAGGTTGTTACTCAGGACGCAGGCCGCGTCGCAATGAGCCACGGCTTGAAGGAAGTCGAAGTTCATGTCAAGGGTCCGGGTATGGGTCGCGATAGCGCCATCCGCGCTCTTCAGGGCCTCGGACTTACGGTTCTTAACATCGTCGATGTGACCCCCGTTCCGCACAACGGCTGCCGCCCACCCAAGCGCCGTCGCGTCTAGCACTACGGATAAAGACCTCAAACACTTTACTGAAAGATTTAAGCGATGTCCCGTTACACTGGACCCACGACCCGCATCAACCGCCGCTTCGGCATGGCCATTTTCCCGGCCAACAAGGCATTCGAGAACAAGCCGCACCTTCCCGGTCAGCACGGCCCGCGTCTGCGCCGCAAGCTTTCCGAATACGCTGTCGGCCTGAACGAGAAGCAGAAGCTGCGCTACCTTTTCGGTCTTTCCGAGAAGCAGTTCCGCAACACCTTTGAAAAGGCCAAGCGCACGCGCGGCGTCACGGGTGAAATCTTCATCCAGCTGCTTGAGACACGCCTCGACAGCGTGATCTACAACACTGGTTTTGCCAAGACCCGCAGCCAGGCCCGTCAGCTCGTTTGCCACGGTCACATCCGTGTGAACGGCCACAAGGTTGACATCCCCAGCTACAAGGTCAGCCCGGGCGATGAAATCGCTGTTCGTGAATCGACCAGCAGCCGCCAGATGGCCACCCGCGCCCTTGAGGAAACCCGCGCCCGTCCGATCCCGAACTGGATCAGCCGCGTTGACGACGCCCTCACCGCCAAGGTGAACCGCCTGCCCGCAGGTGACGAAATCGAGCACGGCATTAACGTACAGCTCATCGTTGAGTTCTACAGCCGATAATTGTTTCCTTGAAAGGCGATACCCTTTCATATCATAAAAGCATTCTCCAAAGAGGCTTCCATTAACCCATTCCAGCGGTAGAGACATGGCGATCCGACTAGGCAAGTTTCAGTTACCCAACCGTCTGACCAAGGACGAGCAGTCCGCAACGGCAACCTATGCCAAGTATACTGCCGAACCTTTCGAAACGGGCTACGGACACACAATCGGCAACAGCCTTCGTCGTGTTCTTCTCAGCTCGATTGACGGCGCGGCTCTTTCTTCCGTCCGCATTGAGGGCGTTCAACATGAGTTCCAAAGCATCGACGGCGTTGTCGAGGATGTCACCGACATCGTCCTCAACCTGAAGAAGGTGCTGGTCCGCTCTCACAAGCGCGAGGCCGTGAAGCTCATTATCGACGTTACCAAGGAGGGACCGGTCACCGCAGGCGACATTCGTCCCGACAGTAACGTCGAGGTGCTCAATCCCGAGCTGGTCATCTGCACTCTCGACAAGGAGCACCGCTTCTATGCCGAGATTGAAGTTCGCACCGGTCGCGGCTACGTCCCCGGTGACGAGAACAAGACTCCTGACCAGCCCATTGGCGTCATTGCCATCGACAGCTTGTTCAGCCCTGTCAGCCTCGTCAAATACAGTGTCGAGAATACCCGCGTCGGTCACATGACCGATTATGACAAGCTGGTTCTCGAGATCTGGACAGACGGACGTATCACGCCCGACGACGCCCTCAAGCAGGCTTCGAGCATCCTCAAGCACCACCTCGACGTGTTTGACAATGTCACCGCCGAGAGCGTGGAGTTCGACTCCGAGCAGACAGAAGTCTCCGAGGAGCAGAACAAGCTTCGCAAGCTGCTCAACATGAGCGTCAACGAGATCGAGCTTTCGGTCCGTGCCGCGAATTGCCTGAACAACGCCAACATCACAACCGTTGGAGAGCTGGCGATGAAGTCCGAACAGGAAATGCTCAAATACCGCAACTTCGGCAAGAAGTCGCTCAACGAAATCAAGAGCAAGCTCGAACAGCTCGGCCTCTCGCTAGGCATGAAGCTCGACGATCGTCTGCTCGACGTTCACAGCGACATCTAGCCAATAGCCCAAGCGTCGGAACATATAGTTTTTTATAGCTCCTTTCGGGGGGCAAAGTCATTAGAAACAATTCGGGGCTTATTCCCCCCGATACGCACGAGAATTTAAGACAATGAGGCATTTAAAGCACCGATCCATACTTGGCCGCTCCAAGGAGCACCGCGCAGCCCTTATGGCGAACCTGTCTGCGGCGCTGCTCACCCACGGCCGTATCCGCACCACAGTTGCCAAGGCCAAGGCGCTGCGTCCCTTTGTTGAGCGCATCATCACTCTGGCCGTCCGTGCCAGCAAAGTCGAAGGGGCAGACGCTCTTCACCTGCGCCGTCAGGCTATTTCCAAGGTGCGCGACGTGGAAGCTGTTCGCATCCTTTTCAAGGATCGCGTAAGCGAGTTCCAGAGCCGCCCGGGCGGTTACACCCGCATCTACAAGACCGGCCCACGTATTGGTGACGCCGCAGAGATGGCTCTTATCGAGCTTATCGCTGGTGCCGACACCGGTTATGCCAAGTCCCGCAAGGGCAAGACGGTCAAGGCTGAAGCCGCCCCCGCCGAGGCAGAGGCAAGCGTCGCTGAAGAAGCTCCGCAGGCCTAAGTAAAATCTGGCATCCGCGGCGCCTGCTATAAAATACGGGTTTCGCGAACACTGTTATTTGAAGCGGCGCGTCGGTCACCAAACCGGCGCGCTTGCATTTTAAGGCCAAGGCAATCTGTGCCAGAAATCAGCATTAACGCGTTCTTCACGGCCTACATTCTTGGCGGAATGTCGGTAGTGTTTGCGCTGTGGCTGTATTACGATCGCAGGGACCGCATCCTTTGCGACCGTCAGCGTTTCAGGCACGCATACCGCTGCATCAAGTGCGGTGAACTGTATGACAGGCGAGGGCAGCGAGAAGTCGCCCCTTGCCCCAAGTGCGGTTTCGCAAACGATCGCCTTCGCTTCTAGAGACTTCAGAGTATTTGTAAAAGAGCATACAAGACCCTTCACACTGTAAAGAGCCAACAGAACATGCCGCAGACAATCGCAGTCCTGGACTTCGGATCACAGTACACTCAGGTAATCGCGCGCCGCGTGCGTGAGTGCAATGTGTATTCAAAGATTTACCACTACTCCACGCCCGCCAGCGAGCTGAAGAAGGACGGCGTTTGCGGCATTATACTCTCTGGCGGTCCCAGCAGTGTGTATTCGCCCAACGCCCCCATGCCGGACAAGGCATTGTTTGATCTTGGGGTGCCGGTGCTGGGCATATGCTATGGCATACATCTTATGGCGGTCATTCTAGGCGGGGAGGTTGTGCGTGGGCAGCAGCGTGAATATGGCCTTGGTACGCTGGAAATCAAAAGCGAGAGCGCCTTGTTCAAGGGTGTGCCTGCAAAGTCTAGAGTGTGGAACTCTCACGGTGACAAGCTCCTTAAGATGCCGGCTGGGTACCGCGTTGTAGCCAGTTCGGAGAACTCAGAGTTCGCCGCTATCGAGGACGAGCAGCGTCGCTTCTACGGCATTCAGTTCCATCCCGAGGTGTTTCACTCCGAATACGGTGTGGAGATAATTCGCAACTTCCTAATGGGCATTTGCTCCTGCGTTGGTGACTGGTCCATGGCCAACTACGTGGACTACGCCGTTGCGAAGATTCGCGAGCAGGTGGGCGACAAACACGTGATCCTAGGTCTTTCCGGCGGCGTGGACAGCTCCGTAGCCGCGGCGCTCATTCACAAGGCCATAGGCAAGCAGCTTACCTGCGTGTTTGTTGACAACGGGCTTTGCCGCAAGAACGAAGTCGCCGCCGTAGAGAAGCTCTTCAAGGACAATTTCAAGATGGACCTTCGCACGGCAAGGGCCGAGAAGGTGTTCCTCGACGCCTTGGCAGGAGTTACCGAGCCGGAGGCAAAGCGCAAGATTATAGGCAAGGTGTTTATCGATGTCTTCGATGAAGAGGTGAAAAGAATCGGCGATGTCGATTTCCTCGCCCAAGGGACGCTCTATCCCGACGTTATCGAGTCGGTGCCGATCGAGAACAACCCTGCTTCGCTTATCAAGAGCCACCACAACGTGGGCGGCCTGCCGGAGAAGATGAAGCTCAAGCTGCTTGAGCCGCTGCGCGAACTGTTCAAGGACGAGGTGCGCAAGCTGGGCAGGGAACTTGGTCTTCCCGACAGCGTGATTTGGCGCCAGCCCTTCCCGGGGCCTGGCTTGGCCGTCCGTTGCATTGGCGAGATTCGCAAGGACTACCTCGACATTTTGCGCGAGGCGGATGCAATACTTCTCGAAGTCATCAAGGCTGCGACGGACGAGAACGGCAAGAGTTGGTATTCCAAGGTCTGGCAGAGTTTCTGCGTGTTCCTTCCGGTCAAGACTGTCGGCGTAATGGGTGACGAGCGCACTTACGACTTTGTCATCGCAATCCGCATTGTCGAAAGCGTCGATGCAATGACCGCTGACTGGGCGCGAATTCCCTACGACATTCTGGCCCGCGCTTCGAGCCGCATCATCAACGAGGTAAAGGGCGTGAACCGTGTCGTTTACGACATTTCTTCAAAGCCGCCTGCGACTATCGAGTGGGAATAGGATGCCCTTGGGAGTGTTTGCAAATAGAACTCCCGTCGGAATACGGGTGTCTTTCTGGCTAAAAATCAACCCATTCGGTTCTGGGAATCCCGATTCACCTCGCCTCATGTTATGATTTTTATCTCAGAAATCCATCCCGCCTCCTCGGTCCGCCTATTTGCAAACACTCCCTTGGCTCCGCTTTTATTGGCAGAGACGCGTTGAGGCGTGCTTCCTGCGGCATTGCCATGTTTGGCCGTGGCTCGCGGTTTTATTCAGGGGCTTGCGCTTTTGGGTGCAAAGCCTTCATTATGCTTTAACATGCAGCGCATTCACTCCAGTCGGTCGGACCTGCACTCGGTCCTGAGAGATTTTGTAGCGTCGGGTGGCGACGCCTCTTCCATTGCGGACGGGGTGCACGCCATTCTGGACGATATTCGGGCGCGGGGTGATGTCGCAATATCGGAGCATGTTGCCCGTATCGACCGCTTTGAGATGACGGCGGACAGCTTTCGCGTTCCCGAGAGCGAGCTGGAAGCGGCAGCCGATGAGCTGGAAGAGGGGACGCGCTGCGCGATTTTCGAGGCTATGGAGAACATCCGTGCCTTTCACCAGATGGGCGTTCCGCGCAACTGGACGGGGCGCAATTCGCACGGGGCGAAAGTTGGCGAGCGTTTTTACCCGCTTGACCGTGTGGGCCTGTACATTCCGGGCGGCAATGCGCCGCTGGTCTCGACGATTCTCATGACGGCTATTCCGGCAAAGCTCGCCGGAGTGCCCAGCATCGCGGCATTTACCCCTTGCGGTAAGGATGGGCGCGTAAATCGTGGCTTACTCGCGGCGTTCAAGCTCTGCGGGGTGGACGAGGTCTATCGCATCGGCGGGCCTATGGCAGTGGGCGCAATGGCGTACGGAACGCAGACTATCGAGCCTGTATGCAAGATTTTCGGCCCGGGTAATGCCTATGTCGCCGAGGCCAAGAGGCAGGTGAACGGTACTGTTGGGATTGATATTTTCGCCGGTCCGAGCGAAGTGCTCATCATGGCGGATTCCACCGCGAACCCCGCTTGGGTAGCAGCGGATCTTATCGCACAGGCAGAGCACGGCAGCGGTTATGAAAAAGTCGTCCTCGCCGCGCTCGACGCAGAACTGCCCGCACGCGTGCAGGCCGAGCTTGAGCTGCAAGTTCCACAGCGCAGCCATCGCGCCACGATTGAAAAGGTGTTGGCCAACGGTTACCTTGTCGTCGATTGCGACAGTTTCGAGCAGTTGTGCAAAGTGGGTAACTACATGGCGCCGGAGCACTTGGAGGTGCATCTTGCCAACGACTTGGCTTCGCGGGTACCGGATCACGTCCACACGGCAGGCGCAATCTTTGTGGGGCACTACACGCCCACGGTTCTTGGCGACTTTGCTGCTGGGCCGAACCACACGTTGCCCACCGTGCGCACGGGTCGCTTTTACAGTGGTCTGCAAATAACGGACTTTTTCCGCCGCAGCAGCATTACGCAGTATGAGGCTGATTCCGCCCAAAGGGCTGCGCATATTGTGAGAACCTTTGCCTCGCTTGAGAAGCTCGACGGGCACGGACAGAGCCTTGAGATGCGCCTTGGGTAGCGCGCTTGGGGAATAGAGTTTACCCCATAAGTGTACCGAAATAGGGCGATGCAACCCAGAGCGGACGCCTCGGAGAGGCGTCCCTACCCGTGCGTCCATAACATTTTGACTGTCTTGCTCGTAGGGACGGCTGTCCATAGCCGTCCGCGCCCACGCATTTATCTGTCAGGAGCGTGCCTTGTTCTCGGGTTTCTTTTGGGAACCGCTCTATATGCCCAATTGCATATTTGCGTATTGCGGGTGAAGCGTGCGTTTTACTTTACTGTAAAGCGAACTGCTTGGTTCTGACTTGTTGGTTTGTCTTTTAACTTTCCACGAGTGGATGTATTTTTTTCTCATGGATACCCCGCTGTTAATCACTGCAACGCTTTTGGCGTGTGCGCCCATGGCGGCTTTTGCCGCGCAAACGCAGTCCGTAGCCGACGCATCCGTCGTCGTGAAGGCTGATTCTCCCGGGGCCGTCGTGGCGCCGGAAATATACGGTCAGTTCGCCGAACACCTTGGTACCGGCATATATGGCGGTGTCTGGGTTGGCGAAAACTCCGATATTCCCAACACGCGCGGTATGCGCAACGACGTTATCGAGGCTTTGCGCAATTTGCACCTCTCTGTTGTTCGCTGGCCGGGCGGTTGCTTTGCCGACGAGTACCACTGGCGCGACGGCATCGGTCCGCGCGAGAATCGTCCGTCCATGATTAACACAAACTGGGGCGGCGTCGTTGAGGATAATTCCTTTGGTACGCACGAGTTTTTGGACTTTTGCGAGCTTGTGGGCGCGGAGCCTTTCATTAGCGGCAACATCGGCAGCGGCACGGTTCAGGAGATGAGCCAGTGGGTCGAATACATGACCAGCGATGCCGATACGCCCATGACGCGCCTGCGCAAAGAGAACGGACGCGCGGAGCCGTGGAAGATCAAGTATTTCGGTATCGGCAACGAGACTTGGGGTTGCGGCGGCAGCATGACTGCAGAGTTTTACTCCGACCAGTTCCGCAAGTACAACACTTTCCTCAAGAACTATGGTGGCAACAAGCTCTTCCGCATTGCCTGCGGCCCGAGCGACAGCAATTACGAGTGGACTCGGGTATTGATGGAAAAGGTTGGGCACGCGATGAATGCCTTGTCGCTGCACTATTACACCTTGCCCACCGGCGACTGGTCCCGCAAGGGCTCCGCGGTTGACTTCGAGGAGAGCGAGTGGTTCTCCACGCTTCGCCGCACGCTCATGATAGATGAGTTTATCGGCCAGCACAGCCGCATCATGGACCGCAAGGACCCGGAAAAGAAGATCGCCCTCGCCGTTGACGAGTGGGGCACCTGGTACGATGCGCAGCCTGGCACTAACCCGGGCTTCCTGCGTCAGCAGAACACTTTGCGCGATTCGATGGTGGCGGCTCTCAACCTGCACATATTCCACGCTCACGCAGACCGCGTGCGCATGGCCAACATCGCGCAGATGGTGAACGTTCTTCAGGCCATGATTCTTACCGAGGGGCCGGAGATGGTGCTTACGCCAACTTACCACGTTTTCGAGATGTACAAGGTGCATCAGGGCGGGACTTTCATCCCTGTCAGCATCTCGACTCCCGACTATGTATGCGGTGATGAGCGCATCCCAGCCGTTTATGCCACGGCCACTATGAATGCGGAGGGGACATTGTTCCTGAGCCTCGTGAATGTGGACCCGAACAAGGCGCAGAGCGTCTCTTGCTCTTTCGAGGGCTACACAGTGTCGGGCGTTAGCGGGCGCATACTTACGGCTCCTGCCATGGATAGCGAAAACAGCTTTGAGCAGCCCGATGTGGTAAAGCCTGTCGCTTTCGACGGGGCGAGTGTCGAGGCTGGTTCTCTTCGCGTGGAGATGCCCGCCAAGTCCATTTTGGTTTTGGAGATTGAAAGTGCTGCCAAATAGATGGTGGTGCAGTAGTTGTTGTTTGGGATAAGTAATAATAGACCCCGTGTCTTGTGGGACACGGGGTCTTGTTTTGTCTGAAATAGGCGCTTGAGATAGCTTGTTCGGTCCCTCTCTATTGGCAGAGCCTTGCGCCTGCACCTGCCGCCGCGCTGAATACGCTGGGTCTTTGGCCGAACTGTTTTTCAAAGGCGTCGCATACGGTTCTGGCTTGTTCTTCGCCGAAGCTGTCCAGCGTGAGCGCCATTGCCGCGCCGCCGAAGCCGCCGCCTGTTAGGCGGGCGCCTACGACGCCTTGGGTTGCCCCGAGTATTTCAACAAGTGCGTCGAGCCTTTCGGTGCTGTTTTCAAAAAGCGTGCTGGAGCTGCGGTGCGAGGCGCAGAGAAGGCGGCCCATTTCGGACACTTTGCCCGCATCGAGGGCCTTGCCCATGGCGATTACGCGGCGGTGTTCTTCACAGACGTGCAATGCGCGCATTTCGAGTGTGGCGGGCAGCTTTGCCTTGCGCACAAAGTCGGGAGCGACGGCGGCGAGGTTTTCCGCTTCGCAACCGGCTTCACGCAGCAGGGCGAATGCGTCCATGCATTCCTTGTGCCGCGTCGCGTACAGGGATTCCACGAGGTTGTGCTTTTCCATCGTGTTGAACACCCAGAAGCGCAGCCCTTTGGGCATGGGGATCGTAGTGAAGCTCTCCTTCGCGCAGTCTATGCGCACAATGGCGTCTTTTTCACCGAAGGCACTTACGCCTTGGTCGAGTATTCCGCATGGCATCCCGACGAAGGTGTTTTCGGCCTTGCGGCCAACGCGCGCCAGAGTCGCCTTGTCCAGCGGGAAATTGAACATCGCGCTGAGTGCCCAGCCGGTGGAAAGCTCCAGCGCCGCACTGCTTGAGAGGCCAGCACCGCTTGGCAGGTCGCTGTCCACAAAGATGTCAAAGCCGTGGGGCGTTTTCATGCCTTCGTCCTGCATGGCTTTCACTACGCCGAGTATGTAGTTGCACCATGATGCGTCTCCGGCGAGGGGCTGAATGTTGGCAATGTCGGCGCTCGTGGGCGCGTCGCCGTGGCTTGTGGCCATGCGTATCGTGTTGTCGGCCCGGGGGGAGGCGGCAATGCTTATGCCTTTGTCCACGGCTACGCCCATGACCATGCCGCCGTTGTAGTCGGTGTGGTTGCCGATAAACTCTATGCGGCCCGGAGCGCGGGAGCGGATTGTGGGCGAGTAGGCGAAGGCGCTTTCAAAGCTGTGTTCCATATTGCGGAAAGAGGAGGGGGTGTTTTTCGAAGGGGTTGTAATGGGCTTTACGCAGGCAATACGTAGCGTAAGAAGCGTTGAAAATAGAGGTATTGCGTCATGCAGGGCCACAAAAAAAGCCCGCTCCCTGTTGTGGGAGCGGACTTTCAAATGTTCGACTGATTGTATGCAGCCTACTTGGAGCTCTTCAGACCGGCGCCAGCCTTGAACTTCACGGACTTGGATTCCGGAATTTCGAGCTTTGCGCCAGTGCGGGGGTTCACGCCAGTACGAGCCTTGCGAACGGCGACGGAGAATGTTCCGAAACCGACGAGCTGTACACTCTTGCCTTCGTTGAGGCTGTTCTTGATCGCTTCGATGACGGCATTGACCGAATCTTCGGCTGCCTTGCGGGTTGTGCTTTCCTTACCAAGGATTTCTTGGACGGCTGCTACCAGACCTGCCTTATTTACGGCTTCACTTTTCATGCATTGGTCTCCGATGGGGTGTATTATACGAAAAACAGCGGATTAAGAATATATGAGAGCTTCACTGCTTTCGTGCTATACGAAAAAGGCTGCCAGTCCGCTTTTCAAGCCAATTAACGGGCTTTTTTGCCGCTTGATGAATTATTCTTACAAACTAGCAGCGTTGTGCTGTGCCCGATTCTATAAAAGTGCGTAAAACAGCCCGTTTACGTAGAAAATAACGTTTATTTCGAAATCTGGCACGGCTCATGTTTGGCTATGAGAAGCGCCACTGCGTGTGCCGCGATTCCTTCCGCCCGGCCAAGCCCGCCGATTCCTTCGTTTGTTGTGGCTTTTATGCCTATCATGGCGGGCGAGATGCCCAGTGCCGGGGCCAGTCTTTCCTTCATCATGGGGACGTGCTTTGCAATTTTCGGCTCTTCGGCGATGAGGCTTGCGTCGATGTTGCCCACTTTTAGGCCGAGTTCTGCGGCTTTTGCCACGGCTCCGCGCACAATGTCGAGCGAGTCCATGTCTTTGGTTTCGGCCTTGCCGGGGGGGAAGAAGTGCCCGATGTCGGGCAGCCCCGCAGCGCCGAGAATGGCGTCGGCTATGGCGTGGCAGAGGCAGTCCGCGTCCGAATGGCCGTCCAGACCGCGGGTGTGCGCTATTTCCACTCCGCCTAGGACGAGTCTGCGCTTTTCGGCAAAGCGGTGTATGTCGTAGCCGTGGCCTATGCGGAAGGGTGGTGTGTCGTGGGCTTTCACTTGGCCGGAGCGTTTGCTAAGGAGAAGGTTCACGTAGTCTATGTCCGCCGCGTTTGTCAGCTTGGGGTTGGGGTGCGGCATGGTGTAGAGGACGGGGTGGATGCCGAGCAGGGCCGCGGCTGCGGCGTCGTCGGTGACTGTCTGCTTTTCTTCGATGGCTTTGCGGTAGGCGTTCCGTATCAGTTTGCCGGGGAATACCTGCGGCGTTTCCATCGCGCGAAGTCTGGCGCGGGGCAGGTCTTTCATTTGGGGCGCGGCGCTGTTGGCGTCTGGCAGCATTTTAATCGTGTCTGTCACTGCTCTGCCCGCGCATGCGGCTCCGTTTTCGCTGGCTAGGCGGCAAAGCTCGCGCAGGTCTTCGGCTTCGAGCAGGGGGCGGGCGCCGTCGTGGATGAAGGCGAGGGCTTCGCCGTCTTCTTCGGGTATGGCTTCAAGTGCGGCCAGTACGCTGTCGGCCCGTTCGGCTCCGCCTTGTACATATATAAGGGGGAGTGTAACTGCGCATTGCCTGGCAAGGGCCGATATGCGTTCGCGCTGCTCTTTGTCGCGCGTGGCCACGATGATGCGGCCTACCGTGCCGCTTTCCGCGAATGCTTTCATGCAGAGGGCGAGCGAGGGCAGTTTGCCGTGCAGGGGGGCGAGCACTTTGTCCGTCGTGGCTTGGGCCATTCTTTTGCCGCTGCCTCCGGCAAGTAGTATCGCGCTGTTCATCGCCTTTATATATAGAGAGCTGCGCCATTGTTGCGCAAGAGGTCTTGTCTCTGTTTGCAACTTGGCGTGGGGCTTGTATTTTCGTCCTGTATGTGGAGCGAATTCTGTCCCGCGAAGCTGAATCTGTATCTGGCCGTCACGCGTCGTCGCGAGGACGGTTTTCACGATCTTGTGTCCGTCGTCGTGAAGACAAGCCTTGGAGACACTCTTGAGGCAAGGCTTTCGGAGGGCGCGTGCGACACTCTCGCGTGCAGTGACGAGGCTTTGTCCTGCGGGCCGGACAACCTCGTTCTAAAGGCGGCGGCGGCTTACCGTGCGGAGGTTTCCGATGCGCCATTTCTCTCTTTCAACCTTGTGAAGCGCGTTCCTTACGGGGCTGGGCTTGGCGGGGGCAGTAGCGATGCTGCGGCGGCTTTGCGCATCATGAATCGCGCTTGTGCTGAGCGTCTCGATATGGAGGTTTTGCGCGGGCTGGCGGCGAGGGTTGGCTCGGATTGTCCGCTGTTCCTGATGGACGGGGCCGTTGTCATGCGGGGGCGGGGCGATGTGCTGACGCCTGTGCCCGAGGCTTCGCAAAAGTGTTTCGAGGGTAAAGGCGTAATCATCGTCAAGCCGCACTTTGGCATAGCAACGGGCTGGGCTTATTCCTCTCTTGCTTCCGCGGGGGCATTGATAGATCCCGTTGTTGCGGATGCGGAGATTGCCGACTGGCTTATGCGTGATTCTTTGCCGCCTTTGCGCAATAGTTTCCAGACTTTGGTATATGATAAATATCCTTGTTATGAGGTGTTGAACGCCAGGTTTGCGCAGTCGGGGCTTCCGGTTCTTTCCCTTACCGGCAGCGGTAGCGCTGCTTTCGCTTTTTGCAGCGCATTAGAGGCGGATGGGATGCAGGGCATTGTCCGTGAGTGTTTTGGGAAAGGCGCGTTTGTTCAGTACGCGGACATAATCTGAGGTGGTATATAGGCCAGCACTAACAACTTTGATTTCTACTGCGAACGGTCTTTGCGGCGGGAGGGAATAAACCCTCCTTGCTTGAAGGGCTTCGCCCTTACGGCGACTGCGTGCGCCTATCCCAATACAGTCAATCCCGATGCGGGAGCATCGGTGGTGCAGGGCTTGAGCCCTGCCCATCCGCAAATCCTCGTTCTCGCTACGAAACCAGTTGTTAGAGCTGGCCTTTGGTTAATTTGACGTTCTTGTGTATGTTATTTCCGTCAAAATAGGGCGGCGCCGGGCCGGTGGCTGGCGCTTTGAGTTGCAAGATGGTGTTCAATAGGTCTAAATAGAAGGCCAGCAGCAGATGGATAACGGTGCCAGAGAAGAAATTCAGATAAGAGGGATTGCAGCATCCCCGGGTGTTTCGCATGGGCCGGCGTTTGTTTTCGTCAAAAAGGAGCTGGAGATTGTTCGCTTCATCGTCGCTCCGGACAAGCGCGAGGAGCAGGTGGCGCGTTTCGAGGGTGCACTGTTGCAGACCAAGCAGCAGCTTCGCACTTTGCGTTGCGAGATCGAGGAGAAGCTCGGGGACAAAGAGGCGCAGATTTTTGACGCGCACCAGATGGTTCTTGAGGATCGCGCCTTGATCGACGCTGTGGAGAAGGAGATTTTCGAGAACGGTTACAATATCGAATATGCCTTCCACACTGTATCGAATCGCTATGTGGAGGCGTTTTCAAACATCGACGACGACTACATCAAGGAGCGCGTCGCGGATATAAAGGATGTGTCCCGCCGCCTCTTGCACAATCTGATGGGGCGGACGGAGATGGAGATGGAGGGCTTTACGAGTGCGCACATTTTGGTCAGCGACGATGTAAGCCCGTCGGATACTGTGCGCATAGATCGAAACCGCGTGTCCGCAATTGTCACCGATCAGGGCAGTCGCACAAGTCACGCCGTAATCATGGCGCGTTCGATAAACGTGCCTGCCGTGGTGGGTTTGCACGATATCACGCAGAGGGTGAAGCATGGCGACATCCTCATTGTGGACGGTTTCGAGGGGCTTGTAATAATTAATCCCAGCGAGCAGAGCCTGTTCCGCTACGGGCGTATTCGTGCCCAGAAGCAGAATGCGCAGAATCTTTTCCAGAGTACGCTTCATTTGCCTGCGCTTACCAGCGACGGGGCAGAGGTGAAGATGCTTCTTAACGTCGATGGCAGCGAGAGCGCGGATCAGCTTTTGCGCAGCGGTGCCGAGGGCGTGGGCCTTTACAGGACGGAGAATTTGTTCCTGATGGGCGATGGTTTGCCAAGCGAGCAGGAGCAGTACGAGCATTACCGCCGCATTGTGGAGACGATGAGGCCGCGGCCTGTCACCATCCGCACTCTCGATATCGGGGGGGACAAGCAGATGAGTGGCAATATGCTTACCGTTGATGAGTCGAATCCTTTCATGGGTTTTCGCGCCATTCGTCTTTGCCTCGAATACAAGGATGTTTTCAAGGACCAGTTGCGCGCCATTTTACGGGCCAGTGCGCACGGGAACGTGAAGATAATGTACCCGATGATAAGCTCGGTTAAGGAGCTTGTGGCTGCCAATTTGCTTCTTGAGGAGAGCAAGGGGGAGCTTCGCGAGCGCGGGCAGGCTTTTGACGATGGCGTTGAAGTGGGCAGCATGATCGAGATTCCGGGCGCGGCTTATGTGGCGGATCACTTGGCGAAGCATTGCAAGTTTTTCAGCATAGGTACGAATGATTTGATTCAGTACGTGCTGGCTGTGGATCGCGTGAACGATCGCGTGGCGCATCTTTACGAGCCGAATCATCCTGCCGTGATGCGTACGCTGAAGTTCATTTTCGACGCCGGTCGCAAGGCTGGAATCCCGGTCAGCGTGTGTGGCGAGATGGCGGGAGACCCAGCTTACGCGGCTCTTCTTTTTGCCATGGGCGCGGACGAGCTTAGTGTGTCCGCCGGTTCATTGCCTGAGATTAAGTATTTCATCCGCAACATTACCAAAAAGGGCGCTGTCGAGGTTATGGACAGGGTGCTTGATATGGAAGACCCTGCGGAGATATCCAATTTGCTGCACGACTTTTACGCCAATAATATTGGCGAGTTGTAGCGCATGCTTAGCGGCGTGGTGTAGCACGCCTTACGGTGATTATGAAAAGATAACCCCAAAAAGGTTTTAACCACAGATTTCACAGATTTACACAGATTATAAAAATCACAAATCCTTGTATTTTATAAACATCTGTGAAAATCCCTGCTTATCTGTGGTTAAAATCTTATCTTGGTTTTTCTTTTTTTAAGACGCTGCCTAATTGCCTTCGGTCTCGAAGCGGATTGCGAACGTGGTTCCTTCTGCGTCGCTTTTTTCCATATGTAGCTGGCCGCCCATTTGTCTTACCAGCTGGGCCGCTATTGCCAGCCCTACGCCTGAGCCGCTTCTTTTGCTGCTTGTGACGGGTTTGAAGGGGTCTTGCGCCATGTGTGGTGGCAGACCCGGGCCTTTGTCGGAGATTCGCAGTGTGGCGTGTGTCTTGTCGCATTCCCAGCGCATGGCGACTTCTTTTCCCGCCGGGGAGGCTTGGACGGCGTTTTGGACCAGGTTTACCGCGGCGAGGGCCAAGAGGTTGCCGCGCCTGTTGTCTATGCTCTGTTCGGGGCAGTTTTCGCAGGATAGTGCTACGTCAAGCTCTCTGGCTTGGTTTTGCGCCTTGCCCAGAACTACTTCGCTTATTTCGCCAAGGGTGTAGTCGAAGCGTTCTTCGCCGTCTTCCTGCCCGAGTATGGCCACGCTTTCTTCAATCATTCTGGCCATGCGGCTTGCGGCGTCCTTGGCGTCTTCCAGTCCTTCTTCGGCGGCTCCTGTCCTGCGGCGTTCTTCGACGTACATGCTGAGGGCGGCGAGCGGGTTTTTCAGCCCGTGAAGGAGGTTCGCCGTGACGGCACCTATGGCAGATACTCGGGAGCGCAGGGCTAGTTCCCTGTTCGCACGGGCCAGTTCCCTTGTGCGGGCGTAGAGTAGCTGGTAGCCTCTGTTGAGGCTTATGAAGGCCCAGAGCATGAGGCCGCCGCCCATTATGAATGCGGTCATGAGTGCCCAGGCTGCCTGGCGCATGAGGTTTCGGTCCAGCTCCCTGAAGGCGTGAGCGGTGGGCGTCCCGTCGAGCAGATACTGACCTATGCCGTCGAGTTGTTCGCTGTTTCGTCTGTGGACGGGGACGAATACTTCCAGTATCGGCAGGCGGTTTTGGCTTTTGTCCGTCTCGCTGTTTAGAAAGTAGCTGTCGGGGTCTGCAAGGGGGATGAAGCGGCTGACGGGGTTCAGGGCGCGGAGTGTGGCGAGGTCTTCGTCGCGCACTTTGCCGCGTATGAATGTGGAGGGGGCCGCGTCGAGTAGTTCGCCTTGTGTGTCGAACACTCTGAATGCGACTACTCCTTCGAGGCGGGATACGTCGAGCAGGGCGTCGAGCATGCTGTCTTCGTCCGCCAGCTTGAGGCCGTAATAGGATAGGGCGAGCGAGTCCGCTTTTTCCACTTCAAAGAGGGCGAGCGAGTTGAGTACGGCGGCGTCTCGCGCGAGGATTTGGCTTCGCAGATGCGCGCGCAGGGATACTGTCACGCTGCCCAGAACGGCGATGAACACGCATAGTCCGAGCAGGGCGGTGAACAGCGCCTTGCGCGGGATGCGGCGGAATTCCGTCCTTTGTTGGGAGATTTGACTCATGCGGCTGCCAGTGGGCGATATAGTCTTTATGTGCAGGGCTGGTGGCTTTGTGTTCCACGTTATGTGGTACGTCGGCCACATATAACAACTTTGATTTCTGCTGCTGTCGGTCTTTCTCGGCGGTTCTGGCGTTTGTACATGAAGGATGCGGTCATGGCAACATGACCGCATCCCTTTTGTTTCCGCTTAAAGGCGTGGTATCTCCCAAAACCATCCTTTGGCGGGACAAGTTGTTTCCTTTCTTTGTCGCTTTACTTTCCGCCTTTGGCGTTCTTTGCAGGCTTTTGCGCTTGAGGAGGCGTGTCGGCTTGGCCTGCCTTGTCGTGCAGGTCGTTGAGGATTACCTCAATGGCGGCTTCGCGTTCTTCGCGGTCCTCTATTTTCATAGCGTCGCGGATGGCGCTGCGGATGTCTCGTCTGTCGCTGAAGGAAAGTTTGCGTGCGTCGTCCATGGCCGTGCGCATTCTGGCCAGTTCGGGCATCATTTGTGGCGGCGGGGGCAGGTGTGCGCCGTAGCGCATCATGCCTGCGTCGCGTGCGGCACAGCGCAGGGCTTCGCTGTTGTCGGCGAAGACCTTTTTGCGGATGGCTTCAAGAGCCTCGGGTGTGATGTCGCCTTTGATGGAATTGAGTTCCGCGGCCATTTCTGTCGCGATTTTGATGCGCAGCTCCTCGGGGGCGAATTCGCCTTCGATGTCAGCGTCGGGGCCGCAGTTTTCCATGTTCATGCTCATGCGGTTTGCGCCTGGGACGAAGGGCATGTCCAGTCCTTCGCGTATCGCGTCCATGTCTTCTTTGAGGCGGAGCGAGTCGGCTTTGAGCTTTTCGATTTGGGCTGCGTTGGCCTTTTCAAAGTCTTTCTTTGTGTCTTCGATGCTCTTGTTTCCGCGTTCGGCGACGGCTTGCACCCAGGCGTTGCGGATTTTTGCGCTTTCAAGGCGCAGTTGTTCCATGCGTTCTTCGAAGACTTCGGGCATGTGGGGGCCGCGCATGTTTGGGCCGCCTTTGGGGCCCTGCATCATTGGCCGTTGGCCTTGCATGTTTGGGCTGTGGTTCATCTGCGGGCCGCATTGCATCATGGGGCCTTGTCCTTGGCCAAAGCCTGCCTGCTGGCCGTGCGGGCCTTGCATGTCGCACATGGGTGGGGGCGGCATGGCGTCGTTCTGGCCGGCCATGCATTCGCCGTCTTGTTGTGCGTAAACACCAGAGGCAGATAGGGAAATGGTTACTGCTCCGATAAGAATGTTTCTTACTATGTTTTTCATGTGTTTTTCGTAGTTATATTCTACCGGGGGATGCCATGTTCATTGCATGTGGCGGGCCAATATTGTGCCAATTATGGAAAGATTCGCAAGCTGTTGATAATAAACGGTATGTTTGCGCGTGGCTGCAACGCCTTGTCCGAAGTATTTATTGTCCGATTGGGAAATAATCCCCACGGTTCGCGCGCAGGGGTATTTACTCTTGGGGATTATTCCCCGTGGCGTCTTGTCCGGTCATGCCGGAGAGTGGCTTTTGAACGTTTCGTCCGGTTGGCTGGTCTTATGTATTGTGGAGTATGTGTCGTTTTCTGTTTGAGGAGTGCATTGCGGCCATCACTGATAGCTTTGGCTTCTGCTACGAAACCAGTTGTTAGAGCTGGCCTTCCTTCGCTTTTGCGAGTGTGTGGTTTATGACCGTTATGTAACAGTTTCGTGTATTTGAGACAAAACCAAGGCTTGATTCGAGGCCGGGAATCATTATTAATCTACTTATCAATTCCGTACCAATGGCAGTAACTCAATCCCACGTTGTCGATTGCAGCTATGAGCAGTTTTCGCAACGTCCTGAGCTTCAGGGGCATATAGCCTCACTCGCCTTTAAGGCGCTGGCACGCAAACCTTTTGAGCCACTTATTGTGGACCTGTCCAACGGCAGGAAGGAGATGAAGGCGGGCCTTTTTCTTGCTGCGTCGATTGCGCTTTCGCGCAAGTTGAAGAAGATTCCCGGGCGTCGCATCGGTGTGGTTTTCCCTTCAGGCATTGCCAGTTCGATGACGAATCTGGCCATCGCCATGGCGGACAAGGTGCCGGTTAATCTCAATTTCACCATTGGTCGCAAGGCTTTGGAGTCCAGCATCGCGCGCGCGGGGTTGACTCATATTGTGAGCGCCCGTCCGATGATTTCAAAGTTGCCCGATTTTCCGTGGACGGAGAATGTCGTGGACTTTGTCGATACGCTAAAGAGTATCAAAAAGGCCGAGATTATGGGCTGGTTGGGTGCTGTCGTTAGCACGCCTTCGTCCCTTCTCATGAGCTGGCTGGGCGTGCCGCAGAATGGCGGCGACCGCGAGGCGGCTCTTCTCTTTTCGAGTGGTTCGACGGGGGACCCAAAGGGTGTGTCCCTTTCCCACCGCAACATCATCGGCAACTGCATGCAGATTGGCGACACCGGTCTTTTGGAGACGGGTGAGGTGATTTTGGCCAATTTGCCGACTTTCCACAGTTTCGGTTTCACCGTGAACCTTTGGTACACGATGATGAAGGTGGTGAAGACTGTGTGTCTGCCCAATCCTTTGGAGACTCGGCGCAATGCGCAGGCGGTTCAGGACGAGGGTGTCACGGTCATGATCGGCACGCCTACGCTTTTCCGTCCTTACTTTAAGAAGGTGGAGCCGGAGATGCTGCGCAACCTGAAGTTCGCGGTGGCGGGCGCGGAGAAGACGCCGGACGGTTTCGCGGATCTTTGGGAGAAGACTTTCGGTTCTCGCTTCGTTGTGGGCTACGGCTTGACGGAGACTTCGCCGGTCGTTTGCGCGGACCTGGATAGCGCGAAGGGGCACCGCAAGGGGCTTTTCAGCGGCACGGCGGGCAAGTTGTTCCCGGGTATGCAGGCGCGTATCGTCGATGATGCCACGGGGGAGGTCGTCGAGCCTACCCGCACGGGTGTTTTGCATGTTCGTGGCGTGAATGTTTTCAAGGGCTACCTTGGCGATATGGAGTCCACGAGTCGCGCGTTTGATGGCGACTGGTTCAAGACGGGCGATTTGGCGCGTTTTGACGAGAAGGGTAACATTTTTATCGAGGGGCGTATTAGTCGTTTCTCGAAGATCGGCGGCGAGATGGTTCCGCACGGTACGGTCGAGCAGGCTATCGTGCAGGCGTATCATCTTGAGGATAGCGAGGTTCCGATGCTCGCCGTCACGGGCGCGAGGGATAACACAAAGGGCGAGAGTCTTGTGTTGTTTACGTCTTTTGACATCGATGCCACGGAGTTGCGCACGAAGTTGATTGCGGAGGGCTTGCCGAATCTTTGGATTCCGCGTCGTATTCGCAAGGTGGATGCCATCCCGACTCTCGCATCCGGCAAGCTGGACTTGCGCACTTTGCGCGAGAGTGCCCAGCAGTCCATTGATGCCGAAGAAGAGGCCGTTTAGGGAGCGTTTGGGCTTATGTTGGCGCAGGGATTACGATTCCTGTGTTTTTATCGTTTTTTGCTGCTCGGGCTTGTCGCTTGTTTGGTGACGATGCCGGATTGGGCGTGTGTGTATGCAATTGCGTTTAACATGCCCATGCCGCCCTTGCAGGTCTTCTCGCCCACAGACTATTCCTGACTGGGGGCTGAATACGTGACAGCATATGCTTTGCATGGTGTTGTCCCTGTGCCAGCGCAGTGTGTGTTGCACGCGCAGTTTCTTTTGCCTGCGCAAGGGTTCTTGTTCGCCATTTGTGTGGTATTCTTGCCCTCGTCAGCGGGACATCCTTTGAGTTAGGTGCTCGGGTGTTCCTATAAAAGGTGAACATAAGAATACTTCAGCAATGGCCATTCCTCTTGAATTAGTCACTCTTCTTGGTTCCTCGGCCGGGGGAGGTTTGTTGAGCTTTATGTCGAATCTGGCCAAGGCGCGGCAGGCGGAGCGCACCTATGTGCTTCAGGCTTTGAATGCCAAGGCACAGATTGTTTCGCAGGCGCGCAAGTACGAGAGTCGGGGCTTTGCATGGACGAGGCGTCTGATTTCGCTGACGGCGGTGTTTTTCGTCATCGCGTTTCCGAAGCTGGTGGCGGTGTTCATGCCGAGCGTGGCCGTGCACATCGGTTACACCGAGGCGTCCAGCTTTCTGTTCTTTTTTACCAGCGACGCGCCCAAGACGGTGTGGAAGGAGATGAGCGGACTGGTTATTACGCCGCTTGATACGCATCTTTTGAGCGCGATTATCGGGCTGTATTTCGGGGGCAGTCTTGTGAAGTAGTTTTGTTTGGAGTGCATGGTTGGGGTTGTTGAGTGGATGGAAAGGACGCGGGCGGGCCGTTTGGCCTTATGGCCCATGCCGGATAATCCGGCGATAAGTGTTGGCCTTGAAGGGCGCGTGCATCGGGGGTTGATGCAGGGGCGCGCGTCTCGGTCTTGAAACGGTGCCTATGGCAGCGGTTCGACCGCGTCCGATATATCACAATTTATCATTCTATAATATGACGGAGAGTTCCATTGATGGCGTGCAGTATGTGGGGACGGTGCTCATGGCGCTTTCTTCGCTGATGGGCGCGTATTATCTGACGCTCAAGATTCGGGAGATGTTTACCGAGAAGCCGGACCCGAAGCTGACTTACGCCACGCGGACGGATCTTGAGCGGGTGCGCGAGGGTGTGGATGTGCTGCGGCGGGATTTGAGCGCGGGGCGCGAGGCCACTGCGGAGCGTATCAACGGGGGTCTTGCCAGTGCGCATGAGCTTATCCGGCGCAACGCCGAGCATATCGCGGTTCTTATTGCGCAGGCGGAGATGTTCGAGCGGCGCATCGCGGAGGCCGTGGGGCGGATCGACCGCATCAGCGAACGCATGGGCGCGCCCAACAGGGCCTAGGCAGCGTCTGCCTTACTTTTATCAAGCTACTTATACTATGGATTTTACACACTTTAGAGCTGTTGCCCTTGGCGGGGCGGTTGTGGCTGCGTCGAATGCGCGGGTTGCGGATGCCGCTTCTGTTAAGAAGCGTGCTGTGCGGAGGCGTCGCGTTGTTGCGGAGCCTGATGCGCAGGAAACTTCTGATGGGAAGTTCCTCGACGGTGCCGGGGATGGCATTGACTGCGTGGAAGCCATGCGGCGGGGGCGGGAGCTTACCTTGCGCATACTCGCGCTTTTGGAGGAGGAGCAGTCCGCGCTTGAAAAGGCGGCGGTCAAGCTGGCCTGGATGCGCGTTCTTAACCAGCTCTCGCAGGCCGGGAGCGACGAGGCGCTGAAGGAGGCGGTTGCGAATCTGCAAAAACTGCTCGGTACTCGTGAGGCTGCCGATTCGAAGGCTGCCAAGGCGGGAACGGTGCGTTCGCGCGGTCTTTCAAAGGGGCTTCGCAAGGAGACTCGCGCCAGTATCGAGGAGATGATGCGCAGCTTGTAAGCGGCGCATGTCACGGGGCAAATCAGTCTGTTTTTCCAAGAGGCAAGCATTTGAACATAATCGAGCACAGTCAGCGTGGGGAGTCCTTGTTTCTGCCTTATCAGGAGCGTTGGATTCGCGATTGCTCGCGCTTCAAGCTGATGGAGAAATCCCGTCAGGTTGGCATGAGTTGGGCGGCTGCGTATCGCGCTGTGGCTCAAGCATCGGAGGCTGGTAACAGGCTCGACTGCTGGGTTGCAAGCCGCGACGAGGTGCAGGGGCGGCTCTTCATGGAGGACTGCGCAAAGTGGGCTCGTATTCTGGACACGGGGGCGCGGGACTTTGGCGACGAGGTGCTCGATTCTACCCGCGTCGGGCGCGATGAGCTGCGCTTTTACAACGGCTGCGCGGTGCGGGCGCTTTCTTCCAGTGTGGACGCTCAGGCGGGCAAGCGTGGAACGAGGATTCTCGACGAGTTTGCGCTGCATGAAGACCCGCGCCGTCTGTTCGCCGTCGCCGCGCCCGGTATTACATGGGGCGGCTCCTTGGAGATTCTTTCCACGCACAGGGGAAGCGGCAATTACTTTAACAAGTTGATTGTCGAGGCCCGCGAGGGAGGCAACCCCAAGGGCTTTTCGCTGCATCGGGTGACTTTGCAGGACGCGGTCGAGCAGGGTTTGCTGCGCAAGCTGAAGGCGAAGCTGCCTGCCGACGATCCGCGTCAGGCTATGGACGAGGACGGTTATTTGCAGTTTGTGCGGGACTCTTGCCCCGACGAGGAGAGCTGGCTGGAGGAATACTGCTGCGTGCCTTCGGACGATGCGGCTGCGTTCATCGCGCTGGATCAGATTCGCGCTGCGGAGTTTGAGGCTGCCGCGGCGGGGGCGAGGCCGGAGTGGGACTTGCCATTGGAGGATTTGCGCCGCTCCAAGGGGCCTTTCTACCTCGGCGTAGACCTTGGGCGGGAGCGCGACCTTACAGTGCTCTGGCTTGTGGAGGTGACCAACGGCTGCGCGTTTACGCGGCGGCTTGTCTGCATGGACCGCACGCCCTTTTCGGCGCAGGAGGAGCGGCTTTACGAGCTGTTGGAGCTGCCTGCGCTAAAGCGTTGCTGCATAGACGAGACGGGGCTTGGGCGGCAGTTCGCGGAGCGGGCAGAGCAGCGGTACGGCGAGCGGCGCGTGGAGGGGGTGACTCTTTCCGCGCCGGTCAAGGAGGAGCTGGCATATCCGTTGCGGGCGGCTTTCGAGAACGGGGCCATTCGCGTTCCGCCGCTCGATGGCGTTCGTGCGGATTTGCGTTCTGTGCGGCGGGAGTGTTCGGGCGGCGGGGCGCTGCGTTTCACTGCGGAGCGGGGGCGTTTCGGCCATGCGGACCGCTTCTGGGCGCTGGCGCTCGCCTTGAGGGCGGCGCGTTTTGGCGAGGAGAGGCGGCGGGTCCACGCGGAGCGGGTGCCTGCGCGGGATGTGTTTATGGTCTAACTACTTACACTTATGGAGACTATCAGGATGAACGAGGCTAAACCTATTCTTTCGACACAACGGGTGGTGGCGCACATGCGTTCGCGCTTTGACCCGATTCGCAACCTGACGCCGGAGCGGCTGAGCAGGATGCTGGACGATTTTCACGCCGGCTATCTGCGCGAGGCCGCCCTTGCATGGGACGCCATCGAACGGCGCGACGACATCGTGCAGGCTGCGGCGGGCAAGCGCAAGTTGAGCGCGGGGCGCAACGGCTGGGATGTGCTGGCGCTGGACGATTCCCCGCGGGCGGCGGAGCACGCGGCGGCGCTGGAGTATTTCTGGCGCAATGTGCGTTGCGTGAACGCTTTGGATGAGAACGAGGAGGGGGGCTTTTCCCTTCTTTCGCGGCAGATGATGGACGCGGTGGGCAAGCGTTACGCGGTGCACGAGATTGTGTGGGAGCGCGTGGGCGCGAATCGTCTGCGGGCGGTGTTTCGCTTTGTGCCGCTGTGGTTTTTCGAGAATCGCACGGGGCGTCTGCGTTTTCTGCCTTCGGAGCACGCTCTGGAGGGGGAGCCTCTTGAGCCGGGGCGCTGGATGCTGACTTGTGGCGCGGGTATCATGGAGGCTTGTTCGGTGGCGTATTTGTACAAGCATTTGCCGTTGCGGGACTGGCTTTTGTATTGCGAGCGCAATGGTATGCCCGGGGTTCGCGGG